>JAFLSZ010000029.1 GCA_022510665.1 Lachnospiraceae bacterium
CATGCAAAAATAAGAGAGCGTTCAATCTACGGAATATAATAAAGTATACAAAATGTGGAAACTCAAGTTTTCTTTCGCGTAAAGTTATACCGCCAAATCAACATGCTGCACCGTTCCCGCCGTGCCGTCTTCACGCAGATAAACGCCGGTTTTTTGAATTACCCCGTTCGTGGCATTGGTTTCCGCGTTATTTAAGGAAAACTGTGTATTGACATTTCCGAGATAAATCGCTCCGACATTCGCTTCTTTTAAATCCAGCAGCCGGTTTTCTCCGTTTTCATCCTTTACCCAGACTTTTAACTGGGAAAAGATTTCATCCGCCTCGTCAATCCAACCGTTGCCGTCACTGTCATACGCAGCCAGTTCCGCAAAGCCGTCGCCGCTTTTCGTACCGAACAGCTCGCTTCCGTCATTGATGATTCCGTCACCGTTTTTATCAAGAGCAAGATAACCGCTTCCTCTGCCCAGTTCGGAGATTTCTTCTTCCTCACCGTCTCCGTCCAGGTCAAAATAAAACTTTTTGTCGCTTACTTCCGCAATATTGGTGTCCAGATTGATTACCAACGGGTCTTTGAGAACATAACTGCCCTCCGTATAAATTTCCATCGACTGTGCAAAAGAGCGGGACATTTCTACGCTGACTCCAAACGTAATTTCCCTGCCGTCCGCGGTACGCACTACTCCGGTTGTACTGAACTCCGTTACTTCCTGCTCTGCGAAAAAGCTGGACGTTACCGTCTGAATCTTATACTCCCGTCCTCCGCCTCTTCCCACGGAAACGGTATTGCGCACGGAGCTTCCCGCTGCGGACATACTTTCCATACTGCTGCTGACACTCATCTGCAGACCGGCAGACGCGCCCCGCCTTTCCTCAAACGACCAAAAAGGCTCCAAAAGGTTCGACTGCTTCGTATCGCGGGAATGTCCGCCCTTTTGATGACGCCGCAGACTCTCCAAAATCCTGCGCAGCATTTTCAGCTCCAGCTCCTCTTCGGAATGTGCCGGTAGGTTCGGCTCTCCGTTTGTCTTTTGTGACCGCTTCGCCATATCGAGAAACACCTGCTTCTGCTTTTCTTTCTTTGCTGCATCTTCCTCTTTTTTCGCCCGCTCTTTTTCTTCCAAACCTTCCTGAAGCTGTTTAAACAAACTCCTTGATTTGTCCGAAATATCCACTTTGACGGCATCGTCCGCTTTGGATGTCACTGTCATTGACATGGAACTCTCTACTTTAGAGTAAGAACGCTCCGAACTCATGGCGACAGAACTTGCCTGAACAATCATGAAATCCACTTCCTTTCTTTTTCATGATAAAGAATTTCCGCCAACATCCTTGTTGGCACAACTTACGACAGACGGAATAATTCCGCCTATCTTATTTATCGGCTGTCCATACAAAAAAGATTAGGAAAAAATATCCCCCTTCTCCTCTACCGGCGTCCAAGCCGCCGGATTATTAAATAAGTCCGTTATTTCCTTAAACTGCCTTTCGGGAATCTTTACACAGACATCCCCAAGTCCCTGAAAACGCACATATCCTCCCTCATAAAGCCGAAGATGCACGGTCAGTCCGTTTTCCAGTAAAAAATACAGGTGATCGATTTCCGTTTCATAAACATCCGTCCGGCCGTCTTTTAAAGGGATACTGTCAAACGGCATAAACTCCGCCGCGTTCATTTCCGTGATAAAATTGTCGATGACACTATTGTTTAAATCGTTCAGGGCATAAAGTTCATTCCGGCTGTAAAACCATGAATTGCGGGTTTCATACCGCACACCGGTATAATTTCCGGAAAGATGCAGTCTGTCCTCATACAGCTCCGCGCCCGTTTTTACGGTAATACCGTTATTGCAGGTAAAGATTAACACCCTGCTGTCATCCTTCATACAAAGGATAAACTCCGAATTAAACCCTTTTACCGCATAAAAGTCGCCCTTCACACTTCCCGCAAAATCGACATAACCGTCCTTTGAAGTCCATTCATCAATCAAACCGGTTGCCGAACCGAGAAGTTCTCCGATGATGCCATCGCTGACATCGGCATTATAAAGCGTCTCATATCCTACATAACAGCGTCCCTGATAGATAAAAAAGGGAACCATACACGCGGCATCTTTCGTTTTAGCAGACAGAGAAACTTTCAGCGGCGGAATTACCACTCCGTTCTCCGAGACAGTTATTTTAGGTGTTCTGTCCAAAGGAGATTCCGCCGTCTTTCTCCACACAAACAATCCTGCGGCAAGTAAACAGAAACATGCCGCGGCCACCCCTCTTACAAGCCATACGGAAGTCCTTTTTTTATGCTCCCGATTTGTACTCCTGATTTGCGCTTCTTCAATATATTTTTCGCTGACATTGGTAATACTGTTATATAGCTTCACTGCTTCTGTTTCTCTCATAACGAATAGCCCTCCTTTTCAAGCATGGATTTGAGATTCTGCCTGAGTTTATACATACGTTTCGCAAGCTTCCCCGGAGTTGCCCCATACTCTTTCGCAAGATTATTCAGCATCTCGCCGTTCCAGTAGCGGCGCATGAAAAGAATACGGTCATTTTTCGAAAGCGACGCAAGCCATGTATTTAAAACTTCGGTCAGTTCTTTTTCTTCTATTTCGTGTTCCACGGTCTTGGAAGACGGAATGCAGTCTTCTAATTCCTTTAAAAGCTGCTCCATACCCGCATAACGCTTTTTGCGGCGGTTTTTATTCCAGAGATTAATAGCGATGTTGCGCACGACCCTGCCGAGCCACGCACCGAGTTTATCCGGACGCTGCGGCGGGATTGCGTTCCACGCCTGAAACCAGGTATCGTTGACACACTCCTTCGCATCTTCGTCAGACGATAAAATATTAATTGCAACGCCGCGGCAGAATCCTCCGTATTTTTTATCCGTCTCCGAAATCGCAGCCTCGTCACGCTTAAAGTATAGATCGATGATTTGCCAATCCTCCATTCCAATCCCCTTTCCGTACGGTTTGTAACATTGAAAGCCTTCACCTATAAAGACAAGATTTCAGAAGAAATATTCCCTGCATTTTAAAAATTATTGTCAGTTTTTCTTTGGCGGTTAAAAATAGACATGGCTCATGCCGTTTGGCAGAGTCAAGTCAGTACGACCAAACCTCCCAAACGGGCAAAAACCATGTCTGATAATCATTTTACAATATTATTTCGTAACGCTTCCTTCACAACGTCATCATAATTTCTGGGAGAACGAAGTGCGGTTGCCTGAAGCACATATACAATGTCGTGTTCGGGGATAACTCTTACCTGCTGGCCGCCATATCCCATACATCCGTACCCGTCGTCATAGAGCCACCACAGATAGCCGTACCCCTGCCTGTGCGGCGTAATTGCTTCCCGGATATATCCGCCTGATACAATCTGCTCTTTGTTCCATTTACCGCCGTTTTTAAAGAGCAGCCCGATTTTTGCAAGGTCGCGGGCGGAAAGATTCGATTCGGCCTGTTCGGCGGGCGTGGTTCCTATATTATAACAAACGCCGTCCGGAAACGTAAACCATCTTCCGCTTTCTATTCCGAGCGGTTTATACAAATATTCGCTGCAAAAATCAAAGGGATTCATTCCGCTTGCCGCCGAAAGCAGCGCGGAAAGGAGAATGACATCCCACTCTTTATATAAAAATACCGTTCCGGGTACTGCGTCCATTTTAATATCCGAAATATATTCTATACGGTTTCCCGCACGGTTAAACTGCTCCATCATGGGACAATGATGCTTTACGCCGCCGTCCCAGTAAATACCGCTTGACATGGTAAGAAGATGTTTTACGGTAATCATAGGATGATACGGATTAGCCCGCCCGTCAAAAACCGGAAGATATGCCGCGATTGGTTCATCAACACTTTTTATCAGGCCTTTGTCAATGGCAATACCGCAGCATACCGATAAAATACTTTTCCAAATAGACTTGAGATGATGACGGGAGTTTTCGTCATATCGGTTATAGTACCGCTCTAAAACAATCCTGTCACCCTTATATATAAGCACACTGTTCAAAGCCCTGTAACGCTGTCTTTCTACATACTCATCAAGCCGTTGAATCATTTCAGGCACCTCCCGATGATGCGGCAGATTATTATTTTTATTAAAAGCCGATGCACTGTAACGGCTTACAGTGTATCGGCTCCGTTTTCCGCATAAAAGATTAACAATTCCCCGCCGGAAGAGCATACCGCATACGGTCAAGCCCGCCAAGCGTTCCCTTATAACACAGTTCCAAATGCGGCAGTTTAATGAAATCCACCGGATGGTACAATGCCGGAGACTTCGTCAGTTCGATTATGCCTGCCTCGTTTAAAGCCTCCGCTACAAACTGGGAACAAAAATACTTGTTTTCACGCTTGTACTCGATTCCGAAAAAACAAAAAAACGTACCGAGAACACTGTACTGAAACCTCTTTTGCTTCGGAAGCATCTTTTTAAACCTTCTGCGCAGGGAAAAGTAAGAACTCGCAGGAATCGTCATACGGTACAGAGCGCACGGCGCCGACTTACTCTTTGCCATCAGTCCGCTGTCAAGGCTTTCCTGTACAAACCCCGCCGGCAGCGGCAGATTCGTATAGCGTCTCGCAAAACTGTAGAACTGCGTACAGTCGCTCTCCATACCGATAGAAACATGCGTATATTCTTCTTTTGTAGCTATATGTATTACCCGTGAAAACAAGGATTGCGACCTAAGCAGTAAAATATATATATCTTTTGTACTCTGTTTATTCCTCTTTGCCATTCCTAATATCCCCTTCCCGTACATCTGGGTTTCCGAACCGTAACTATCATTCATAACCTTCTTTATTATAGTACAATTCTTAGGGAAATGCAAGTATTTCCGCCTTCTTCTTGAGTTTTCGCATTTTGTATTTTATTTACTTTAAAAAATTCCGTAAATTGTACGCTGTCTTATTAAAAACCTTAAAAGCAGCGTTCTTTATGCTCTTTTTTACATGTATTATCTTTTGAACACCGATAACAGACCTCGTTTGGCAGCGCTTCCCCCGCAAAATACCGGTACAGGTTGTCCGTCGTCGTTTCCGCGATATTTTTTAACGCTTCCTCCGTCAAAAATGCCTGATGGGAAGTCAAAAGGACATTCGGCATAGAAATAAGACGCGCCAGTTCATCATCCGGCATTACCTCTCCCGAATAATCCTCATAGAAGAAGTCGCCTTCTTCCTCATACACGTCCAGACCGGCAGCGCCTACTTTTCCGTCTTTTAAACTTTCAATCAGCGCTGAGGTGTCAATAAGTGCCCCACGGGAGGTATTTACAATCACCACGCCGTCTCTCATGTTTTGAATCGCCTCTTTGTTCACAATATGATACGACTCTTTCGTAAGCGGACAATGCAGGGAAATCATATCGGAATTTTTGCAGAGTTCTTCAAAACCCACATAACAAACTCCCTTCCGCTCCTTCGGATACGGGTCATACGCGAGCACACGCATTCCGAACCCTAAGCAGATATCGATAAATACCTGTCCGATTTTTCCGGTTCCGACTACGCCGATGGTTTTTCCGTACAGGTCCGTACCGAGAAGCCCCGACAGACTGAAATTATATTCGCGGACCCTGTTATATGCACGGTGAAATTTACGGTTCAGCGTCAGAAACATTCCCATCGTAAATTCCGCGACCGCATAGGGAGAATATGCCGGCACACGCACAATATGCACTTTGCCGTATGCCTCTTTGAAATCCACGTTGTTGTAACCGGCACAGCGCATCGCCACAATCGAAATACCCATTTCTTCCAGCGCACGGAGTACGGCGGCGTTGACGGAATCATTCACGAACGCCACCGCCGCGTCGCACCCTCTTGCCAGAACAACACTCTTTTCGTTGAGCTTTGATTCGCAGTACACCATCTCAAATCCGTATTTTTCCGCAAACTCGTCAAAATACAGTCTGTCATACGGCTTCGTATCAAAAAAGCATATTCTCTTCATTTCTGCCTCCGTTCTTTTGCTTACGCTCACTTTTGTGTCAGTATGCCGTTTTTATACAATAATTATTCAAACGGAACGGATGGCAGTAACGAGCGCCGCTGTTCTTTCGGTAACTTTTTCAAAGTCCACGCATTCCTTATAGATTTCTTCCAGTTCGTCGTGTATCACCTTACACTCTTTCAGGCAGAGCATTGCCGCCTCTGTCATTTTCCTCGCTTCGGTGTGATAATCTTCCGTCGTTTTGTGGCACGCTTTTTCCATAAACTCATCTCCGTCAACCGGCACTCCGATTTCCGCCTCACAGGATACCAGAAATTTTTTCCGTTTCGGGAGATACATATGATTGACGCGAAGAGGCAGTAACGGATTACAGAATAACTCCTGTTTCCCGCCGGTAAAGTTCCTGCTTACTGCGTCCAGAACGATTTCCGCGTATTCTCCGGTAATCCGATACCCCTCTCCCTTCTGTGCCATTTCTTCCGCGAAACTGATTCTTCCTTTACAGGTAACCGCGTCAAGGAAAAGCTTGCGCGTCTGCTTTTCTTCACAGTCCTCCTGTTCTCCCGCAAGTTCCTCAAAGCGCTTTTTTAAGCGGCTTTTGTCAAGGCAGGAAAATACTTCTAAGTACCGTTCCGTTTCCAACGCCGCTGCCGCCTTCAGATACGCATACGCCCTGCGGTAAGAAAGTTTGTTTTTCTTTGTCAGCTCTTCCACCGCGTCACGGTATTTTACAATCCGGTTTCTGTCAATCTGTTCCCCAAGATTAAGAATTTCCTCTACCGCTCCCGGATAGTTTGGGTCCATACAGTGCGGCGCGGTTCCGTCGGCAAGAAGAATCCCCCGTTCCACCAGTCTTACGGCATCAAGACTGTCCGGGTCTCCCGAACAATAAAACAGCTCCACTTCTTCTCCCGCGGTTTCCGCCTCCGCCGCAATGCGCTTCATCAGCGTGCTTTTTCCTACGCCGGGTCCTCCTTTTATAATAAAGAACCGTTCCAAGCGCTCCCATGTCGGCAGTATTCCGTCAAAATAATTGTGAAACCCTTCTCCGCTGTTTCCGCCCGAAAAAAATTTTTGTCCCATCTTTTCACCATGAAAGATTTTTCCCTTTATTCTATTCGTCTCTTTTCGTCTGCGTGCAAACACAAAACGACATTTTAGGAATACACTGTGGTATAAATGAATCTTAGGAGCAAATTATGAACTTTATGATTTATGGAGATGATTGCCGTCACGCCATTCTGTCCGAAATGCTGACAGACGCCGGGTGGTCCCGCAAAGCCCCGGCTGACCTTCTTATCCTTTCTCCGAAAGAACATTTTGCATTCTACACCGACGTTTTAAAAGAAAACGCCATAATTTGGGGAGGCCCTGCGTCCGACACAGACAGCCTCGCCGCGGCAGGATATAAAAAAGCAGCACAAAGCGCGGCATTCCGCACAAAAAATTCCGTCTATACCGCGGAAGGCGCGCTCGCGCTCGCAATTACCGAATCCTCTTTCGCTATTTGCGAAAACCGCGTTTTCGTATTGGGTTACGGATTCCTCGGAAAAGAGTGCAGCCGCCTGTTTGGGGCTCTCGGCGCCGATATTACCGTATACAGTAAAGAGCCCGAGGAGATTGCGCTTGCGGACAGGGACGGTTTCCGGGCCCTGCCGTTGGAACAGCTTTCTGCCCTCGACGGCACACTGCTTCTGAATACAATCCCGTTTCCGATTCTGGATAATCTTCCGGTTTCCGCCAATGATACGCCGGCACTTTTGATTGAACTTGCCAGCATTCCATGCTGTACGCATGAAATTCCGGGAATAAGGAGCCTTCCGGCCGGCGCTCTCCCTTCCCGTTTTTCACCGTATTCCGCCGCAAAACTTATTTTTGAAGAAATAGAGAATCAATTTAGAAAGGAGTAATCATTATGGAGAACCTTCAGGGCAAACGTATCGGCTTTGCCATTACCGCTTCTTACTGCACGTTCTCAAAAATACTTGACCCGTTAAAAGAACTGGTTCGTCTCGGAGCAAATGTTACTCCGATTTTTTCCTTTAATACCGCCGCTATTGACAGCCGGTTTTATAAAGCGGCGGACTTTCGGAACGATATCGAGACCATTACCGGAAATAATGCCATTGACACGATTCCTGCCGCAGAACCGATTGGTCCGAAAAAACTTTTTGACCTGCTTATTGTAGCCCCTTGTACCGGAAACACCATCGCAAAGCTCGCTTACGGCATTACGGACACTCCGGTTACTATGGCGGTCAAAGCCCACTTACGCAACAACCGTCCGGTTTTAATTGCGATTTCCACCAACGACGGACTTACCGGAAACGCCGCCAACATCGGAAAACTTTTAAATACCCGCAATTACTATTTTGTACCGTTCCGTCAGGACGACTGCACCGGAAAGCCAAATTCTCTGGTAGCAGATATGGCCCTGATTCCGGCGGCGGCTTCGTTTGCGATTGTCAATACGCAGATTCAGCCAATGTTACGATAACAAAAATTCCGCAATCGAAATGCGCAGCAAAAACAAAAATGCCGTTACACCGCGGTTTACCCGACAGTATAACGGCATTCCTACATAACATGATTACATTACATATCCTTTGCGCCCACTTCGGTCAATGCCTTTACCATACCGGCCATGCCCTGAATCTCGGACGGAATAATAATTTTGGTTGCCTTGCCGTCTGCTGCCTTGGCAAAAGCTTCCAGACTCTTTAACTGAATTACGCGCGAATTCGGAGCCGCCTCGTTTAAGTAACGGATACCCTCCGCATTTGCCTGCTGTACTTTTAAGATTGCCTCTGCCTGACCTTCCGCTTCACGAATCATTGCTTCTTTCTTTGCTTCCGCGCGGAGAATCGCCGCTTCTTTTTCAGCCTCTGCTTCAAGAATTGCAGACTCCTTCTTACCTTCCGCAACAAGGACGGTAGACTTCTTCTCACCTTCTGCGATAAGGATTGCTTCACGGCGCTCACGCTCTGCCTTCATCTGCTTCTCCATCGCGTCCTGAATTGCTGCCGGCGGAATGATATTCTTTAACTCAACACGATTTACCTTAATTCCCCACGGGTCCGTTGCCACGTCAAGGGATGCTCTCATCTTTGTGTTGATGGTCTCACGGGAGGTTAACGTTTCGTCCAGTTCCAAATCACCGATGATGTTACGAAGGGTGGTAGCCGTCAGATTTTCGATTGCCATAATCGGGTTCTCCACGCCGTAAGCAAACAGCTTCGGGTCCGTAATCTGGTAAAAGACAACGGTATCGATACGCATCGTTACGTTATCTTTCGTAATTACCGGCTGCGGCGCGAAGTCAACTACCTGCTCCTTTAAAATAACACGCTTGGCAATACTGTCAAGAAACGGGAGCTTTAAGTGAACGCCTACCGACCACGTTCCCTGATAACCGCCCAATCGCTCGATAACAAACGCCTGCGCCTGCGGCACAACTTTTACACAGGACGCTAAGATAAAGACTATAATTGCAACCAAAACAATAACTGCTATAATCGGTTCCATAGTTTCTCCTTCTGCCGCCTTCTTTTGCGGCAATCCCTTTCTTAATTTTCGTTCTTTACTTCTTCTACAATTACCTTTACGCCGTTTACGGCACATACCTGCACGCGCGCCCCCTCGGCAATCGGGCTGCCGTCTTTACTGCGCGCAGTCCATTCCAGACCATTTAACAAAACCGTTCCCTTTTCGTTAAAATTGTCAATGGCCTCTGTTACTTTGCATTGTTCCCCTACAAGCTTCTCTACATTCGTCTTTGTTCGTTTGCCGTTGTAATATCTGACCGCCATCGGACGCGTAAAGAACAGCAAAATCAGGGAAATCGCGAAAAAGACAACCATCTGAATTACTAAATTGTCCGTCGCCAGCGCTACAAAAAATGTAACCAGCGCCCCCCCTGCGAACCAAATGGTAAGTAAATCCAGTGTAGCGGCCTCAATCACCAGAAAAACTGCCAATAGAATTAACCAAACAATTTCCGGCATAGCCTCCTCCTTTCTCATCAGCAACCTGTGTTACATCTATCATACCTCATTTTACTCTTATGTGCAAGCAATTTCCGCTTACAGCATTTCCACATCTTTTTCCTGTACACAGAGGGCTATCTTTAGATTTCCGTTGCGGCAGCGGATTTCATCAATAAACATCTTCTCATCCGCCCCCTGCTTCATCTGTACCTGATAGGTCAGTTCAAACAGCGTTCCCATGTTGGTGGTCTTAACACGCTCTAAAGACACGCCGTTTGTATACTTTTTAAAAATATCGTCAAAAGCTCCGTTGTAATTCATATCCTCCGGAATCAAAATCTGGAGCTGCTTTCTCGTATCCTTAAAGCAGAGCGCAATAACTTTGAATCCGAGTACGATGATAATTCCTAACACTGCCAAAACAATAAACGCAAGCGTGATATAGCCAAGTCCGCAGGACAACCCCGCCGCCATTGCCATAAACACAAGCGAGATGTCTTTTGACTCACCCGGTATGCTTCGGAACTTTACAAGCGCAAATATGCCCGCAATGGAGAATGCCCGCGCTACATTGCTGCCTACCAGAATAATAACAAGGGTGACAACCGCCGGAAGTATCAGCATACTGACAATAAAGCCAAAGGAACGCCTGTTTCTATCCGTAATGAATATGTACACCGCCGCGATTATAATTCCGATAACCACCGCGGCCAACATATAAGAAAGTGTCTTTGCAGCGCTGATAATCTCTGCCTGTTCCGGTACTCCAAATAATTTTTCTAACATACTTTTTCCTTCCTTAATCCAAATATTTTATGCCATAAACCGGCATTCTTCCTGCGTAGGCGCAGCTTCATGCTGTACCAGCTCCTGTTCCATGATACGGTTTTTATACTCGGTTCCGTATTTCGAAAAAGAAACCGGATAAATCTGAAACTCCGAAAGAATCCTTGCCATCCAAAGAGGCATTGCCTTATCAATTTTCACTTCCATAATCCATTCGTCTTCCGGCAGGAGTTTGTCTCCGTAAACCCCGTAATGAAGTCCAAGGTCATACCGTCTGACCGTAATATTACGGTCAAATGTGACCCTGAAATCTTTATCCTCTTTTCCGAACATGGCAACCCTGTCATACGACAAAAACAGAGCCGGAATCAGTTCCATTCTGTGGATAAAATAATGCAATTCATTCAATACCTGCGCGTTCATATAAGGTTTATACTTCGGCAGTTCTCCCGTCTGAAGAAACAAATACGCCTCTGCCAGCTCTATCTTCGTTCTGCGCTTATTTACCAGTCCCTCGTATTTTTTCTTAATTTCCAAAAATACCTTGTCCTCCGGCGCCGCCACGCCGTAACTCCTGAGACGCAGTTTTTCTTTATAGACCGGCCTTTCCATGGATTTCCGGACTAAATCGTTCTGCTGCGTATCATAATAAATATTACAGATTGTATAAACACCGCCATCTTTACTGTAAGCATCCGCTTCCATATATTCCGAAAGACGCTCCCGGAGTTTTTGATAACACGCGTCGTTCACTCGATATTTCTTCTCATATCGGTTGAAAACCTCAATCGCCATACGTTCCCTCCTTCGTTCTTACAGTTTATCATAAAAGATATATGTGTGCAACCTGTGAATAAAAAATGTAGAATATATGTAGAAAATGTACAATATATAAAATTCATCTCAAAAAGTGCCTTAAAAGCCATAAACAGCTTTCAAGGCACTGAAAATCATACTATGCTCTGATGCCTACAATCTCTTTAATAACTCTTCACGCTCTTTTTCAAAACCGGGCTTTCCGAGCAGGGCAAACATATTTCTCTTATAGCTTTCCACGCCCGGCTGGTCAAACGGATTTACTCCCAGAAGGTAACCGCTGATACCGCAGGCAAATTCAAAAAAGTAGAATAACTGGCCGAGAGAAAGCTCGTCCCGTTTCGGCACCTTTATTAAAAGATTCGGTACTCCGCCGTCCGTATGCGCCAGTCTGGTTCCTTTCATGGCGCTCTTATTGATGAAATCAATGCTCTTTCCGGTCAGATAATTTAACCCGTCAAGGTCAACTTCCTCTGCCTCAATCAAAAGCTCATGGGTCGGGGTCTCCAACTCCATTACCGTCTCAAACAGCGTCCTCTGACCGTCCTGAATGAACTGTCCCATGGAATGAAGGTCTGTCGTAAGGTCTACGGAAGCCGGGAAAATTCCCTTCTGGTCTTTTCCTTCGCTCTCGCCGTACAGCTGCTTCCACCACTCGGCAACGTAATGGAAATTCGGCTCATAGTTTGCCAGAATCTCAATGCCCTTGCCCTTGCGGAGCAGAATATTCCGTGCCGCGGCGTACTGCATCGACGGATTCTCCGTATAAGACGCCTTCAGGCAGACTTCTCTCATCCGGGCTGCCCCTTCCATTAACGCATCAATATCCGCTCCGCTTGCCGCTATCGGCAGAAGGCCGACCGCCGTCAGAACGGAAAAACGTCCGCCTACATCGTCCGGAACGATAAAACTCTCGTAACCTTCCTCGGTCGCAAGTTTCTTTAACGCTCCTCTTGCTTTATCGGTCGTCGCATAAATTCTGGAGGCCGCACCCTGCTTTCCGTACTTCTTCTCCAACATCTTTTTAAATACGCGGAACGCGATTGCCGGCTCCGTCGTTGTGCCGGACTTACTGATAATATTAACGGAAAAATCACGCTCGCCGATTACCTCAATCAACTGCGCCAGATAGGTGCTGCTGATATTATTTCCGGCAAAATAAATCTCCGGTGTCTTTCTGACTTCTTTCGAAACAGAATTATAAAAACTGTGCCGCAAAAACTCAATTGCCGCACGGGCACCCAGATAAGAACCGCCGATACCGATTACAACCAACACTTCGGAATCGGAGCAAATCTTTTCCGCCGCCTTTTTAATACGCGCAAACTCCTCCTTGTCATAAGCAACCGGAAGATCAATCCAGCCAAGGAAATCATTTCCCGCGCCCGTCTTTTTTACAAGACGTTCTCTGGCCTCAAGCACTGCCTGTTCCATCATCTCCATCTCTGCGGAGCGCACAAACACATTTGCCGCAGATGCATCAAATGTAACCATACTCATACTTTACGTCCTTTCTCTTTGGCATACGACTACCAAAGCTGTTTTCTCTGAAAGATTTCTTTTAGTATACCACTTTTTTACTTTTTTTTCAATAATTGCACAAAAAATTCCGGCTATGCCAGATATTCCGCCAGAACCTCCCGAAGCATTGCCTCATAGGAATGATCCGCCGATGCCGCGGCTGCCTCCGCCTGTGCCTGTTCCATTGCGCTTTCTTTCGGCTGTTCCTGCACTTCCTTTGCTTCTTCTTTCTCCTGTACTGAGGTTTCTGCCGCTTTTTTTATCTCCTGTGCCACGTTTTCCCTGATTTCTTCTCGTTCCTGTGCCGCAGTCTCCATGATTTCTTTTCGTTCCTGTGCCACTGTTTCCGTCTTCTGTGTTTCTACGGTTTCTTCTTCACGCTCCCGGCTCTTTTGCTCCGCAAACTGTTTTGCTTCAAGCTGTCTGCGTTCCTTTAAAAGCTCCTCTGTCAGTCTCCGTTTTTCCATTTCGGCCTTACACCGCTTCTGCCGCCGTGCCCCGAGCGCCTTCTCTATCCGCTTTTTTTCCTTTTGCTCCTGTCGTATCCGCACGGCTTCCGCCTTTTTCGCTTCCCGCGCTTTCCTATGTAATTCTTTCTTTTCTCTTCTTGTAATCCGCCGTCTTTTTTCCGATTTTGCCGAAATTCCCTCATAAGATAAATCGCTCACGATATACGGCTTGTCCCAATCTAAAAGACAGCAGTTTTCAATATAATCCCTGATACAGAGCCTTGTCCTCTCATGCTTTTCTTTCACGCCGATAAACAAATCCGCCGCCAGAAGCAATACTGCCGACATTTCACCTAAAAACAGCATCGCAAGAATCAGCTTGTTCTCGCATTCCCATAATACGCCTCCAAGAGCCGAAAGTGTTCCCACAAGCATCACCAGAAGCACCGACTGCTCCGTGATTCCTTCCCAGACGCCGACCCGGACTCCTGCCGCCTTACATTTTGACAGGCGGCACTCCATATAAGTCGACACGCTTTTTATTCCGACCCCGTTTTGTACCCGCTGCCGTAATTCCTGTCTGATGTCACAAATTGCCTTATTTTTTGTAGTTTCTAAATTTTTACAGGCACTTCCAAGCAGACTGTAATAAGCCCAAAGTACCAGCCTCGCAAGCATCCCGATTCCGAATATAACTCCTGTCAGGGCTAATCCGCCCCCCTGTTCCAATAATTCCTTCATAATACTCCTTTCCGCACGCATCACCGTATCACCTGTGCCTTACGGAACTAAGTATATCTTATTTTACTTTTTTTGGGAATTAAAATTACAGATTTTACTATTTTTATTTCAGAGTATTTGATGTTTTTCTACAAATTTAGATTCAAACGGCGTCCGCGTGCCGGAATTACCTCCGTCTGCGGTACGCCTCGTACACAAGCAGTGCCGCCGCTACCGCGGCGTTCAGTGACTCGGCCTTTCCCTCCATCGGAATTTTCACCAGACAGTCTGCCTTTGCCGCCGCGTCTTTGCTTAAACCGTTTGCCTCGTTTCCGATCAGAATCACCGCTTTTCCGGCATATAACGGCTCGTCATACGCCTTCGTACCCGCCAGATGTGCCGCGTAAAGACACGCGCCGCCTTTTTTTAAGTCTTCCAGTTCCGTAAGAAAATCCTCCGTGTAAAAATGCGGGACGCGGAACACTGCCCCCATTGTGGAGCGGATTACTTTCGGATTATAAATGTCAACGGAATTGCGGCTTAAAATAACCCCGGTAACTCCCGCCGCTTCCGAAGTACGGAGTATCGTCCCCAGATTTCCCGGGTCACGCAGGTCTTCCAGTGCAAGCCAAACCGCGTCTTTCCGTTTCAAAAGCTCCGTTTTGTCATACCGCGGCATATGCACCGCCGCCAAAACTCCCTGCGGCTCCATGGTTTCGGCCATAGCCCTCATTACGTTTTCCGAAACGATTTCATAACGGGCGTCTGCCAGTGCCGCCTGATGCTCCGGAAAGTTTATATAGTCCTGCGTAACATAAAGCTCCGCAAGCGCCCCCGGCGCGTCCCGCAGAACCTCCTCCAACATCTTACGCCCTTCTATAACAAACAGGCCCTGCTGCCTTCTTTCCTTTGCTTTTTTCTGCAGCAGCACAATATTTTTTATTCTAGGATTTGCCGTACTGCTTATCACTTTTTCTTCCCCTTCCGACGCTTTATTTTCCCAGTTCCCGTAATTTATTCAGCTCATCGTTCTTTCCGATTACAACCAGAATATCCCCGTCTTCTAACGGGTCGGCTGCGTCCGGATTAACATTAAGTTCTCCGTCCCGTCGGATTCCTATTACGTTTATTTTCCGTTTTGCGCGCAGATTCAAATCAATCAGACTCTTTCCCGTCCAGTCTTTCGGAAGCGTAATCTCAACCAGACTAAAAACGGAAGAAAGTTCAACCGCGTCGAAAAAATTCCCTCCGATTAAGTTATTCGCGATGCGGATTCCGGTTTCTTTCTCCGGAAATACTACCATATCCGCGCCTACTTTCCGAAGAATCTTCGCATGCAGTTCGCTTTGCGCCTTTGCCAGAACATACGGGATTCCGCATTCTTTTGCAAGAATTGTCACCATTACACTTGCCTCTATATCTCCGCCGATAGCAACGACGGCGCCGTCAAAATTCCTTACTCCGAGCGCCTCTAACGCCTCCGCATCCACAACGTCACAGGTCACGGCATGCGTTACATGCTCCGCGATTTCCTTTACTTTCTCCGCGTTACTGTCCACCGCCATAACCTCACAGCCGCCGTCGGCAAGCGCCGCTGCCACGCTCGTTCCGAACCTGCCTAATCCAAATACCACAAACTCTTTTTTTACTTTCTTTGCTTTCTTTGCCATACTTCTCCTTCCGCCGCGCCATGCGTTTTTCTGTTTTTATCCGATTAACACTTTTCCTTCCGGCAGCTTTCTTACCTCTCTTTTCTGCCCTGACTGTAAGGACAGCGCCAAAGTAATCGGGCCGATACGTCCAAGGTACATACACAAAGCAATAATACATTTCCCGGCCCCGTTTAACCCGGCTGTCTTTCCTAAGGAAAGCCCCACGGTTGCCAGCGCCGAAACCACTTCATACAAAGAATCCAACACACCGAACCCCTGCGACATACAAATCAAAAGCGTCCCCGCCGTCATACAGGCAAAACTTACACAGACAACCGCCAGCGCCTTTTTTAGATAAAACCCGGGAATACGGCGTCCGAACGCCTCAATATGATTTTTCCCGCGGATTACCGAAAATACGGAAAGAAAAATTACCGCTATGGTTACCGTTTTAACACCGCCCGCCGTACCGGACGGAGAACCGCCGATAAACATAAGCAGAAGTGTCAAAAACCCCGAAGCCGGTGTAAGTTTCTCCTGAGCGACGGTCTGAAACCCCGCCGTCCTTGTCGTTACCGACTGAAACAAAGAGACCATTACCTTTTGAGCCGGATGCAGCGCCCCCATTGTTTCGGGGTTTTTATATTCAAAAATAAAATACAAAAATGTTCCGCCGACTATCAGTCCGACAGTCATCGTAATTACAATTTTCGTGTGCAGGGAAAGAGCGCCCCAGAAACGGCGCATCGGGATTTCTCTTTTTTTTACCAGCTTTGTCTTATGCAAAACATCCCACCAGACCGGGAATCCGATGCCTCCGACAACAATCAGCGCCATCGTCACCAGATTAACCGGAACATTGGTACAATACGGCGCAAAACTCGCGTCTCCAATCAAATCCAGCCCCGCGTTACAGAACGCGGACACGGAATGAAAGACCGCATACCACACCGCCTTCGCATGATATTCTCCCACAAAGCAGAAGAAATAAAACAACGCCCCGAGTCCCTCTACAAACAAAGTTCCCTTTACTACTTTCTTTGTTATGCGGACCAGCCCGCCCAGTGTGTCCAGATTATATGCTTCCTGTATCAGAAGCCGCTCCGAAAGCGTTACACGCTTTCCGAATACAAGCAGCATTGCCGTCATTACCGTAACAATGCCGAGGCCGCCGAATTGTACCAACAGTAAAATCACAACCTGTCCGAACAGGCTCCATTGTTCCGCCGTTACAACCGTAGAAAGACCGGTCACACAGACGGCGCTGGTTGACACAAACAGCGCGTCCAGAAAGCCTGCGGATTTCCCGTCGGCGGATGCTGCCGGCAGAGCCAAAAGCACCGTTCCAAACAGCAGGGCAATGAGAAAACCGAGCATTATAATTCTTGTTGTTGTAAACTTCATTTTTTTCTTTTTCATATTCGCTCCAAATAACAAGTCAGGAAATGCAAAGCAATTTCCCTATCATAGAAAAAATAATGTCCGACTAAGCGCTTAGCCGGACATTGTTTTTATCTTCTGATATCATCTCCCCGGTTTTTCCGGTTCTGTTTCTTGATTGCGTACATCAATTCGTCCGCTTCAACCACATAAGCATCCAAGTCTTTTTTACCCTTCGGATCCGTCAATACATACCCGATACTGGCTTCAATCAGGTACGGAAGATTTTCTTTCTCGTTTAGGAGAGTCAGCTCTTTTTCCAGCTCATGCTTAAACTCCTCTGCATTCTTTCTGTCTTCTACCGGGCCGATAATTAAAAATTCATCGCCGCCGTAACGCACGACAATTCTTTTTTCTCCGGCGCATTTCTTTAATACACCGGAAAAGAGAATCAGCGCGTTATCTCCATGGGTATGGCCAAACGTATCGTTAATATATTTCAAATGATCCATATCCATAAACATTACCATAAGCGGTTTCCCGTAAGCCTTACTCTTTTCATACATCTCATAACCGTCACGCACATACCCGAAGCGGTTATACAGATCCGTCAAAGCATCCTTTATGTATACGCTGTCCAGTCTCTTATTAATCTTTTGCAGATTTTCAAGATTTCGCAGGTTCACATAAGAAGTATTAATTGAATTTGAAAGGTATGCCAGCCAACGTCTCTTTAAGAGATCATTCCCTTCTAACACTACAAAGTACCCTATGATTGCTCCGTTGTTATGTATCGGAGTAAACATATAGACATGAGAATCTTCTCCCTCTACGTTCAGATAATCCGGAATAAGCTCCTTTCTTTTTATCAGCTGCGGCTCCTGCACTTCCTTGTTCCTTGCTCCCAGCATCACATACTGCGTCTTGCAGTAACCGATTTTCCATGTGCATTCAAGCGACTGCGTACTGTAATAAACATCCTGATTTATGCTCATAGCAAAACCGCCGATATCATATAACTTTAAAAAGTCCTGCAGACGCCACTTAAAAAAATCTTCCGTTGTCGCAAGCGCCAAATCCTGACGAATGCCGACAACCCTGTCATAGTATTCCTGTTCTTCCAAAAGCCTGTAATAACTCTGCCGCTGAAGCTGTTTTACGTTCATCTTCTCCAGCGCCTGTTCTTCCTGCGAATAACAGCCGCAGCTTCCTCTGAAAACAAGCTCCGCATCGCAGAGGATTTTCTTCGGCACTTCTTCCCCGTTAATTAACTTGAGCAGACTATCACAGCCGAGATATCCCAGTTTTTTCTCATTTTTGGCTACCGTAGTGATTTTCGGCGTAAAAATCCGGGCATTTCCGTCATCGTCATAGCCAGTAATCAAAAAATCTTCCGGCGGATACTTTCCGTCACTTTCCGCCTCCTGACAATATCCAAGCGCCATCGCATCATTTGCGCAGACAACCGCGTCCGGCGCCTCAATTCCAAGCTCCTTAAAGTCACGATATGCCTGCCTGCCATGCGAATTAATAAAATGATAATCCCTGATTCTTCTTTCATCTATCGGTATTCCGTGTGCCTTTAACGCATCTATATACGCCTTTTTTCTGATGATGCCGTCCGGATGCTCCAAACTGCCGCCGACATAGTTCATTTCACGGCAGCCGTGCTTTACAATCAGATGCTCTACCATCTGATACATTGCTTTATAACCGTCCGAAACAATCGTACTGATTCCCTCTATTTCCACTTCCAGTGAAACAAAAGGTTTTCCGCAGGAAAACAGATTCGGATAATACTTCTTCAGCATATCATATCCCTGTACTACATTTATCCAAAGGATAAAACCCTCGTAATCTTCATAGTTTATTAACGAGTAAATATTATAATTTCCGAAATTCTCCGAACTATCTATACCAAATACAGGAAAGCACAAAAAGACATGCAAATCCCAGCCCTTTTCAGAAAGCCGTTCCTTAATTCCATCTATCACTGTCTTCAGAACCTCACCGTCCCATACCGCGGCAAGCAAAGCAACCTTTTTCCTTTTCATCTGCATACCCCTTTCGAGCATGTTTCACCCCTTAAAGTATTTTTTACTTTACATTAGTATATTATACCTCTAATTTTCTTTTTCGTCAAATGTTTTACAGAGATTTTGCAGATTTTTTTACATATTTGCCGCCTTGCGTATTTCGACACTATATTGTATAATATGTTCCGGATATTTATTGTGATTTAAGCTGACAGAGAGCCCTTTCTCTGGGAAGGAGAACCTATGACAATCAATGAACAATCTCTTGCCCTCCATGCGGATTGGAACGGCAAACTTACCACAGAGTCCAAATGTAAAGTAGATTCCCGCGAAGCGCTTGCACTCGCCTATACACCGGGTGTGGCGGAACCTTGTAAAGTTATTGCCGAAAAGCCTGAAGAAGTCTACCGCTATACCATCAAAGCCAATACTATCGCGGTAATCTCGGACGGAAGCGCCGTACTGGGACTTGGCAATATCGGCGCGGCCGCCGCAATGCCTGTTATGGAAGGAAAATGCGTGCTGTTTAAGGAGTTCGGCGGCGTCAACGCTTTCCCAATCTGTCTGGACACACAGGATACCGAAGAAATTATTAAAACCATCGTCAATATCGCTCCGGCATTCGGCGGAATTAACTTAGAAGACATTTCCGCCCCGCGCTGTTTTGAAATTGAGGAACGCCTAAAAAAGCTTCTGCCGATTCCGGTATTCCATGACGACCAGCACGGTACCGCCATCGTGGTACTCGCAGGCGTTATCAACGCGTTAAAAGTAGTGGGCAAAAAGAAGGAAGACTGCCGGGTTGTTATAAACGGTGCAGGCTCCGCCGGCATCGCCATCGCAAAACTTCTCTTAACCTATGGTTTTTGCAGCTTAACTCTCTGCGACAAGGTCGGTATGCTTTCAAAAAAGACAAAAGACTTAAACTGGATGCAGAAAGAAATGGTGGAAGTTACAAATTTAGAGGAGCGGGAAGGCTCCCTTGCAGATGCCATGAAGGGCGCGGATATTTTTATCGGCGTTTCCGCGCCGAACATCGTAACGGAGGAAATGGTTGCTTCCATGAATGCCGACGCTATCCTGTTTGCCATGGCAAATCCCGTACCGGAGATTATGCCTGACTTGGCAAAAAAAGCAGGTGCCCGCGTTGTCGGTACGGGACGCTCCGATTTTCCGAATCAGGTCAACAATGTTGTCGCGTTCCCGGGAATTTTCCGCGGCGCTTTGGAAGGCCGTGCTTCACAGATTACCGAAGAAATGAAACTTGCCGCGGCACTTGCCATCGCGGGACTGGTAGGGGATTCCGAGCTTTCCGAAGATAACATCATGCCGCAGCCGTTTGACCCGAGAGTTTGTGCCGTTGTCAGTGCCGCCGTAAAAGAGCATATCCGGTAGAAGTCTTTAAACACTGCGCTTACCGCAGACGAACAAAAAGTTTCGCAGACGGAAAGGAGTTTTTCATGCAATCCGAAATGCTGATGCTTTACAAACTTATGATCCTTTATATTCTGGATCGGATTGATTTTTCGATGGCCGATTCCCGTCTTACGGACTTTTTCATCGGAAAAAACTACACGGACTATTTCACTTTACATGAAACGATTAACGACTTGACCGAAGACGGCTTTATTGCCAAAGAAGTTGTCCGGAACAAAACATTATACCATATTACCGAAGCCGGCGGCGAAGCACTTTCTTTCTTTTTCAAGGACATTTCACCGGCGGCCCGTGCCGATATCGACGAATACCTTGCGGCACAGCGGTATCATTTAAAAGAGGAGCAGTCCACTCCCGCCGATTATTACGAGGTGAAGCATTCCGAATATCTTACGGAATGCAAAATTCTGGATCGCGACTCGGTACTTTTGAACTTGCAGATTACCGTTTCCAACGAGGCGGAAGCGGAACGGCTTTGTAACAACTGGCGTGAAAACAGTACGGATATTTACACTTATATTATTACGAAACTGCTTACGGTAAAAGAAAAAGAGGGCGGCGACCCTAATTAGTGTCGCCGCTCTTTTTATAATAATCCTCCACCGCCGCCCTGACTGCCTCCTCTGCAAGTACGGAACAGTGCAGCTTATGCGCCGGAAGTCCGTCCAGTGCCTCCGCTACCGCCTTATTGGTAAGCTGTAACGCTTCTTCCACCGGTTTCCCTTTTATCATTTCCGTTGCCATCGAACTGGAGGCAATCGCGCTTCCGCATCCAAACGTCTCAAACTTTACGTCAACAATAACATCATCTTCGATTTTGAGATACATTTTCATAATATCTCCGCATTTCGCGTTGCCGACTTCGCCGACACCGTCCGCTTCTTCAATTACGCCGACGTTTCGCGGGTTACGAAAATGATCCATTACCGTTTCACTGTATAACGCCATACCGTCACCTCATTTTATTACAAATTCTTTCTTTCCGTTGATTAAATCACGCCATATCGGAGAAATACTCCGCAGATATTCCACCGTTTCCTTTACCGCTTTTATCGTATCCTCAATTTCCTCCTCCGTGGTTTCCTCCGATAACGTAAGACGGAGAGAACCGTGTGCGATTTCATGCGGCCTTCCGATGGCAAGAAGCACATGGCTCGGATCAAGAGAGCCCGAGGTACAGGCCGAACCGGAAGACGCGCAGATGCCTTTATCGTCCAAAAGCAGAAGCAGGGATTCTCCTTCTATTCCTTCAAAACAAAAATTTACGTTCCCCGGCAGACGGTTTGTTCTGCTCCCGTTTAACACCGCATGGGGTATCTGTGAAAGCCCCTCTGCCAGCCTGTCACGAAGGCGTATCTGCTTTTCCGCGTTTTTGTCTATCGCCCCGCAGGCTTCCTCTAATGCGGCTGCCATTCCCATAATGGCGGGAATATTTTCCGTTCCGGCACGCTTTCCGCGTTCCTGCGCCCCGCCTTCAATCAGGGATGTAAGCAGAATACCGCTTCTGACATACAGCGCCCCGACTCCTTTCGGACCGTGGAACTTATGCGCCGCCAAAGAAAGCATATCGATTTTCTGCGCTTCTACATCAATCCGCACATGTCCTGCCGCCTGTACCGCATCGGTATGAAACAGCACCTGTTTTGCACGGCAGACTTCACCTATTTTTTCAATCGGCTGAATCGTCCCGATTTCATTATTCGCGTAAATCACGCTTACAAGGCAGGTATCGGGACAGATTGCCTCCGCCACTTCCTCCGCCGTTACCAGTCCGTCCTCCGAAACATCCAGCAGGGTAATACGGAAACCCTCTTTCTCCAGTTTCTGCAACGTATGGAGTACCGCGTGATGCTCGATTGCGGTTGAGATAATATGCTTTTTTCCTTTTTGCGCGCCTATACGCGCCGCCGATAAAATTGCCTGATTGTCCGCCTCGCTTCCGCCGGAAGTAAACGTAATCTCTTTTTCCTTACACCCAAGACATCCGGCAATTTTTTTCCTTGCTTCCAAAAGAGCTTCCGCGGCTCTCTGCCCTGCGGAATGCAGACTGGACGGATTTCCGTAAATTTCGTCCATATAAGGCATCATAGCGGCAAGCGCGGTCTTACTCACCTTTGTCGTCGCTGCGTTATCAAGATAAATAAATCCGGTCCGCGGCGCATTTTCCATGTTACATTCATCTCCTTTGCTGTTTCCGTACAAATCAGTCCGCAAAAAGCGGCGTGGACAAATACCGGTCCCCCGTATCCGGGAATAAAACGACAATCGTCTTTCCCTCATTCTCGGAACGTTTCGCAAGCTGCAGTGCCGCCCAGAGCGCCGCGCCGGAAGAAATTCCGACTAAAATACCCTCGTTTCTTCCTATGAGTTTTCCCGTTTCAAAGGCAGCTTCGTTTGTAACCGTAACAATCTCGTCATAAATCTTTGTATTCAAAGTATCCGGAACAAAGCCCGCGCCGATTCCCTGAATTTTATGAGCGCCCGCCACGCCTGTGGAAAGCACCGCCGATGACTCCGGTTCTACCGCAACAACCTGAACGCCCGGATTTTTGGACTTTAAATACTCTCCGACACCCGTAATCGTTCCGCCCGTTCCGACACCCGCGACAAAAATGTCAACCGCACCCTTCGTATCCTCGTAAATTTCCGGTCCCGTCGTTTTAAAGTGTACCTTTGGATTCGCAGGATTTACAAACTGTCCCGGCACAAAACTGTTCGGAAGTTCAGCCGCAAGCTCCTGCGCTTTCGCAATCGCTCCCTTCATTCCTTTTGCGCCTTCGGTCAATACCAGTTCGGCGCCGTAAGCTTTCATCAGCTGTCTGCGCTCCACGGACATGGTTTCCGGCATTACAATAATAATGCGGTATCCCCTCGCGGCGGCAACCGACGCAAGCCCGATTCCGGTGTTTCCGGACGTCGGTTCAATAATTACGGAATCCTTTGTGAGCTTACCGCTTGCTTCCGCGTCATCAAGCATCGCTTTTGCAATACGGTCTTTTACCGAACCTGCGGGATTAAAATATTCCAGTTTCGCAAATATCTTCGCCTTTAAGTCCAATTTTTTTTCCAGATTTTTCAGTTCAAGAAGCGGGGTTCCCCCGATGATTTCGTCTGCCGATTGATAAACTGCCATAAAAAACCTCCTTATCTGACTGCCGCAAACGCCTGCGCCAAGTCGTCAATAATATCGTCAATATGCTCCGTTCCGACGGAAAGCCGGATTGTGTTCGGTTTTATTCCCTGTTCCGAAAGTTCTTCCTCCGTAAGTTGGCTATGCGTGGTCGTTGCCGGATGAATCACGAGACTCTTGACATCCGCGACGTTGGCAAGCAGGGAAAAAATCTCCAAACTGTCGATGAACTTATGGGCTTCCTTTTCTCCGCCTTTGATTTCAAAAGTGAAGATGGACGCGCCGCCGTTCGGAAAATACTTTTCATACAAAGCATGATTCGGGTGATCCGGCAGGGACGGATGATTTACGCGCTCAACCTGCGGATGCTTTGAAAGAAACTCAACAACTTTCTTTGTATTTTCCGCGTGTCTCTCCAGACGAAGGGACAGTGTCTCCGTTCCCTGCAGCAGTAAAAATGCCGCAAACGGCGAAATCGCCGCGCCCGTATCGCGAAGCAGAATTGCCCGGATATAGGTAACAAACGCCGCCGGCCCCGCTGCTTTTGTAAACGATACGCCGTGATAGCTCGGGTTCGGCGCGGAAATCGCCGGATACTTGCCCGAAGCTCCCCAGTCAAACTTTCCCGAATCTACAATAATACCGCCGAGCGTCGTACCGTGCCCGCCGATAAACTTCGTTGCCGAATGTACTACAATATCCGCTCCGTGTTCTATCGGCCGGATTAAATAAGGCGTTCCGAATGTATTATCCACAACAAGCGGCAGACCGTGTCTGTGTGCCAGTTCTGCCAAAGCGTCAATATCCGGAATATCGCTGTTCGGATTTCCCAGTGTCTCTATATAGATAGCGCGGGTATTTTCCTTAATTGCCGCCTCAACTTCATTAAGATTATGGATATCGACAAAATCAGCCGTAATGCCGAAATTCGGAAGCGTATGTGCAAGCAGGTTATAACTGCCGCCGTATATCGTCTTCTGTGCTACGATATGTCCGCCGTTCTGTGCCAATGCTTCAATAGTATATGTGATGGCTGCCGCGCCCGATGCAAGCGCCAATGCAGCGGTTCCGCCCTCCAAAGCCGCGATGCGCTTTTCTAAAACCTCCTGCGTCGTATTGGTAAGTCTTCCGTAGATATTTCCCGCGTCCTGTAATCCGAAACGTGCTGCCGCATGCGCACAGTCATGGAATACATAAGAAGTCGTCGCGTAAATAGGTACGGCACGGGCATCCGTAGCGATGTCCGGCGTCTCCTGTCCTACATGGAGCTGCAGCGTTTCAAATCGTCTTTCTCTTTCCATACATTTAACCTACCTTTCTGATATGTTATGTGTATATTAGCACCATAAACATACTTTGTCAATAGGTTTTTCTTGATTTTTTATTTTTTTATGATAAAATAAGAGTAACGGAGGTGTTTTTATGATTTCAACCAGAGGAAGATATGCACTGAGAGTTATGATAGATATTGCGGAAAACAGCCACGGAAACTTCATTCCGTTAAACGATATTGCCGCCAGACAGGAGATATCCGAAAAATATCTCGAAAGCATTCTCGCAACTCTTACGAGAGGAAATCTGTTACTGGGGATGCGCGGAAAAGGCGGCGGATATAAGCTGCTGAGAAATCCGAAAGATTATACGTTAGGAAGCATCCTTCGTTTAACCGAAGGTTCTCTCTCTCCTGTCGCCTGCCTAAAAGAAGGGGCAGAGCTATGCAAAAAAAGTCCGGAATGCAGGACGCTTCCCGTATGGAAAGGGTTAAATGATGCGATTAATACCTATCTGGACGGAATTACCCTTGCAGAACTTTTAAATCAAAACAATAACTATAATGACTATTCTATTTAATGAAAGGGCTGTCGCACTAAGCGCGGCCCCTTCGGACAAATGCAAAAATAAGGCGGCGAATCTCCCATTTCAGTTAGTCAGGT
>JAFLSZ010000003.1 GCA_022510665.1 Lachnospiraceae bacterium
CTTGTTGGTTCCGGCGTTGGCGTCGTCGTGCTCGTCGGCGCTATCGTTGGTATTGGCGTATTTGTCGGCTCCAACATCGGGGGCAGCGTTGGTGTATTTGTCGATTCCGGTGCCGATATCGCCGTACTTGTCGGTATCAAATCCAATTCAGGTGTCAGACTCTCTCCTGTTTCGGCTTCCGTGTGCGCCGTGGTTGTTCCAGCATACACAATATGGCGTTTTTCATTTCCTGCCGGCGCGACGCATCCTATCAACAGTGATACGACGGTTGCCGCCGCAAGTTTTTGTGTTATCTTCCCTAATTCAAAATTGTGTGTTGTCCCCTTCTTCATTTGCATTCTCTCCTCATTTCTCTCATTTTTTATTGTCTCTGACTTTCGCTTTTTCAAAAAGACAAAAAAACAGCTGCAAAGTCTAACTTTGCAGCCGAACTATCATAAAATGTCTGACCTACAATCCCCTTAGACTCCCGATTTGCGTTTCCGCATTTCTACATATTTTACAATTTATACTAAAATAATACATTTTTTTCTTTCTTTTGTCAACTTGAGTTTCCGCATTTGTAGCTTCCTTAAAAAATTCCGCAGATTGTACACCCTCTTATTTTTGCATAAGAGAGCGTACAACCTACGGAATATAAAAAGTATACAAAATGCAGAAACTCAAAGTTTTGTCAATGATAATTTTTTCCTTATATCTCCTGTTTCTGCGCGGAATTGGATATAATCGAGAATGCGATGTTTGTCGCGTGGTCCGCGACACGCTCAAGGTTCGATACTACATCGGTAAAAATCATACCGGTTTCCGCGTCGCATTCGCCGCGGGTCAGGCGCCCTATATGGCTTTCCTGTAAAACGCGCTCCAACTCGTCGATTTCATCTTCTAAGAGAAGAATATCACGCAGGTGTTCCTCGTTCTTTTTCTCGAACGCCTCTAAGGAATACCGGAGCAGGGTCTTCGTCTTCGCAAACATATCGCGGATTTGTTCTTCGCCGTCCTTACTGATGCTTAAATTGTCTTCGATTAACTGTGTTGCGGCATCCGCCATGTTTTCCGCGTGGTCGCCGATACGTTCAATATCATTTACCACATGGAACAGTCCGCCAAGGAGTTTTCGGTCTTCTACCGGAAGAGAAAGCTGATTTGCCTTTACAAGGTAGTTCGTAATCTGCTCGTTTAAAAAGTTTACCGATTTTTCGGTCGTATAAATTTCTTCTATGACACTCGAATTTTTTGTAAACAGCACGTCAACACCTTTGGAAAGGTTATCAATGGCAATTCCCGCCATACGCGTCGTCTCGCTGATAATGCTCGGCACAGCAGCAGTTGTAGAAAATACGCTGTTCTCGCTGATGTATTCCAGATGCATGTTGTCTGTTTTCTTATCATCACCCGGCACAATAAGGTAGGTGAGCTTTACAAGCGGTTTTATAAGCGGAAAACAAATAAGTACCTGAAATACCTTAAAAATCAAATGCGTATTCGCGACATCACGCGCAATTTTTGCATTCATACCGTTCACATAAACGTCTTCAATACCCATCGCAGAAGAAATTCCGGTAATCATCTGTAAAATCTGGTCGTGCAGGAAGCAAAGCACTATCATAATTGCCGCCGAACCGATAATATTTACGATAAAATGGATATGCGCGGCGCGCTTTGCCATTTTTTTGCCGCCGATGCTGGCAATTAAAGCCGGTACGCAGGAACCCATATTACAGCCGAGAATAATGTAAAAACAAATACCGAGAGAAATCAAGCCCTGCGAAGCCATCAACAGTATAATACCGACCGTCACGGAAGAACTCTGCAGTATCGCGGTCACGATAAAGCCGACGCCGACCGCAAGAAGCGGGTGCGTTAAAGAACCTAATATATCGGTAATCATCGGAGATTCTTTTAAAATTTCCATGCCGTCCGACATAATACTCATACCGAAAAACAGCATACCAAAGCCCAGAATAACCTCACCGATTCTCTTAATCATCGGCTGCTTAAAGAACATTACCATAACTACGCCGCCTATTAAGAAAAGCGGCGCGACGTCGCTTAAATTAAACGCAATCAGCTGTGCCGTAACCGTCGTACCGATGTTGGCGCCCAAAATAACACCGGCTGCCTGCATCAAATCCATTAACCCGGCGTTTACAAAGCTGACTACAAGAACCGTAGTCGCACTGGAAGACTGAATGACCGCGGTAAATAAAATACCGACCAACATTCCTAAGAAGCGATTTTTCGTTACCAGTTCAAGGATTCGGCGAAGTCTGGCACCGGCCGCCTTTTCCAAGCCCTCGTTCATCAATTTCATACCGTATAAAAACAGCCCTAATCCTCCCGCAAGAGCCATTAACACCTGTATTCCCATGCTTGTCCTCCTCTTATGTCTCGTTCGATTCTTTGACTATGTTTTAAAACTTCTTTCATATCTTTTTGAATTGCGTCTTTTAGCGCTTCCACACTTTCAAATTTTTGTTCCGGGCGCAAAAAACGCAAAAACCTGGTTTCTAATTTTGTTCCGTATAGTTCTCCTTCGTATCCTAACAGATGCGTTTCGACACTGACCGCATCTCCCGAATCCACTGTCGGCCTTACTCCTACGTTTGTAATGCCGGAATACCATGTACCGCCGATTTCGGTCTGCGTCGCGTAAACGCCGTACGCCGGAAGCAGTTTTTCCGCAGACGGCAGTACATTGATTGTCGGAAAACCGATGGTTCTCCCAAGGTGTTTTCCGTGTACCACTTCGGCGTATATAAAATACGGACTCCCGAGAAAAGCGTTGGCTTCTTCCATGTTTCCCGCCGAAAGAAACTCTTTGATTTTCGTACTGCTGATCCGCACTCCTTCATTTTCTACCTTGGGTATGCAGACTGTCCGGTATCCGTAAGTTTTTTCAAGAGAACGCAGAAACTCAACATTCCCCTCACGCCCTTTTCCGAAGCGGAAATCTTCCCCTGCGACAATTACTTTTACATTAAGTTTTTCGCAAAGGATTTCCTTTACAAAGCGTTCGGCAGACAATCCACGAAGTGCCTCGTTAAGCGTATATTCCGCCAGAACATCGATTCCAAACGTACCGCACAGACGCCTTTGCTCTTCTTTTGTATATATAACGCTTCTGCCGTCTTCCTGCCCCGCACAAAACGAAACCATACAGGCCAGATACCCGTTTTTCTTTTCCGCCAGCACCGCGTCCAAAAGTCTTTGGTGTCCTGTATGTACTCCGTCAAACTTTCCGACAGTAAGCGCGGTTTCGCCCGAAAGAGGCTTGGATTTTTCTGTAATTTGAATCACCGGATTCACCTTCCTTGGAAGCCTTACGGCAAAAACATTTTATCCGGCTGCAGCTGCTTTTGCGCCCGCTCGTAACGGTACAGCCCGATTAAAATTCCTTTTGTATCATAAACCCGCACGCCGCCGTCTTTAAGTACCGGAAGATTGTGCAGCATACGGGGCTCCAGCCGGTTTCCGTTGTATAAATACCGTTCAAAGTCCGGCAGTATCTCGCTCCGGGGATACTTTGAAAGCATTTTTTCTATCGGAAGAAGCAATTCCGGCAGGCGGTTTTCGTCCCGTGCCGCTTCTATCTGCGAAAGAGTGACCGCATCCGAAAGAAAAAACTCTCCTGCCTGTGTACGGACAAGGGATTTCATGCATGCGCCGCATCCCAAAAACTCTCCCATATCCCGCAAAAGGCTGCGGATATAGGTTCCTTTGGAACAGCGGATTCGAAACAGGGCCGTTTCCACAAAACCGTTTTCTCCGTATTGAAACGAAACCGGTTCGTTTTCAAAAATCTCTACCTCGCGCGGCCTGCGCTCTATTTCTTTTCCGTCCCGTGCCAGTTCATAAAGACGTTTTCCGTCAACTTTTAACGCCGAATACATCGGCGGCACCTGCCCGTACTTCCCGGTAAATTTCTCCGCTGCGCGGCGCACCTGTTCTTCGGTCACCCGCACTTTACTCCGGCTGATTTCTTTTCCGGTCATGTCTTCGGTGTCGGTTGTAACGCCTAAAAGCATAACCGCTTCATATGTTTTTTCTTTGTCCAAAAGCAGTTCGCAGAGCTTCGTCGCCCTGCCGACGCAGACCGGAAGAACTCCGGTTGCCTGTGGGTCTAACGTCCCCGTATGGCCGATTTTCTTCTCACGCAGAATCCCGCGCAGCTTTGCCACCACATCATGGGAAGTATAGCCTGCCTCCTTACAGACATTGATAATTCCGTCCATTAAACGCTCCTTATTGTTCCGTGTAGGCATTAAGCTGATGCTCAATCTGTACGGAAAGATTGTTTACTACATCGTGAATAGAACCGTTTATCGTACAGCCTGCCGCCATTTTGTGGCCTCCGCCGCCAAACATTTCACAGATTCTGCTGACGTCAACTTTGCCGTTGGAGCGCATACTGACCTTGTTGCGCTGCGTTTCTTCTTCCCGGACAAGAATGGCAACTTCCACTCCTTCCGTCACGCGCAGCTGGTCAATAATGCCGTCCAAGTCCGACGGAACCGCACCGTAAAGCTGCATAATTTTCTGCGGGACAAAGGAAAAGATAATTCTGCCGTTCAACAAAAGAATACTTTCAAGCAGACATCTTCCTAAAATCTGATTCTGTAAGTAGGTCTTCCGGTAAAAAGAATCATCAATAATCTGGGAAGACGAAATCCCGGTTTCCAAAAGACAGCCCGCCACTTCCATAGTCTTTTTTGAAGTATTGGAATGTTTGAATACGCCGGTATCATGTACAATTCCAAGGTAAAGACATTCCGCAATCTTTTGGTCTATTTTATCTTTGTCCATAAGGCCGTATACAACTTCACATGCAGAGCTTGCTTCTCCTTCCACATGATTGTACTGCGCAAAATTTGTATTGCTGATATGGTGGTCGATGTTTACGGTTGTCTTTGCCTTATGAAACATAGCTTCCGCAAAGCCAAGACGATCCACGCTGCTGCAGTCTAAGGCAATAAACAGATCATAGATTTTATCCGGTGCGGCTTCTGCCCGGATAATCTGCGCATTCTCCAAAAAAGAGAACTCCGCCGGAACACTTTCCTGATATACATCAATCTGCTTTTGGCCTTTAAATTCCCTTGTCAAATAATTGTATACCCCAAGACAAGAGCCCACGCTGTCGCCATCCGGGCAAAGATGTCCCGCGATGGCGACGGTATCCGCTTTATTTACCAATTCCAATAATTCCAGCATACTATCCTCCTATGCCTCTCTTCGCTTTACTCCTCCGTTGCATTTTCACTGTCTCTTTTCTGCATCTGTGCCGTTACGTCGTCAATTAACTTTGACATAGACACACCGTAGGCAATGGAACGGTCTCCTACGAAGGTAAGTTCCGGCGTATTCCTTAAATTTAACGACTTTGCGAGCTCGGAACGCAGATGTGACGCCGCACTTTTCAGTCCACGCAGTGTATTTGCCACCTCTTCTTCGTCTCCGAGGACGCTGATATAAATTTTCGCCGTTTTTAAGTCCGGTGCCACCTCCGCCGCAACCACCGAAGTCATCGGATGGATGCGCGGGTCTTTACACTCCTCACGGATCAGGGTGCTGAGTTTTCTCTGCACCTCAACATTAATCCGCGTATTTTTTACACTGTTTTTTCTCATGCTCTTGCTTCCTCTTCCATTACATAAAGTTCAATCTGGTCGAACTCTTTCAAATCGTTGAACTTATCAAATACAAGACCGCACTCGTAGCCTGCTGCTACTTCCTTTACATCGTCCTTGAAACGCTTTAAGGAAGCCAAATCGCCCTCGAAAATCTGCTCGCCTTCGCGGGTGATACGCGCCTTACAGCCACGGACAATCTTGCCGTCCAGTACATAAGAACCGGCAATCATACCAAGATTGGAAGCCTTGAATACCTGGCGCACTTCCGCATGGCCGATTACTTTTTCCACATATACCGGATCCAGCATACCCTTCATTGCGGCTTCCACATCCTCAATCGCGTTGTAGATGACACGGTACAGTCTTACGTCTACCTTTTCACGGTCCGCCATTTCCCTTGCCATATTATCCGGTCTGATATTGAAACCGATAATAATTGCGTTGGATGCGCTTGCAAGGCTTACGTCGGACTCGTTAACCGCGCCTACGCCGCTGTGGATAATGCGGATTGCCACTTCCTCATTGCTTAACTTTAACAGGCTCTGTTTTACCGCCTCTACGGAACCCTGTACGTCCGCCTTTACAATAAGATTTAATTCTTTAATATTACCCGCTTGAATCTGCGAGAACAAACCGTCCAGAGAAAGTTTTGCCTTTGTATCCGCAATCAAACGCTCTTTGCCCTGCGAAATAAACGCTTCCGCAATATTTCTTGCCTCTTTCTCGTTATCGGTTGCCATAACAATTTCGCCGGCGTTCGGTACTTCATTCAGTCCGAGAATCTCAACCGGGGTGGACGGAGTCGCTTCTTTTACCCTGCGTCCCTTATCATCCATCATGGCACGTACTTTACCGTATGCGGAGCCGATTGCCACAATATCGCCCACATGAAGCGTACCCTTTTGTACAAGGATGGTCGCAACCGGTCCCTTGCCTTTATCAAGCTGTGCCTCGATTACAATGCCTCTTGCCTTTCTGTCCGGGTTTGCCTTTAATTCACACATTTCCGCCGTCAGCAGTACCATTTCAAGAAGCTGGGTAATACCCTCTTTTGTATGGGCGGATACCGGAACGAAAATCGTGTCGCCGCCCCAGTCTTCCGCGACAAGTTCATGCTCGGTAAGTTCCTGCTTCACTCGTTCAACATTTGCACTCGGCTTATCAATCTTGTTCACCGCGACAATAATTTGAATTCCCGCGGCCTTTGCGTGGTTGATTGCCTCTACGGTCTGCGGCATAACTCCGTCGTCCGCCGCAACGACAAGAATCGCGATATCGGTGGACTTTGCGCCGCGCATACGCATGGACGTAAACGCTTCATGTCCCGGCGTATCAAGGAACGTAATTTTCTCGCCGTTTACTTCTACCGTATAAGCACCGATATGCTGGGTAATGCCGCCTGCTTCCTTTGCGGTTACGTTTGCCTGACGAATCGCGTCCAAAAGGGATGTCTTACCATGGTCAACGTGACCCATAACGCAGACTACCGGCGGACGTTTCTTCATAAGGCTCTCATCTTCCTCCGCTTCCTTTAAAAGCTCCTCAACGAGATTAACCTTTACTTCCTTTTCTACGATACAGTCATACTCTAACGCAATTTCTTCCGCTTCCTCAAAAGAAATCTCCTGATTAATGGATACCATCTTTCCCGCGAGGAAAAGCTTTTTCACCAGCACGGAAGCCGGCTGTTTCAACTTATCCGCAAGTTCCTTAATCGTAAGCATTTCCGGAATAATAATGGACTTAATTTCGTCTTCTTCCTTCTTTACCACTTCCGGCTTAATAAACGCGCCCTTACGATTCGGGTCTTTCTTCTTTAACATCTTCTCTAATGCAGACTCATCCGCCTCGCGGTCTCTTTTCTTTTCCCTCTCCTTATCGCGGTCGCGGTGGCTGAATGCGGCTACTCTTTGTTCTTTCGTCAGCTCATTTGCAAAATCTGCTTTAATGCTGCTGCTCGCGGAGCTTCGTCCGTCATTTCTGGTGCGGGAAGACGGTCTTTGATGTACCGCGTCCTTATCCGCGTCTTTGTCAAAGAAACGGTCTTTGGAAAAGCCGCCCTGCGGTCTGCCGCCCATACGATCCCCCTGTGCGCGGCCTCCGTGCTGCGGTCTGTCGCCGAATTTGCGTTCTCCCTGCGGACGCTCGCCCTGTGGGCGGTTTCCCTGCGGTCTGTCACCGAATCTACGTTCTCCCTGCGGACGCTCGCCTTGCGGGCGGTTTCCCTGCGGTCTGTCGCCGAATCTGCGCTCTCCCTGCGGACGCTCGCCTTGCGGACGGTTCCCCTGTGGACGGTTTCCCTGCGGTCTGTCGCCGGATCTGCGTTCTCCCTGCGGACGCTCGCCTTGTGAATGGCTCCCGCTCTTTTGCGCCGTCTGCTGGTTTTGCGGGTTCTTCTGTGCTTTCGCCGCTTTTGCCTCTGCCTGCTGCGCATATACATTACCTAAAATGTTAATATGCGTCTTCTCCTCTTTCTTTTCTTCCTGTGCCAAAGGCGCGGCGGTTTCTTCGATTTTTTCTTCCTTTTTTTCTTCCGTCATTTTTTCTTCTGTCTTCTTTTCCTTTTTTACGGCCTTCTTTTCTGTTGCGGCAGCCGTTTTTTCCTTGCTTTCCGTCTTCTTTGCAGGTTTCTTTTTTTCTTCTTCTTTCTTGGCGCTCTCCATTTTTGCCAAATCGCCGAATCTGCCGCGAATCATAGAAATCTGACGCTCATCCAGATTACTGGAATGGCTCTTGATTTCAAAATTATACTCACCCAGATAGTTTATAATGTCCTTACTTTGGATATCTAATTCCTTTGCAAGTTCACTTACCCTCATTTTTGCCATGGATTCTTACCTCCGTCGTTGATCCTCATGTTCCAAATATGCCAGTTGTTTCATTATTGCGGCTGCCAAGCCTTTATCCAGTACCGCCGCGGACGCGCGGAACTCTTTTCCCATTGCGTGTCCGAGTTTTTCCTTACTGCCAAGCAGATAAACCGGTACGGAATAATAAGTACCGCTGTCAATAAACTTTTTTCGGGTATTCGCAGAAGCTTCCTCCGCTAACAGAATCAGCTCCGCTTTTCCTTCTTTAATTGCTTTTTCCGTCAAAAATTCGCCCGCGGCTAACTTTCCTGCCTTTTGTGCCAGCCCAATATAGGAGTATATTTTTTGGGATACAGCGTCACGTTCTTCTTCATTCTTCTGTATCACTTGCCATCAACTCCTTTTCCAATTCCTCATATACCTCAGTCGGAATAGCACATTGCAAAGAGCGCTCCAGTCCTTTGCTTTTTCTGGCTTTTCTTAAACACTCTGCCCGATTACAGAGATAAGCACCTCGTCCGTTCTTTTTCCCTGTCGTATCCAACAGGATAGTGTCTTCCGGCGTTTTTAATACACGAATCATTTCTTTTTTTGTCTTCATTTCACCGCAGCCGGTGCATTTACGAAGCGGAATTTTCTTCATTCAATCAGTCTCTTTCCTCTAAATTTCACCTTTCCAGTTACCCATCTCGTCATAATAGCCGTCGAAATCCTTTTCCGCAGCCTTTTTCTTACTCTTAGGCTTTTGCTTTTTCACCTGAGATTCCGACTTGATGTCAATCTTGTAACCGGTCAGTCTTGCCGCCAGTCTCGCGTTCTGCCCTTCTCTGCCGATTGCCAGAGAAAGCTGGTAATCAGGAACAAGCACCTGTGCCGTCCGTTCCTCGGCATTTACCTCTACCGACACTACTTTTGCCGGACTCAGCGCGTTCTCAATTAAGACTTCCGGAACATCGCTCCAATGCACAATATCAATCTTTTCGCCGCGCAGCTCGTTTACGACCGCGTTAATACGGGAGCCGTTCACGCCGACGCAGGCGCCGATCGGGTCTACATTCGCGTCATATGACTTTACCGCCATCTTTGATCTGGAACCCGGATCACGGGAAAGTGCCTTAATTTCTACAATACCGTCCCTGATTTCGGTTACTTCGGCTTCAAACAGGCGCTTTACCAAATCCGGATGGGATCTGGACACGGTAATACGCGGTCCCTTGGTAGATTCTTTCACTTCCATCACATACACTTTGATACGGTCATTCGGACGATAGACCTCGCTGCGTATCTGCTCGCCCTCCAGAAGAATCGCCTCGCACTTTCCGAGATTTATATTGATGTTGTTTCCGTGATATCTCTGTACTACGCCGGTTACCACTTCTTTCTCTTTTTCGTAATACTGATTAAAAATCGCCTTACGTTCTTCCTCGCGGATTTTCTGTACCACAACCTGTTTTGCTTTCTGTGCCGCGATACGTCCGAAGTTCTTCGGCGTCACCTCGATATTTACCGTATCTCCGACTTCATACTTTGCCGTCGGGAACTTAATTGCCGCTTCTGCGAGAGAAATCTCCTCCACCGGATCTTCTACTTCCTCGACAACTCTTTTCTCTGCCAGCACAACTACTTCCCCGGTTTTCCGGTCAATCGTAACCTTAATATTATCCGCCTTTCCGAAGTTGTTTTTGCATGCCGCAATCAACGAATTTTCGATTGCTTCCAATAAAATATCCTTACTGATGCCTTTCTCCTTTTCCAGCTGATTCAACGCCTCAATCAGTTCTCTTGCGTCCATAATTATCCTCCTTTTATCTTTTTTTAGTCTTTTCTAAAAATGAATGGCTAATTTTATCATCGCAATACTTTCCCTTGGAATCGTAAGCGTTTCCGTCTCCGACAAACGAAGTACAACGGTTTTCTCATCAAAGCTTTCCAACACGCCCTCAAACTCTTTTTTCTTCTCAAGCGGCTTATACAGCTTTACTTCCACATCTTCTCCGATACTGCGGGCAAAGTCTTTGTCTTTCTTTAATTGTCTGCCAAGTCCCGGCGAACTCACTTCCAAAAAGTACGCCTCCGGAATAAAATCCTCCGCATCCAGCAAATCACTTAATTCCCTGCTGACAAGCTCACAGTCGTCAATGGTAATTCCGCCTTCCTTGTCAATATAAGCACGCAGATAATAATTGCTTCCTTCTTTTACATACTCCACGTCCACCAGTTCAAACCCGGTGCGTTCCATAATCGGAAGAAGCAGCATTTCCGTCTTATGCTCATATTCGTCTCTTTTTGCCATAAAATCTCCCTTTCGTGTCCGCATGAGAAAACCCGCGCCGTTTCGGAGCGTCTCATGCGTAAAGAAAGAGTGGACGAAAGTCCACTCTTTGCTTTAACCTTTATGCTACCATGTGACAGTATAGCATTGAAAACATAAAAATGCAAGTGTTTTTTCAAATTTTTTCAAAATTTTTCCGTTTTTGGAGCGCCGGACTGCAAACCACGTAAAACGCTGCCGCTATTTTATCTTATACTATAATAATCGAAATCCGCATAACCACCGGCTTCTTCGGTCGCGTAGCAAAACAACCAGCTTCTTGTTCCCATAAACGTCGTAGAAGTAGAAAAACCTAACACAAGCTGATTTCCGAGCACCTCCCAGTTTTCCCCGTCAAGGCTGTACGAAAAAACCGCGCGGCTTGAACCAAAGTCGTATGCAATCTTTAACCATACTTGTGCGTCCTCTGCCAAAGGCTCCTCCGTCTTTGCGTTCACCGCATCAAACGCGCTCTTAAAGCTGCCGTCCGCCTGATAAACATACTTGTCTCCGTTTTCGTCACAGAGAATGCCAATCATTCCGTATTGATCGGATACCGCGCAGATTCCCGCATAGTCCCCGCTTTTCAGTCCCGTTACGGAAATCTTCGTTTCCGTTTCGCATTTCGGGCCTACCGTTCTTTGGGTCAGGGAATTGTGCGCCTCATAAATATTTCCTACTACCCTGTCGGTCGTAAGACGAAGATACCCCGGTCGCTGTGTCACCGACCAGTAATTATTTGCCGGATTATGGTTCCACTGCCATACCGGTTTAAGCGCTTCCTCTTCGGCATAGTCAAACGTATCGTCTCCCGCAAAATAGCTGCTTTCTCCGCTGTCTTCAAGAGCAATCCGCATTGCCATGGTTTCGTTCGCCAGAAACTTCCCGTTTAAAGAATACGTTCCCATCATCGGCCAGCCGTCCTGCCACTCCACCGCGACAATAGACGGAACACGTCCGATTCCGCCGCGATCCTGGAACAGAAATCCGTACCAGTCTCCAAACTGGGTCTGTACCAGACCTCCCTGTGCCAAACCGGCAGATACGCCGCCGGAACCTCCCTGATAAATAATCTTTTCTTCCCATTCACCGGTTAAAAGATCATCGGAACGGTAACAAAGCTGCGTCCGCATCCATCTGTCTGCCGGAGAAGCAATGATACATACATAATAATATTCGCCGACTTTATAAACATGGGCGCCCTCCCACAAAGACCAGCCGGTCGCGGAAAAGATTCTTCTCGATGCCCCGACCTGTGCTACCGTGCCGTTTTCCTCGTCCAGACGGAGCTGCTGTATGGAACAGCTGCCGCCGCTTGCGGAAAGCACATACATATTCCCTTCTTCAAAGAAAAGCCCCGGATCATGGAATCCTACGTTCGCTTTGTATTTCTTCCACGTCCCGTTCTCAATATCGTCGGTCGTATAGATATAAAACCCGTGATTGTTACTTGTAAATCCCACATAGAACAAGCCGCTTGCCTCATCATAACGCAGCGACGCCGCCCAGGAACCGCGCGCGTACATATCCTGCCCGTTTTCGAGGTTGCCGTAATCGTCGTTTTCCAGCACATCATACACATAGTTTACAATCTGCCAGTGAACAAGGTCCTTTGATTTCATAACCGGCACACCCGGACACAGATTCATTGTCGTACTCGTCATGTAATAAGTGTCGCCGACACGAATAATATCGGGGTCCGGAATATCCGAATACAGCGTAGGATAGCTTACGACCGCAGGTTTCTCTATCTTTGTCTGTGTCGGTGCGGCCGTCGGCGTTTCCGGCTCCGCCGTAGGAGTCGCTTCCGGCTCTTCCTTCTGTTCCGGCGTCACGGAAACGGGCTCCGGCGTCAATGTCGCTTCGTTTTCGCCCTCCTGTTTGTTGTTACAGGCCAAAAACAGACAGCCGATTCCCAGAACAAATGCCGCGGCAATTCCAATCCTCTTAAACTTCCGATTTCCATCCTCCATATGAAATACCTCCGATGTTATCCACGATAATAATTAATCAGACAACCCTTGGTAATAATCTCACGTTCATCATCAGTCAGTTCGCCCAGACGCAGCGTAAACGGTATCATCTTCTCGCCCACAACATAAGCGGTAATCTCGGACTTCTTCTCCGCGACTGCCTTCTTAATGTCTTTCAGGAAAATATAATCGCCATTCTTAAACGGAAGCTCACCCTCTATCAGGAACGGAAGCATGCCCCAATTGATAAGGTTGCTGCGGTAACGCTTCGTCGCATATTCCTTTGCAATATTCGCGAGGCCGCCCAGAACCTTCTGACAGCTTGCCGCCTGCTCACGCGCGGAACCGTCACCCGGCTTTGTGGCGTAAATTACGCTGCCTATTTCCGTTGCCGCCGGATTTACTTCTATCTGCTTTGCCGCCGTTTCAAACGCCGCCGCAACTTCCGCGTTCGCCTCTTTTATTTCGGCAAGAGCGCCGCCCGCGATTCTCGCCTTTTCGGCCTTCTGCACTTCCTTCGCGCGTCCCACATATGCCGGGTCTTTTCTGGAAAGCGTAAACTCCGCAAGACCGAGAGGATTGGAGCGATAAGAGGAAGTCTCGCCGGACGGAATTAATTCGTCGGTCGTGGTTACCGGGTCATGTATCTCGGAAACAACCTTTAACATCATATCGTCCGTCAGCGCAGACATTGCCGGCCAGTCTACAATACCTGGACCGAACTTTACCTGCGCATTCTTATCCGGCTTCCCTGCGCCGAAGTATACTCTGTTCTCATAAATGGAAGAATCAAAATAATATGCCGGTTTTGTAAACGTTACGTCAAGCTCGTCCGCGCCGGTTAAATAACCCTTGTTTGCCGCGGTTGCCGCAATGGAACGTGCGTCCATCAGCGCCACGGAAGCAATCTGTCCGTTGGTTACCTTAGAGCCTTCTCTGTTCGGGAAGTTACGGGTAGAATGACGGATACTGAAACCGTTATTCGCCGGAACATCGCCCGCGCCGAAGCACGGTCCGCAGAACGCCGTACGAATGGTGGCACCCGCACGCATCAATTCCGCAACTCTGCCGTTCTTCACCAATTCCATGAAAATCGGCTGGCTCGCCGGATATACACTGAGTGAGAACTCGTCGTTACCGATAAACTTATCCTTTAAGATATCCGCGGCATCACAAATATTTTCAAAGCCGCCGCCCGCGCAGCCCGCGATAACGCCCTGCTCAATGTAAAGCCTGCCGTTACGGATTTTGTCGCGCAGCTTATAGGTAACTTTATTGTTGTCAAGGCTTACCAAAGCCTTCTTTTCCACTTCCGCAAGAATATCCTCAAGATTTTCCTTTACCTCCGCAATCGTGTATACATTGCTCGGATGGAACGGCATCGCAATCATCGGACGGATTTTATCAAGATTTACTTCAATCAGACCGTCATAATATACAACCGGAGCAAGCTTTAACTCCTTGTATTCTTCTTTTCTGTTATGCTGTGCGTAAAACTCCTCTACCGCGGAGTCGGTTTCCCAGATAGAGGAAAGACAGGTTGTCTCCGTCGTCATAACGTCCACGCCGATACGGTAATCCACGCTCATATTGCGGACGCCTTCTCCGAAGAACTCCATTACTTTATTGTTTACATAGCCGTTTGCGAATACCGCGCCGATAATCGCGAGCGCAATATCCTGCGGACCGACGCCCTTTGCCGGCTTACCGGTCATATGTACTCCGACTACCTTCGGCATATTGATATCATACGTCTTATTTAAGAGCTGCTTTACAAGCTCCGGACCGCCCTCGCCCACCGCCATGGTTCCCAGCGCACCGTATCTGGTATGACTGTCGGAACCAAGAATCATCTTACCTCCGCCCGCGAGCATTTCTCTCGCAAACTGGTGGATTACCGCCTGATGAGGCGGAACATAAATGCCGCCGTAACGCTTCGCGCAGGAAAGGCCAAACATATGGTCATCTTCGTTAATCGTACCGCCCACCGCGCAGAGGCTGTTGTGACAGTTCGTCAACACATACGGTACCGGAAACTCGGTCAGGCCGCTGGCTCTTGCCGTCTGGATAATACCGACAAACGTAATGTCATGGGAGGTCAGCTTGTCAAACTTAATTTTAAGCTTGTCCATGGAACCGGACGTATTGTGCGCCTCTAAAATCCCGTAAGAAAGCGTCGCTTTCTTTGCTTCCTCTGCTGCCGGAACATTGTCAAGCATTGCGGAAAGCCTCTGTCTTCCCTCCGCGGTATCCTCAATTACTTCCGAGCCGTTTACTACATAAGCACCATTTTTCAGTAATGTAATCATCTTTTACCCTTCCCGCGCCAATCAGGCGCAATCTCGTTTTATTTCGAGCGGCATCACGCCGTTTTTTACTCAATATAACCGTTTTTCGGATTGATATAATAAACGTCGTCACAGTTTGTCACGGCGGTGGAATTAAACAATCCCTCTCCTGCCCGTAAACGAAGCATCAGTTCCTCTGTCTTGGTATCCGACACCTCAAAACTGATTTTCCCGTTAAAATCATTGAAAAACTGTCCCGTCTGCAAAACGGCCTTGCCGCCGTCTTCAAACGCAATCTGTACCGTAAGCCAGGCCTCACCCAAAATCTTGGAAAGCTCTAACTCCTCCGTTGACTCCGTCACCTTTTTCTTGGCCGGAACTTCGCCGAAATTCATTACTTCCGTCATGTTTCCGGAATTATCTTCGTACCAGATTTGTAAAGAAGTAATCTTGTGCGTTGACCGGTTTTTTATTACAATTTTATTTTTAAGACCGGACTCGACGGCAACCAAAACAACCAGCAGCAAAATAAATAAACTGCCGCCTCCGATTACCAATGTTCGGATTTTTTTATTCGGAACGACCTTCTTTTCTTCTTTCTTCCCCTGATATTCATAATTTCTTGTCTTTACCCTGCTCATCTATTTTTCTCCTATTTCCGTTCTCTGTTATTTAAAAGTCATTAAAAAAAAGATATAAAAAAGCCCTCCGGGCAGGATGCGCATCTGCGTGCATAAAAATATTGCTGCGTGGTCACACTCAGCGCAAAAACTTCTCTCACAAAATTCTGCGGTTTACTTTTCCTACTGGTCCGCTAACTTCAGCATGAAGAAAAACTTAATTTCTCCGCCTTCATACAACAACGGCACCTTAAACGAAGTAATGTTCGGCGAAGCAATCTTCGCGGTTCCTATGGCTAACGTAGGCGGCGTAATATCAACCCCCAAATTGCTGCCGGAAAGTATCGTCGCGGCATTTCCCATAATCATATTGCCAAGCTCGCTCAAAGCGCTCTTTGCCATATCGTCCATCTCCGTAACCGGCATTCCCATCATCATACGCGAAGCAATGTCTTTCGCCCCTGCAATGTCAAATACCATACAAACCTGTCCGGTTATTTTTCCGGTGATACCGAGTATAATAAATACCGGTTCTCCCTCAATGATAATATTGTCTTTTGAAATCCGTCCCAATTCTATCTGAATACCGCATACCTGCCCTAAAATCTGCTTTGCCGATGCCAAAAATGGATTAATATGTTCTACCGATATTATTTCTGCCATGCTATCCCCATACCTTTCTGTAAATTTGCTGTTCTGCAAAAACAACACATTTCCTCTTCCCTTTACATTCTCCCCTCTTTCTTATTGTTCTATCATACCAAATTTACAACCGAGTTTCAATAGTTTTACAAACTTTTTAAAAAAGCAGATAAAGTAAGGTAATTACAAGTCCCATTGCCGCGAGCAGCAATCCAAATGATACGCTGCCCGTAATCAGGGAAAAGGTCTGTTTCGCTTCCAGTTCGCTTACGGCGAATACCGATACAAACGATTTCTTAATCGGATTCTTGCGAAGCAGCGTTTTATTCAGCACCGAAACAACCGCATCCATTGCGGTTCCGAGCATATGGGTCAATCTTGTCCCGACCCAGATAGACATTCTTCTCTTGCGGGGTGCAAGCACCGTATTCTTCAAAAGTGCCGCAATACCGTCTATAAAATTGTCGCAGACCCTGCACACAAGCGCACAGACAAACGGGAGAAAATGCAGCAATACCGGCCGATAGCAGAAATCTTCCAAATCAAACCATGCGGGAATCCGGTTTACATAGACTCTCTTTCCGTCTTCTTTTTTCATTAAACATAAACGTACTACAACCACATACACCAAAACGCCGATTGTAACCGAAACCGCGGCTCCCTTTAAATTCTCAAAAGACAGCCATGAAATACCGGTAAGTTCCGTCCCCGCACCGCCGGAACGCGGATTCAAAAACGCCTCCGCAGCACCGCCGATTTTTGCAAAAATGATGTTTGGCGTAAGCCCAAGCACGGGAAGCAGTACCGCCGAACCGCACACCGCAATTCCGGAAAGAAGCGTCATGCTGTTTTTCGCGGTGTGTTTCTCCCCCTCGCCCTTTTCCACAAAAATCGCAATAAAAAACTTTAACATATAGGCAAGAGTCAGTCCGCCCGCAATTAAAAACAACACTTCCGCCCTCCGAAACATGATAAGCTCGGACTCCGTTCCGTGCGCTTTTAAATATTCCATATGCTCCACGATACTTTCATGGAGCAATGTTTTACTGATATAACCGTTTAACCCCGGTATTCCCGCAAGTCCGAGTCCGCCGAAAGCGACCGCCGCCCCCAGTACCGGATGCTTCCTTCCGTATCCTCGTACTTTATTTAAATCCAGCGAATGCGTATTTACATAAATCACGCCGGCAGCCATAAACAGCACCAGCTTTAACAGGGAATGGTTTACCATATGATACACCGTTCCGTAAAGCGCGGGGCCTTCGCCGCCCATAATATTAATCATCCCGACGCCAAGCGTGATAAAACCGATCTGAGATACCGACGAACAGGCCAGAATCCGCTTAATATCCACGGAGAACAGAGCGGATATCGCACCGATTATCATAGTAATCACACCCAGCACAAAAATCACCCTGCCCCATGCCGCGTCGCAAAAAAGCAGACGGCAATTTATGAGCAGCATACCGAATACGCCGCACTTTGTCAGCATACCGGAAAGCAGTGCCGATGCCGGAGCCGGAGCCGCCGGATGGGCTTTCGGGAGCCAGATATGCAGCGGAAACACACCTGCTTTTCCGCCGAATCCAACCGTAAGCAGCGCGGCCGCCACATACAGGTATGTTCTGCGGTTTCCGAAATTACCGCCTTCGCCCGCAAGGAAGCGCTCTGCCAGGGCGGGAAGTTCGGAAACGGTAAGACTTCCGAACGCGTGCCATAACATAAAAAGACCCATAAGCATAGACAGACCGCCGATGACCGCCACCGCAAGGTAGGTTTTGGACGCACGGATTGCTGCCTTTGTTTCTTCCTGCACTACCCATACATAAGACGTAAAGGACATTAATTCAAAAAATAAAAATAAAGTAAGCAAATCGGCCGCAAAAAACACGCCCTCTACCGCCGCAAGCGTTACAAGCGTAAAGAACCAGTAACGCCCCATATTGGAATGCATTGCAAAATACTGTTTGGAAAAGAGTGCCGTCATCAGCCACAGAAAGACCGCAAGCAGCGCATAAAACATACGGAATCCGTCTACCGTAAAACCGACTGTCATTATTCCGTTCATAAAATGCCGCCTCCTTCCGCGATTACAGTAAGTATTTTTGTCAACGGCTCCGCGAAAACGCCAAGTAATACCATGATAACGCACAGTAAGACAAGCGGAACCGTCATATATGCGTTCGCCTCACAGTACTCCGTCGCCGGACGCGGAAGCGCCTTGGACGGAAAACACGCCTTAATCACAAGCGAAAACAGATAAATCGCCGTCAATACCGCCGAAACCAAAAGTACCGCAGCCCCTGCCGTTTCCAGCGGTCCGGACGCGGCAAGTGCCGCTTTTGCAAGATTCCATTTGCTTAAAAATCCCGGCAGCGGCGGCACACCAACCAACGCCGCACAGGCAACGGTAAAACAGGCAAACGTAACCGGCATCCGTCTCCCCATACCGCGCAAATCATTGACATACTCTTTTCCGGTCTTGTATAAAACGGCACCGGCACAAAAGAACAACGTAATCTTTACAACACCGTGCACCAGCATATGCGTCAACGCCCCGGTCAGTCCTGCCGGCGTCATTAAAGAAGCCCCGAAAATAATATAGGAAAGGTTACTTACGGTAGAATACGCCAGCCTCCGTTTAAAGTGCTGCTCTTTTAACGCCATCGCGGAGCCGTAGAGAATCGTAATAAGCGATGCCGCCATAATAATATACTGTGCCGCGCTTCCGCGTAAAAAATCCGTACCGAAACTGAAATAAGTAATACGCAGAACCGCGAACGCCCCCGCTTTCACTACCGCAACCGCATGGAGCAGTGCCGTCACCGGCGTCGGTGCCACAGAGGCGGTCGGAAGCCATCCGTGCAGCGGAAACATTGCCGCCTTTACGCCGAACCCGAATGTCGTCAGCACATATGCCGCGCGCAGAAGCAGCTCCTGCTGCGACGTATAAGTCTGATTTAACACGCCGCCGTAAACAAAGTCAATACTGTCGCCAAAGGTCAGGATAAACGCGATTCCGATAAATGCAAACGCGGCTCCGCCCACCGAATAAGTTACATATTTTCTGCCCGCGAAAACCGCTTTCTTGCTCATGCCGTGCATAACAAGCGGCAAAGTAACAAAAGTAAGCAGCTCATAGAACAAATACAGCGTCATTAAATTTCCCGCAAACGCAATCCCCATAGTGATTCCGTAAGTCATTGTATAAAACGAAAAAAATGTATTTTCCTTTCCTTCATGCTTCATGTACTCAAAGGCATAACAGGAGGCAAGCGGCCAAAGTACGGCAATCAGCGTACCGAACGCACAGCCCATACCGTCCATATGAAAGGTAATCGAAAGTTTTCCCGCCATATTAAGCAGCATAAAAGAGCCCTGCGGACGAATCAAAAACATTGTCATAAACACCAGTATCGTGTTCAGTAACGTCACGCTGCCCACATACAGCCTTCGGGCCGCCGCTTTCTTAAAATGAAACAGCGGAATACAGGCTCCGCAAAGAATCGGAAGCACAATCGGAAGCAACATCCAATAATCACCCATGATTTTCTCCTTTCCGCCGCTGTGATTACAGCCGTAAAATCTCCGTGCCGAGCTTTGTTACAAAGTCATATAACGGGGCCGAAAACATACCGAGCAATACCGACACCGCGGAAAACACCGCCAGCGGAACGAGCATAACCGGCATATCCTCCCTTGCTTTCGGTTCCCGTTCCACATAATCTTTTCCCGGAAAAAACCCGTCTGCCGCAATCATAAACAGATAGCCCGCGGTCAAAAGCGCGCTGACAAGCAGCACCGCCGGCCCAAGATAAGAAAAAATACCGACCGGCGCGTCAAGCGCCCCCGTCGCCAGATACCATTTACTCACAAAACCGGACGTCGGCGGAATCCCCACAAGGGCTAAAGAGGCAAAAGTAAAGCACAAAAAGGTTATCGGCATTTGTTTTCCGAATCCGCGTAAATCCTCCACACGGTCCTCTCCGGTTTCGTAAATTACCGTACCCGCAAACATAAACAGCGCACATTTTATTACCGAATGGGCCACAATATGAAGCAGCGCCGCGGCAAATCCCGCCGGCGTCATAAGCGCCAGCCCGAACAATACATAAGAAACCTGACTGACCGTGGAATATGCCAGTCTTTTTTTCAGCACTTTCTCTTTATAGGCAAGCATGGAACCCATAACTACCGTAAACAGAGCCAATGACAAAAACAGCGTCTGCACAAACGTTCCGGCGAGGAACTCCGTCCCGATTAAATAATAAACGCTGCGGATAATGCCTAACACTCCGGCTTTTGTTATTACACCGGAAAGTACCGCAGAAGCGGGCGCCGGAGCCGCCGGATGCGCGGTCGGAAGCCAGCCGTGCATCGGAAACATTCCCGCTTTCGTTCCGAACCCGAGAATCAAAAGCACCGCGGCCGCCAATACCTGCCATTCCTTTACCGTCGGATTCAGCGCTCCGGCGCCAAACCGAAGCCCTTCCGCGTTTCCTGCCAACAAAAAGATACCGGCTAACACCATCGAAGCACCCGTCACCGAGTAAAACAAATACTTCCGCGCCGCTCTCATCGCTCCGTTAGTACGCGTATGCAGTACAAACGGCACCGTCATAAGCGTCATCCATTCATAGAATAAATAAAAAGTTACCAGATTTCCCGCCATGCCGACCCCCTGCAGTACGCCCAGGGTAATCAAATAAAATCCGTAAAAAATTTCTTTCTTTTCCGCTTCCTGAAAATACTGAAAAGAATAAATACCGACCAGCAGCCAGACCGCGGATACCAATACGCAAAACAGCTTGGAAAGTCCGTCGTTGCAGAAAATCAGACGGATTTCCGGAGTTACGCAAAACAATTCTACGCTTGTAGTATTTGCAAAGGCGCCGACACCGGCAATGATTCCTCCCAGCAAAAGTACGGCGGTTATATAAGCAGTTCTCAGAACTTGTTTTTCCTTAAACGGCAACGCGAACAAAAGACAGCCCGCCGCTACCGGAAACAATACCTGAATCAGTAATAAAATTTGTTGTCCCATCTGCCGCCTCCTTCGTTACGAAAACATCCGCAGACCAAGCTCAATCGCTTTAATCAGCGGATTAGACGCAAGACCAAGCGCAAAGTTAATTAATATAAAGCAGACCATACCCGCGCAAAAAGTAACGCCCGGCTTAAATGCCGCGTCACGGTACTTTTCATTCCGCGGCGTATAGATTGAAATGACGGCACGAATAAAGTAAAGTGCGTTTAAAATCGTACTGATTGCCAATACAATCAATGCCACTTCCATCTTTACCGACATCGTCTCCAGCGCCGCGGAAGTCAGATAAAGTTTGGAAATAAAACCCGCAAACAACGGCACGCCTACCATGGACAGGGCTCCGACCGTAAACGCAACACCTGCAATTTTATTTCGGAAGCCCGCCCCCTTCAAATTCGAAAAATCCTTTTTATTTCCCGACACTTCGGAAAGGCCGCGGCACGCGACAAACAACATAGACTTTGTCGCCGCGTGGGAAAAGATGTGGAAAACCGCCGCCGTTACTCCAAGCTGTGTTCCGAATCCAAGTCCCATATAAATATATCCAATCTGCGCAACGGACGAAAACGCAATCATACGCCGCATATCGCGTTCCTTAATCGCGCTGACGGAACCGAACAGCATTCCCGCCACACCGAGCACAAAAAACACATTAGTAATCTTACTGCTCCAAAACACTTCCGTTCCGATAACGCGGTAAACAATCTTAATCAAAAGAAAAATGTACGCCTTGGAGACAAGACTGGAAAGGATTGCCGCGGAAGACGCCGTGGAAAATCCGTAAGCGTCCGAAAGCCACGTGTGGAACGGAAACAGCGCGCTCTTTATGGCAATACCGCCGCTGATCAGACCGATAATTACCGTAAGGGGTACCGTATACGCCCCGTGCGCGGCCAGTTCTCCGACGGATTCCTGTATATTGCTCATCAATAAGTGTCCGGTCAAATCATATTGAAGCGTAATACCGATTAACAAAAGTCCGGAACCTAACAGACTCATAATCATATACTTCGTTGCCGCAAGCATGGAATGGCCGTTGCTCCGTATCATAATCAGTCCGCCTGCCGCAATGGTATTGATTTCCACAAACACATATGCGGTAAACAAATCGTTGGTGTAGACCAGCGCCAAAAGCGAACTTAACAGTAAATCCACCAATACAAAATAAAGATTCTGTTTCGGCTCCTCAATATCCACTTTTAAATACTTTTCCCCACCGAGCAGAGACAACAGCATAATGACGGAGAAAAACAGCGCCATCACACCCTCCATCACACCCGCACGGATTTCGTTCCCCCACGGAGCCGGGAAATGCCCCATCATATAAACAAACGCTTCTCCTGTCTGTACCGTATAAATAAGCACTCCCAAAGAAGCAAGGATACTTAAAGATATCAGCGAAAACGAAAGCGCCTTTGCCGCTTTCGGCTTTAATACGGAAGAAATTACACCGGTGCTTAACGCCAAAACAATACAAAAAAACGGAAAATTACGAATAAAATCCATTACTTTTCCTCCTTCACCAGACGCGTAATCTCGTCGATATCCAAGGTCTTATACCTCCGGTAAAGACGAATCGTCAGGGAGAGCATGACCGCCGTAACGCTGACGGATACTACGATACCGGTCAGTACCAGACCGCTCGGTATCGGGTTGATATAGTTTTCCGGTTCCGGCACCGTACCGGAAACAATCGGCACTTTTCTTCCGTAAATATAGCCTTTTGCCGCCAAAAACAAATAAATCGCGGTATCCATAATATTCAGACCCATAATCTTTTTAATCATGTTCCGGTTCAGCAAAAGCGTCGTGAATCCGATTCCGAACAAAATAATGGAAACGGCCTCGTAATAATTCGCAAACAGATTCCCTAACATCTTACATTCCTCCTTTGCGGAACAACGTATAGAAATTGTACATCGTGCAGGCAACTACAATGCCGACACAGATATTCAACGGCAAAATCAGACCGGCGGAAAGAATCGCTCCCGGCGTTCCTTTCGGAATACCGCTTTCCAGATGATTCGCACCGGTAAAGAAAGAATACCCCTTTGCCATCGCATAAAACAAAAGCGGAACTACGGAAATTACCGCATAATTCTTCCGGTTCATAATCCGTGTCGTTTTTTCAAATCCAAACGCGTTGAGATATAAAATCAGCCCCGCACCGATAATCGCACCGCCGGAAAAACCGCCGCCCGGCGAAAGATGTCCGTTCAAAATCACATAAATGCCAAACAAAATAATTACCGGCACCAGTATTTTCGCCGAACCCTGCAGTATTTTGTCATTTTTCGGCTCGTAAAGACGGTCATTTTCCTCTGAGGCACGCTTTTTGTCCGTAGGCTTTCCGTCTTTTGTAAGTTCAAGCCGGAGCAGTATCATAACACAGCACGCCGCAACAAACAGCACATGGGATTCTCCCAGCGTATCAAACGCACGATAATCCAGTATCATGCCCGCAACGGCATTGGTTGCTCCGGTTTCCTCTAACCCGTCCGCGTTATAACGCCTTACCACCTCATTATTGTTCGGGTTGTCCGGCTGTCCGAACTCCGGCAGATAAGAAACCGTCACCAATAACGTCACAATTATAATCAGGCACAGCACTACCGCCATCACGGCGTACAAACGTCCGAAAATCTTAACGCCGTGCTCTTTCGGCCAGTTTTTATACTTCTCCAGCATCGCTGCCGCTTCTTTTTCGTGCGCTTTCTCTAACTCCCGCTTTCTGTTTTCTTTTTCTTCTCTATTGTCCTTATCCTCTTCGTCTTCTTCCTCTTCCAGAATCTGCTCCGACCTGATATCCGCTTCTACCTGACTCTTGGCGCTTTTTTCCTGCAGTTCTTCCGCGCGCTTTTCTACGTCTTCTAAAGTTTCTCCGTCAACAAAGCGCACCAGACGCCGCCACAGCGAATGCTCGTAATCACTCCTCGGCTTCATCGTCTTCTTCTCCCTTCATTGCATGGATTTTCTTTAACGTGATATAAAATAATACGCTTGTCACTCCCGCGCCGACCGCAGCTTCGGTAATTGCCAAATCCGGTGATTCCAAAGCCATCCAGATAATCGACATAATGACGCTGTACGACATAAAAATAACAATTGACGTCAACAGGTTTTTGGAAAGCGCCACGGAAACCGCGCAGACCACCAAAAAAGAAAGCAGTATAAACTCTAATATCTCCATTATTCCCGCACCTCACATTCCTCGGAAAGATGCTTATCCGTCGTCACTTCCAGACGGGCAATCAAATGGCCGGACACAGGACTCGCCATCCAGATTAACAGCACAATCAAACACACTTTCAGGGTTGCCGCGGAAAACCCATAGGATACCGCGACGCCGATCATGGCAAGAAGCAGCACAAAAGAATCACAGATTGCCGCCGCGTGCATACGGTTCAGAATAAATTTAAATTTAAATACGCCCGCCACCGATATCACCGCCATACTGAGCGCTCCTGCCAAAAAAAGTGCAGTCACCGCAAATCGGAACCATTCCGTCATATCTGCTCCTCCTTTGATTTTTGTTTTTTCTTCTTTTCCTGCCTGCTTTCTTCTTCACGGTGTACTCCCATGTATACCTTTGTCAGCACCACGACCGCCAGAAAGCTTAACATCGCATAAATCAAATCCACATCCAAAAGAAAACTTTCTCCAAGGAAAAGGGACATTACCGCGATAATCACGACCGACAGCGTCCCGATCATATTGACCGCCACAATGCGGTCCATCGTCTTCGGTCCTCTTACCGCACGCACCAGACAGGCGAAAATACACAGTGCAAACCCGATCATCGCACTAATATATAACACGGAATATGCATTCTCCATATGTATCCTCCTTTACTTTCCCGCGGTTTTTTCCATATTTCTCAGCAATCTGACAAAAATCGAATCGCAAAGTCCCTCTGCCATTTCTTTATCCAGACAATGTACCTTAAACTCATCCTCCGTAAGTTCTACCGTGATTGTTCCCGGCGTAAGCGTAATGGAGTTCGCCAAAACCGTCCTTGCCAAATCCGTCTTTAAATCCGTACGAAACGTAACCAGCACCGGCTCTGTTTCATACTTGGGAGAAACAATCAGACGGATTACACCGCAATTTGCCTTTATGATTTCTACAATCAGCACAAAAAAGTAGCCGATGCCCTGCGGTAAAATACGCAGAGCATACAGCTCTTGTTTTGGACTGTAATCCAAAAATTTCCAGCAAAACCAATATACTGCCAGAGATAATACCACGCCGAACAACACGATTTCCAACGTAATTTTCCCGTTAAATATCAACCAAAGCGCAAATAATAATAAAACCATAACACTTACCTCTCGAATACTTTTCCCCAGTATTTATCAAATTCTTCCTGTTTTTTTAGCCCAACTTATCTTAGCACTTTGTCTTTTTGCTGTCAAGAAGTCACCTATCTTATTTTTACATACAAGACGCTGCGCCGGACTTCCCAAATGCGCTCAGTTCCGCTTCGTCTACCACTTCGCGTCCGATATACATCGTACTGTCCGCCCTTGTCATGATACTCCATTTTACCAGCCTTATCATTCCGTCTTCCAGTTCAATTCCGGTAACCGCGTACGGCTGCACACAGCTTCCGTCATTAAAATAGTAGTTTTGGGCATCGTTCCAAAAACGCGGCCTGTGCGTGTGTCCGGCAATCATCAGCTGTTTATTGTCATTCGCCCATTTTATTAAGCGTTCTTCCGCTTTGCTTTTAGTTTTCTCGCTTCCGCCTGAACTGACCGGATTTTCCATACCGAGCAGTTCTAACTTCCTCCATATATGCCGTACCAAAAAACGGCCTACCCGCCATAAGGTGTCATTAAGCAAATCTCCCTGATGCCCGTGTACGAGAAATATCCGCCTCTTTGTTTCACAATCTTCTAATATAAGGCCTTCCCGTACCACAAGTCCCGGAAAAAATTCTTTTTGTTCCCCGAAATTCCGGCATTCTAACTTATGACCTTCCGGTCTTTTGCAGTGTTTTCTTAAAAAACGCTCCTTCCTCTTTTGAATGTCATGATTGCCGTACAGCATATAAAGTCTTCCCGCTTTATAAAATTTTGATAACAATTCAAACACATCGCTGTGAACCCGGATAATATCTTCCATATTTTTATTTTCCCAAAGTTCGTCTCCGTCCCCTAATTCCAGATAGGTGAAATTCCTTTGACAATAATAAGTCAATGCCGCGGTATATATATGCCTGTTTTTTAAAAAGTTATCTCCGACATTTCCCACACCGCGGTGGCAGTCGCTCATAATAATAAACTTCGCGTTCCTGTCATAACCGATACACTCTGCCTGTTCGTATACTTTCGTCAATCTCCCTGAGGTGCTCATCGTTTCACCTCCCCCACATTTTTATCCGTCTGAGTTATTTTGCCGTAGATTTTTTTCATCTTCTCCGGCTTTGCCATCTTCGTCATAATACGGTACAGAAACGGAAACAAAAACCTCAGATAATCAATCTTATCCAACGTCTTTATATAATCCCTCGTCACTGCCCTAAACAAAGCACAGTTAAAACGGTTCACCCATTGCACCGCGCTGAACCAAAGCCTGACCTTCCGGTAGGGCTGCTTTGTTTTCGGCTTGTCAAACATAATCCGTACCATATTCCGATAAACCGTATAAGAATCCTCCCGGTAGCCCGCTTCCCGCAGCCCCTTTAAAAATGCCAGAAGCATTCCCCTGTTCGGAAACGTCAGATGAATGTCCATCGACAGCTGCCACGGTTTCGTAAATTTTCCTACGTCAAAACCGGTCAACCACCAATGAATCTCCCTTCTCTCCATGAAAAAACGGTCTTTCCGGTATAAAAAAAACTGCATCAGAATACGTTCTTCGTCTTTTGCACATTCAAAAAACGGACCTTCAAACACTCCCGGAACGGAAATGTCTTCTTTGTCCGTTACATAAATACCGATTTCACCGCCCGTTGTCATGCCGTACTGCCCTTTCCAGAACTCAATCATCCACCGGCGGTTGTCATAATCAAAATAAATCGGCTCGCACTGAATTGCCATATTCATCGCAAGTGCGGCATCATCATACAGTTTACAATACCCCATTTCCCTCTGCCACGGGTTCATTGCCGAACAAATTATATCCTGCGTTTCGTCATACACAAAACCGAAAGGCTCTAAAACCCGGTTCAAATCATACACCTTTTGTTCCGTACTCCGTTCCGCCGTTTTACGTCCGGCGTAACGCTTTTTCAGCCGGTAATATAAAAAGGGAATTATTAAAAGGAGCGCGAGCACGGGCAGCGCAATCCAAAAATACTCTATTCTCATAGATATCACCTTTTTCGACAGATTATACTATATTATATTCCGTGAAATACGAACGGTGACATTTTCCGTTTCTACTTATCTTTCTTGCGGTCCGACAAATAGTTCTTCATACTTTTTAAGGCGTTCTTTTCCAAGCGGGAAACCTGCGCCTGGGAAATATGGATTTCCTCCGCTACTTCCATCTGGGTCTTACCGTGGAAAAAACGTAAGTCAATAATCAATTTTTCCCGTTCCGGCAGGCGTTTTATAGCCTCCTTCAAAGAAATTTCCTCCACCCATGCGTCTTCCCCGTTTTTCTTATCACACACCTGGTCCATAACGTACAGGGCATCCCCGCCCTCTTTATAAACCGGCTCATACAGGGAAACCGGCGTCTGTATCGCGTCAAACGCTTCGTGTATTTCCTCCGGTTTCAGTCCGGTTCTCTCGGAAATTTCCGCAATCGTAGGGTCCCTGTTTAACTCTTTTGTCAGCATCTCCTTTGCGTAAATTGCCTTATAAGCGGCATCCCGCAGGGAACGGCTGACACGAATCGAGTTATTGTCCCTCAGATACCGTCTGATTTCACCGATAATCATGGGAACCGCATAGGTAGAAAACTTTACCCCTTGTGTTACGTCAAAATTGTCAATCGCTTTCATCAATCCGATACAGCCGATCTGGAACAAATCATCCACGTTTTCGTTGTTGCCGGAAAAACGTTGAATAATGCTAAGTACCAGCCTTAAATTACCTCTGATATATTCCTCTCTCGCAAGAGCGTCTCCGTTTTTGATACGGGAAAACAATTCTTCCTTTTCTTCGTTACTGAGAAGCGGCAGTTTCGCCGTATTTACACCGCAGATTTCTACCTTATAAAGCGCCATGGCACATTCCTCCTGTACTAGCAAAGCGCAGGAAACGTTTCCGTCTCACTTTGCTACTTTAAGGATGTGCCATGGCGCCAAAGTTTATACTAAGAGCTTTTGTCACCTTCTGTCATGCCGTCATTTCTTTTCGCAGACGCTTCATAATCTTTTTTTCCAATCGGGAAATATAGGACTGGGAAATGCCGAGCAAATCCGCTACTTCTTTCTGGGTATGCTCATTTCCGTCTCCGTTTTCCAATCCGTAACGCAGATTGATAATCAGACGTTCCCTCTCATTCAGGCAGGAAAGCGCCTGAAACAAAGAGTTACGGTCCGCTTCTTCTTCCATGCCCCGGTAGACTTCGTCCTCCTCGGTTCCCAAAATATCGGAAAGCAGCAGTTCATTTCCGTCCCAATCCACATTTAACGGCTCATCAATGGATACTTCTAACTTTTGTCTGCTGTTTCTGCGCAGATACATTAAAATCTCGTTTTCGATACAACGGGAAGCATATGTCGCCAGTTTAATATTTTTCTCCGGATTAAACGTATTGATGGCTTTAATCAATCCAATCGTTCCTATGGAAATTAAGTCTTCCACACCGACTCCGGTATTATCAAACTTTTTCGCAATATAAACCACAAGCCGCAAATTATGTTCTACTAAATCCGACTTTGCCCCCTCCGCGTCTTCTCCGGAAAGCGCCGCGATAATTTCGGCTTCCTCCTCCGGCGTATAAGGAGCAGGCAGCACCTCTGTCCCGCCGATATAATGAATTTCTCCGTATTTTCCGAGCAAAAGTGCCGTCAAATTCGGTATCATCCGAAACTGAAAACGATTTGGTATTGAAACTTTAAACAACATTCTTTTCTCCTTCCTGTGTATCCTTTACACAAACCATTGTTTTTCCTTCTTGCCTCTGATTGTTTTCCCACCGTTTTTCTTTTTTCACCGGAAGCCGTAATACCTCCGGCTGTAATAACATCTGATATTCACAGCCTGCAAACAGTGCCTGTTTTGCGGCCACGGCTGCTACTTCGCCGCCGATTGTCTCTCCGGTTTTGCACCGCAGCGTACATTCCAGCCTGACCCCGCGCAAAAGTCCCGTTCCTCCGACTCCTTTATAGGGCAGAAACACTAACTTCTGCGGTTCTGTCTGCTCGGCTTCTTTCATCCAATCTACTATGTATTTTTCTTCCACAACTACAACCGGAAGACTGCTTCCATACAACCGCAGACGATTTCCGGTATCCATAAGCGCGGATAGTTCCCGTTCTTTTCCGTTTCGGCAAAGCGCTGCCGAAAAAAGAGTTTCCCTCGTCTGCCTTGCTGCCGTCAAGGCGTAAAATCCTGTTTCAAGAAGCGGAAGCAAAAGGCTTCCCACACAACAAAATAATCCGACATTCTGAAACGGCAAAATCTGAAATATGCCGCTTAATACTACCGTTACAAAAAACAGCACAATACTGTTTTGAACGACACGCGTTTTTCCGAAAGCAAGCCATGCCGCAAGCACTAACTCAACGAGTGCCGCCGCCGTCATAATTCCCGTGAAGCGGAATCCGAAAAGCACCAGCCAGCCTGCGTCAAGCAGCGTACAAAGTGCAGAAACTGCGGCAATTCTGCGTTTTCTTACTTTCTTATACCGGCTTCTGCCGATTGCACCGGCTAACATCAGACATAACAAATGCAGCCAGAAACACGCAGCTATGTAACTGTCGAGATAAAGTTTAACCGCATTCCACCTCCTTTGTTTATCCTTCCCCAGTTTCCGCATTTTGTATACTTTTTTATATTCCGCAGACTGCGGAATTTTTTAAAACAGCTAAAAAATGCGGAAACTTGAGTTATCCTTGTCTATTATACAACATATCTTTTCCGTTTTTTGTAAAATTATGGAAATATTTCCCAGTTTTTTATCGCAGAAACTTTGGGCTTTCGACAAAAAAAGGGGCTACACGCTTAGTGCGGCAGCTCCTTTTTTTGGAGATAATACAAGAAAAAACAACATAACTATTCATCATCAAACATTAAAAATTTATATACAGGAACCTCCAAAACCCGTGCAATGTCAAACAGTGTGTCAAGGGATACCGCTTTATTGATGTTTGGTGCTTCTACATGACCGATAAAAGCGGGAGTACGGTCTATTTTTTCGGCAAGCTGTTCCTGTGTAAATCCCTTGAGTTTCCGATAATATGCGATTTTTAATCCTAACTGCAAATATTGTGATTCATATATTGGTTTCATGCCTTTACCTCGTTTCTAAAATATTTTACCAAAAGTCGAAGTTTATTGACACGTGCTTATAGATATGATATACTATCTAACAGATATAATTCATAAGGTAAGGCACACTGTATTGAATACGGAAAGTGTGAAGCTTTACTTATGGAAATATGATTATCTTAAGGAGGAGAGCTTTATGGCAGCAGTATGTAGTAAATGCGGAACGGTTTTAATTTCCGGAGTAACAATTAGAGATGATGTATATTGTCGCACTTGTTCCAAATCTATTCCTACTTGTGACAAATGCAAGTATCACTATAAGAGTGAAATCCATCCTAAGTATGGATGCTGTGCGTATTTTAATCAGTATTTGCAAGATTATGATAACGTGTGTGATGCCTATGGACAAGGTCCGCAGGTACATCCTGATGTATGGGTATAATGAGGATAAAATAGCACCGCAGGTTATCATATGATAAAAAACATAGTACAAAAAGAAAGGAATCTCCCGTTTGTATGTCATCGATGGCTGGCAGCCTACGGGATATATGGTGAAAAATATGGACGAAATATTAGAATGGATAGCTAGACATCCAAAAGCAACAATCCGACTGGTAGTAATTCTGGCGCTCTTCGGTTGGATTATGTCTTGTACGGGCATTGTCCCACAATAAAAAGAAAGTGTTAGCCGGAAACATTTCCTATCTCCAGTCGTTGTAATACGACTGGAGATAGTTTTATACAGCCTTGCTTTGCAAGTAGTTCCTATATTCCAAAGGGGATTTCCTCTGATGATAACTCTTTTGTTTTTTCGGACATAAAAATGCTCCCTCCCAAGTGACAAGTTTTGTTATTTCACTTGTCTGCCTAGAAGGGAGCATATCACATTCTTAGCTAATGCAACAGCCCTGTCATATGCCATTGTCCGCAGTAATGCTTTCTCCGACGAAACTACTTCTTCTTTGAAGAATAGTTCTGGATAAACGGAGGTATCTTGATTTCATCCTTACCGTTATCCGAAGATGTATTTTCCGCCGGCTTTCCGAACATGGAGTTAGTGCGGGAGGTATAAGGACTCGCTCCCGTAGCAGGTTTATAGTCCGACGTGGTCTTAGGACGAACCGCGTTCGGGTCAAACTTATAATCAAACTGCTCCATGGCGCCGCGTTCAGGCTGCTTGCCTGTATTCGCCCCCGGCGTAAATCCGCTGCGGTTTAAGAAATTAGGAATTGCAACACCCGGCGCCTTGCCGCCCTGCGGTGCCGCTCCCGGCACAAAACCGTCTTTTGCACGCGCCCCGTTCGGGAGAGTCGTATACTCCTTCTCCTGAAGACCGGTTGCGATTACGGTAATCACTGCCTGATCCTGCATGGTTTCGTCATACATCGCACCGAAGATAATATTCGCGTTCTCGCCCGCGAGCATCTGTACTTCCATTGCGGCCTCGTTTACTTCGACAAGGCTGACATCACCGGATACATTTAAAATAACATGGCTTGCGCCCTGAATCTTCGTTTCCAGAAGCGGGCTGGATACAGCCTTATGTACGGCATCCAGACATTTCTGCTCACCGGCTCCCGCGCCGATACCGATATGTGCTACGCCCTTGTCCTGCATTACGGTCTGTACGTCCGCAAAGTCAAGGTTGATAAGCGCCGGAAGGTTAATGAGATCGGTAATACCCTGAACACCCTGCTGCAGAACCTCGTCTGCCTTTTTCAGCGCCTCCGGCATGGAAGTACGGCGGTCTACGATTTCAAGCAGCTTATCGTTCGGCACAACAATCAGCGAATCTACGTTCTGCTTTAACTTTTCAATACCGGAAATCGCGTTGCTCATACGAACCTTATGTTCAAACGTAAACGGCTTCGTTACGATACCAACCGTCAGAATTCCCAATCCTTTCGCAATACCCGCTACGACCGGCGCGGCTCCCGTACCGGTTCCGCCGCCCATACCGCAGGTAACAAACACCATATCCGAGCCTTTGATAATCTGTGTCAGTTCTTCTATGTTCTCCTCGGCCGCCTTTTCACCGATTTCCGGTTTCGCGCCTGCGCCGAGGCCCTTCGTCAGCTTTTCTCCGATTTGGATACAATTCGGTGCCTTACAGTTCTTCAAATGCTGCTTGTCCGTATTGACACAGACAAACTCCACACCGCCGATTCCTTCTTCTATCATTCTGTTTACGGCATTATTACCGGCGCCGCCGACTCCGATTACCAGTATCTTTGCGGCTACTTCCGCACTGTCATTCATAATTTCAAGCAAGGTAACTCCTCCTTTATCTTTTACAACTTCCGAAAAAACTAGATGTTGTGTACTTTTCTCAACACGACCCCATCCTCCATACTATATACTATAATATATTGAAACATCAAATTTAGCAAGTAGTTTTTCAACTTTTTTTATTCTTCCTTCGGTTTCGCGATAATATCCTCCGAGCCTCCGTTATACCTGGACAAATCAATTAAGAGCTTCCGTCCTTCCACCGTCGGCAGAATATCCGCCAATTTCTGAATCGGCATGTCATATGCGGCCCTCTTTCCAAGCGCAACGGTTAAGGCTCCAACCTCTAATTCTACCTCTCCCCTGCTGTTAAAGGAAATCGTCTGCACGGGAATCGCGTATTCCCTTACCAGCTTTGTAATATTTAAAATAATTGTATACAGCTCGTCCTTTTGAATCTCCAGCTTTTCATATAAAAGAATCCGGTCGAACTCCAGCCCTTTGACTAAGGGCACCGTAGAAAGCCATTCCGAAGACGACTCGGTCACATATCCGTCCTTATCAAAATACAGATACTGTCCCATGACCTTCACACAGCCTACCAGTATTTTTTCATACACCTGAATATGGATTGTATTCTTTCCTTTGGCAGTAATATCATAGCTTTGTATATACGGAATCGTCTTTTTTCCTTCGAACGAATCCTGCAGACGAAACAATATCGTATTTTTCCTTGCCGCGTTCCCCGCAATCTTTGATATAAACTCTTCTTCGGTATAATAGCTCAGGCCTTCCACACTGATTTCTTCCAAACGGTAACCATTTATAAAAATCAGGGCAGAAAGCGCGATGACAAAAAGAACTGCCATAATCCGGATATAAATCTTAATAACGCCGGGGATTTTCTTTCTTCGTTCCTTCATTTCGTTTCTCCATGCTGCATTTGTTACGAATCCTCCATTCGCATAATGTCCGCCCCAAGGCGTTTCAACAAGCCGCAGATATCCTCATATCCTCTGGCAATATACTCATATCCGTAAACCTTCGTTTCTCCCTCTGCCGCGAGCCCCGCCAGCAAAAGTGCCGCTCCGCCCCGCAAATCCGCCGCTTTTACGTCCGCTCCGTGTAACTGCCGTACTCCGTGTACCACCGCGCACTGTCCTTCACTTAATATATCCGCCCCCATTTTACACAGCTCCGGTACGACCGCGAAACGTGACTCAAACACGGTTTCACAGACTACGCTGTCTCCGTCCGCCATGGAAAGCAGGGCTAATATCTGGGACTGCATATCCGTCGGGAATGCCGGAAACGGCGCGGTTTTTATATACGGCACGGCCAACACCCTGTCATTGCCCGTTACAACCAGTAAGTCCTTCTCTCTGCGGATTTGCGTCCCTGCCGCCTGCAATACCGGAAGAATCCCGTCCATACAGACGTCTTCTGCCCCCCGGAGCACCACTTCTCCTCCGGTAATCGCCGCAGCGGCCATATATGTGCCCGCCACGATTCTGTCCCCGGAAAGCCTGTAAGTTACTCCATGAAGCTCAGACACCCCGTCTATAACCAGATAATTTGTTCCGATTCCGTGGATTACGGCTCCCGCTTTATTTAAGAAACGGCAGAGTTCGGTAATCTCCGGCTCCGTCGCGGCTCCCAAAAGTTCCGTCCGTCCCTTGGCGCATACGGCCGCCAAAACGGCATTCTCCGTCGCCCCCACACTTGGATAAGAGAGTTCTACCCTTTCGCCCACAGGACGCCCTTTTCCGTATACTCCCTCGCTTGTTTCCGTTAATACTACATGAAGTTTCCGCAGCACCGCGCAATGCAGGTCAATGGGACGCTCCCCGATTACACAGCCGCCCGGATAAGCGATTCCCGCCTCATGGAACCGTCCGAGAAACGCTCCGAGAAACAAAACGCCTCCGCGGGTTTTTTTTGCCTGTTCCCTGTCAATCGAAAAAGGAACCGCATCCGACGCGTCTATCGTAAGCACGCCGTCTTTTAATTCGCACACCGCACCCGTCTTGGACAGAACGGTCAGAAGCTCCCTGACATCGGAAATAGCCGGACAATGCTCTATCCTTACCTCGCCGCGGCAGAGTACGCTTGCCGCAATCATAGGCAGTACGGCATTTTTTGAGCCTTGCAGTACCGCTTCGCCTTCTATTCTGTTGCCGCCGATTATTTTTGCATACATGACATCTCTCCGATTACTGCTCATTGTCATAATATGCATCTATATGGCAAAAGTTACCGCTCGTATTCAATTCGGTTGGATACGCTTAGGGCAATTCCCATTTCCGCCATCAATACAACTAACGACGTTCCCCCGTAACTGATAAACGGAAGCGGGATACCGGTAGAAGGTATCGTATTTGTTACAACCGCTATATTGATTAACACCTGCATCGCGATATGTACCATAATTCCGACACAGATGAGGGAACCAAACAAATCCCTTGCATTGACCGCCACCACAAACAAGCGCCATAAAAGCAGCACATAAAGTAAAATAATCGCAATCGCTCCGACAATTCCAAGTTCTTCGCAGATTACGGAAAATATCATATCATTGTGGGACTCCGGAATAAAACCAAGCTTCTGCATACTTTGTCCGAGTCCCTTTCCCCACAGGCCGCCCGAAGCAATGGCGTAAAGCCCCTGTAAAATCTGATATCCCTTCGGATGGGTTTCTACATTCTGCCAGGCTTCGATACGCTCTCCGCGGAACGCCTCCCCCAGAAAAATATAACACGCGACCGCAGCAACCGCAAAGGCTCCCGCCACAAAGAAATACCCTTTTCTTCTTGCCACAACAAAGCAGATGACAAAGGTAATTCCCGCAATAATAATCGCGGTACTTAAATTTTCCGCGGCAACCAGCCCCAAAAGCGGAGCAACATAAATCAATACCCGGACAAATCCGAATACCGTATCCAGCCTTTTCGGCGCCGCGTATACAATATACGCCACCAGCAAAATAACGCAGATTTTTGTCAGCTCCGACGGCTGGAACGTACCGAGCAGAGGGATTTTAATCCACCGCTTTGCGCCCTTTACTTCCTCGCCGAAGAAAAGAACATATATCTGCAGGGCAATGCAGACAAGGTAGGCAAGAAACAAAAGATTGACCTTGTATTTTCTGCCGACTCCTTTGATGTAGATAAAGTAATCAATTTTTGACACCACAACCATTACAAATACGCCGATTACCGCGGAAATCAGCTGCCGTTTGAAAAAGTAGGCCGCGTCTCCGAACTTCTGCTTCACGGCATAATACGAACTGGTGCTGTATACCATAACCAAACCGATACACACCAAAATCAGCGTAATAAAAAGCAGGCTGTAATCGTAATAGGTATGCGGTTTATATTCTGTTTTCCGTACCGACGGCTTTGCCATCCTTTTCAGCCTCCTGCCAACTTCTGTTTTCCTTTACCTGTCAGGCAGCGCATTCACATAGTCTTTAAAAATATGCCCGCGCTCCTCATAATTTTTAAACATTCCCCAGCTTGCACATGCCGGAGAAAGCAGTACCGCGTCGCCCTCTTTCGCGTGAGCGGTGCAAAACTCCATTGCTTCTAAAAAGCTGTCACATAATATAACATTCTCTATTCCGTGCCTTTTTGCCGCTTCGGCTATCTTTTCCCTCGTCTGGCCTATCAGCACGAGATATCTCACTTTCCCGTCAAACGCTTCTATCCACTCGTCATAGTCGGATGCTTTGTCATATCCTCCCGCGATTAACAGAGTATCTCCCGTCATGGCACGGATACCCTGAATTGCCGCATCCGGATTCGTTCCCTTGGAATCGTTATAATACCGGACGCCTCGTTTTGTTGCGACATACTCAATCCGGTGTTCCACCGCTTTAAACTCACGCAGCGCCTTACGAATCAAATCAAGCGGCACACCCAGTACAATCCCGGCTGCAACTGCCGCCATCGCGTTTTCGTAATTGTGCCTGCCGATAATATTCAACTCCTCCACTGCGCAGATACGCTCCACGTTTTTCTCATGGGCATAAAAAATCACGCCGTCTTCCACATAAAGCCCTTCTTCCAGAACTCTTGTACCGGAAAAGTAAATCACGCGGCTTTTTACCTGCCCGCCGAACGCACGCAGACGCTCGTCTTCGTAATTTAAAACACAGACGTCTCCTGCAGTCTGGTTCATGGCAATCGCTTCTTTTGCCGCAATATAATTTTCCATCGTGTGATGGCGGTTTAAATGATCCGGCGTAATATTTAAAATCATCGCCACATCCGGACGGAACGAATCTATCGTTTCCAGCTGGAAACTGCTGATTTCCGCCACAGTCACCGCATTATCATCCGTCGTATGTACAAGAGCGGTGTACGGCGTACCGATATTGCCGACTACAAGAACATTTTCGTAGTAAGTACGCATGATTTCCCCGGTCAGCGCCGTTGTCGTTGTCTTTCCGTTTGTTCCCGTAATCGCAACGACCTTTCCTTTTGAAAACAAATAAGCCAGCTCAATTTCCCCGATTACCGGGACACCGCTTTCTTTTAACTCCGTCACAAACGGCAGGTCCACCGGAACGCCCGGACTGATTACCAGAATTTCGGTATTCCTGCCCAGTTCTTTTGTAAACTCACCAAACGAAAAACTGCCGTTAAACTCCGCACAAAGCCGCGCGCGCACTTCCTGTTCCGATAAAGCGGCGTTGCCGTCATACAGGGTTACTGCCGCTCCCGCGTGAAAAAGCAGGTCCGCGGCGGCAATGCCGCTGATGCCCGCACCGACCACAGTTACTTTTTTATCCTGAAATTGCATCCTTTTCTTCCTTCCGTTCAAAAAACTTCTTATTCACCATTATATGCTATTTCATATACAGAATCAAGCTACTCTTTTTATTTACTTCCTCGCCGGCCGTCGGAAACTGCTCCGTAACCGTTTCCCCTTCACCCGTATAATAAATATCATCGAACTCATAGGACTTTAAGAGTTTTTCTGCCTCTTTTTTCGCCATTCCGATTAAATTCGGTACCGGAAACGTCCCGACATTGTCTAACTTCATTTCATCTTCGGAATAAACCGGCTCAATCCCCAGATACGGAAGTATCGAATCAAACACTTCGGAAATCACCGGTGCCGCAATCGTACCGCCGTAATAAATTCCTTCCGGCTCGTCAATAAGAACCAGGGCAAGCACCTGCGGGTCTTCCGCCGGCGCAAACCCGATAAAGGAAGAAATATAGGTATTTAAGCTTCTCGGAAGTTTTTCGGAAGTCGCCGTTTTTCCGCCGATGCGAAATCCCGGAAGATACGCCCTTTTTCCCGTTCCCTCATGTACAACTTTCTCCAACAGCATTTTCATGGTCTCGCTTGTTTCTTTGGAAACCACGCCGGTCTTTCCTTCATATCTGTAAGTTTTTACCGTATTCTCCTCCGTATTCTGCGCATAAACCGCAAAATGCGGCGTAATCTGATTCCCTCCGTTAATTACACAGCTTACCGCGGAAAGAAGCTGTACCGGCGTAATCTGAAAAGACTGTCCGAATGAAATCGTTGCCAGTTCCACCGCTTTGATATTCTCGATTTTATGCATAATCGAATTGGCTTCTCCGGGCAGGTCAATGCCGGTCTTTCTCATCAGACCGAGTTTTTCAAAAATCTCATACATACCTTCCGTGCCGACTCTCGCGCCTATCTCCATAAAAACCGGGTTACAGGAGTTTTTGATGCCGTCCACAAACGTTTCGCTTCCGTGTCCCGCTACCTTATGGCAGTGAATCGTCCGGTCCTCCACAACTTTATGCCCCGGACAGTAAAAGCGGTCGGTTAAAGAAACTACGCCTTTTTCGAACGCGGCGGTTGCGGTTATAATTTTAAAGGTGGAACCCGGCTCATAGGTATCGCTGATACACGGATTTCTCCACATCTGATTTAAAAGTTCGTTCTTTTTTTCACTGTCAAGCGTCTGTCCTTCCGCTTTTGCCGCGTACTCGACATTTAACGTATACGGGTCATTTAAATCAAACTCCGGTACATTGACCATCGCATATATTTCCCCATTCTGCGGATTCATCACAATTAAGCTGACATGGTTTGCGCTCTTTGCTTCCAGCACCTTCTTTGCCGCCTGTTCCGCATACCGCTGGATATTGATATCCAGACTGATGGTAAGAGAATTTCCCGCAACCGGCTCAACGCGGTTTTCCGCGGCGTTTTCAATTTCCGTTCCGTGGGCGGTAGTAAGGGTCAGAATTTTCCCCGGAATCCCGGAAAGCATCGAATCATACTTCACTTCCAGACCGATAATACCCTGATTATCTCCTCCCGTAAAACCAATCACTCTGGAAGCAAGATCCCCGAAAGGATAATATCGTTTATAATCCTCATCTACCATCACGCCGTCCAATTCAAAACTTCGAAGATAGTCCGCGGTCTCTTTCTCTACATTTGCTTTCACCCGTTCAATAGAAGATACCTTTTCCACCCGCTTACGCACGGTTTCTTCGGAAATCTCCAACACTTCACTCAGTACCGAAATCACCCGCTCCGGGTCCGTAATCTGACTGTGAATGACCGAAACCGTACACACCGGCTTATTATCCGCCAAAATCACACCGTTCCGGTCATAAATAATTCCGCGAGCCGCCTTGATGCTTCGTTCCCGCTCATGCAACTCCTGCGCCTGCGCGGCATATTCTTCCGAGTGAAATATCATAAGATACCAAAGCCGCACGCAAAGACCAACCGCAGCAAGTACAAGCATACTGATTACAAACAGGGCCGTTTTCCTTTGTTTCGTTGAAATCTGCCTCATTGTACTCCGACAATCGTTTTTATCATCTTATGCCGTTTTTCTTTAATCCATGCCGTCCGGAAGCGCACGCATATTTCCCTCATTCTTCTCCGGGTCATATACAACGCCGGTATCACCGATTTCTCCCGTCGTCATTTCCACATCATCATCATCAATGCAAAAATTCGGATATTCTATCTCTTTATCCGGATAAATCTTTAAGTACGGCAGCGACTCTTTCAAAATATTCGCCGCCAGCTCGGAAGCGATGGAAGCCTTGCTCTGCAACTCCTCATCGGCCGCCTCATCAACCACAACATAAATCATAACCTGAGGATTATCCGCCGGTACGCAGCCGATAAAGGATACCAGATATCTTCCCTCGCTCCGCGGAAGCTTCTGCGCGGTTCCCGTTTTTCCGCCAATCAGATACCCGTCTACCTGTGCGGCTTTCGCGGTTCCTTCCTGTACGGTAAAGAAAAACGCATCACGCAGAAACTCCGAAGTTTCTTCCGATATCGTATTACATACGGCTCTCGGCTCTATCTTCTCCAAGACGACACCGTCTGCGTTTCTGATTTCCTTTACTATATGTGGTTCATAATAAACGCCGCCGTTTACCATGGAGGCAAACGCCGCGCCGAGCTGTATCATCGTAGTATTGAAAGACATACCGAAACTGCTTGTGGCAAGCTCCGTATCATTTAACTGTTCTTCTTTCATCAAAATCCCCGGCACTTCACCCGGAAGGTCGATTCCGGTCAGTTTCCCGAACAGAAAACGGTGCTGATACTTCGAAAAAATTGTCCGTCCCTCTCTTTTCGCGATTTCCATTAACACATCGTTGCAGGAGTGCATAATACTCTGCGCCGCGTTAATCAGTCCGTGTCCCCACTCATTATGGCAGGAAATATAATAGTCCGCGACTTGCTCGCCGCCGTCGCAAAGGAAAGTATCCTCCGGCGTGATAACGGCTTCTTCCAAAGCCGCCGCCACCGTAAACGGTTTGAACGTAGAGCCGGGCTCATAGGAATCGCTGATGCAGAAATTTCTCCATACTTTATAAAGGGCATTCAGATAAGCGTCGTTGTCCATTTTATCGATTTCTTCTTGTGCGTACCAGCGCGTCAAGTCCCTCGGCGCATTTAAATCATAACTGTAATTGGACTGCATGGCCAAAATTTCGCCGCTGTTCGTTTCCATCATCAAAACACCGACATTTTTTGCCCCGATTTCGTCCAAAAACGCTTCGGCATATTTTTGCACAATCCGCTGTAAATTCGCATCTAACGTCGATACAATCACTTTCCCGTCCTGTGCCGGTATTACCTTTTGCTGCACCGTCAGATCCGCGTCATAATAATCATAGATTCTGCCGTTGATTCCGGTCAGTTCTTCGTTGTACTGCTGTTCAATGCCGTAGGTTCCTTCTCCGTCCGCCTTCGAAAAACCAAGTACATGGGACGCAAGCGTCCCGAACGGATAGCTCCGTAAGTATTCTTCCTCAAACGTAACTCCGTGAATCTTGCCTTTGTCTTTATGCTCCGACCCGTCCTCCGCTTTCGGAAGATTCTTCTCATAATTTTCAAACGCAATCATTTCTTCATAAGTCATATTCTTTTTCAGGCGGTAATAGGCGCTTGTTTTCCGCTCCTCGATTAACGCGCGCAATTCTTCCTGCGAATATCCGTAAACGCTGCTTAACGCCCGTATCGTCGGCTCTAAATACTCGCTGTTATTTACCAAAAGCCGCGAATCCAGAATCATATGATATACTTTATCGCTTTTTGCCAGAACCGTCCCGTTGCGGTCCAGTATATCCCCGCGTTTGTAGCGCAGCACTTTATTGCTTCCCGTCTTCTGGGACAAAGAAGCCTTCGCGTAACCGGTATTACTCCCTACCGCCACAACCCTTACTATGATAATAAGGATACCGACAAGAAACAGACAAAATACGACCCATAACGCTGTCTGCATTTTGCCTGTCATTCTCTTTCGTTTTTTACGCTTTTTTTCGCTCTGATCCATTCAAATACTCCTACTCCGGAATATCCTTGTACTGAATTACATATCCGTTTTCCGTTGACTTATATGTAATTACTTCATTGCCGTTCGGATATACCATGCCAAGCTCGCCAATTGCCGTAGAGTACACCTTTTCCCAGTCGATTGTCCTGTTTAAGCCGTCCTCCAAAGCCGCGTTTTCTGCCGTAATCGTATCCACATTCCCGCTCAGTACGGCAATGTCACGCTCCAGCTGTACAATATTTCCCTGTACCTGAAGATAATTATAACACAAATAAAGCGTAATTGCCATAGCCGCAACCAAAAGTACCATGGAAACAAAATCAATGCCATGGGTTAATTTCGGCGCCTTTACAGGACGCTCCACAACCTGCGGACGCGAAATCTGTTCCTGTTCTCTTTCATAGTCCGGAAGCACCTGCAGTTTTCTTGCGGCGGTTCCGTCTACAAAATATTTTTTCGAATATTCTCTGCCGTAATGCTTTTCTCTCGCATCCATGCCGTCTCCTCCTTCATTTTAGCCGCGTTCAAATACCCGCAGCTTCGCGCTCTTTGCTCTTTTGTTCTCTTCACATTCCTCTTTGCCCGGTAAAATCGGCTTTCTTGTAATTACCCTTCCCGCGGACTTCCTGCCGCAGACGCAGACCGGAAAATCCGGTGGACACTCGCAGGGATTTTCTCTTTTTCGGAAACCGGATTTCACAATACGGTCTTCCAAAGAGTGGAACGTAATAATACAAAGCCTTCCGTTTTCTTCCAGCAAATCAATCAGCTTGTCCAACGTATCCTGCAGCGCTTTCAACTCTCCGTTTAACTCTATGCGTATCGCCTGAAAAGTACGCTTTGACGGATGTCCCAGATTCTTTTGTATTTTCATCGGGATTGCCGCCCTGACTGCCTCGTTTAAATCTCCGCAGGTGACAAGCTCTTTCTTTTCCCTGAGCCGTACAATATGTTTCGCAATATTTTTTGCAAAAGGGTCTTCTCCGTAATCGCGGATAATTCGGAACAACTCCGCTTCGCTGTATCCGTTTACGATATCCCGTGCCGTCGTCTCCATCCGGTTATCCATCCGCATATCAAGCGGCGCCGTATCCTCTTTATAGGAGAATCCCCGCTCCGGCGTATCCAGCTGATAAGAAGACACACCGAGGTCTAATAAAATACCGCTTACTTTTTCTATCCCGAAAGCGGCAAGTACTTCTTTCGCTTCACTGTAATTACTCCGCACAACATGGGCAAACGGAAACTCTTTCAGTCTGGCTCCTGCCGCCGAAACGGCGTCCTCATCACGGTCAATACCGACAAATGTCCCTCCGTTCAAACGGCTGCACACCTCATAGGCATGTCCCGCTCCGCCAAGCGTCCCGTCCACATAAATGCCGGACGGACGTATATGCAGCGCCTCTATCACTTCGTCAAGCAATACCGGCTTATGCCGAAATACAATGTCCTGTCTGCCTGTTTCCGTCAAAGTATCCACCGGCCTTTCCTAAAAGTTCAACCCGAACTCCGCCATATGTTCCGCGACTTCATCCATGTTATCATAGCAGCGGTTCTGTTCCCAGCGCTCTTTGCTCCAAAGTTCAATTTTGGAAAGAACACCTACCAAAACAATATCCTTATTCAAACCTGCCTGCTCCCTTAATTTCCCCGGTATCAGAAAGCGTCCCTGCTTGTCCACTTCCACTTCCGCGGCCCCTGCCATGAAGTGACGCTGCAGCTGTCTGGCGTCTTTGCTTCCCGGAAGTTTTTTTAAACCTTCGACAAACTGTTCCCATTCTTCCACCGGATACGCGAAAAGACAGCCGTCCAGTCCCATAGTCAGAATAAACCGTTCTCCCAGTTCCTCACGGAACTTCGCCGGAACAATCATACGCCCTTTCGGGTCTAATGTATGATCGTACTCTCCCATGAACATGAACTTCACCGCCTTTCACTCCACTTTAATCCATTCTCCTCCACTTTCCTCCACTTATACCACCATTTTACTCCACTTTTTTTATTTTTTCAACCCCTAAATAAAAAAAAAGACCGTCAACTTTTCACCGGTCGGTGTGTCAACAGTCTTTTTTTAGTATTCGGTTTTGATAAAAACCGCTTTGCAAACATTTATTTCACTTTTCGTTTCAGCCTGTGCCGCAGTTCCCCTGCCGCAAGCACAAAAATCACCACTGCTGCCACTAAACTGTTAATCGGAATTTCCGTCCCCCAGATGCGGCACCTGCTTGCCCTGAAAACCTCCAGCACAAGACAGGATACGGCATTCAGAAACAGATACAACAAAAAAAGTTTTCCGTTCTGCTTTATAAAATGCTTTGCAATCCGGATTGCAATCAGTATCAGGATGCCGGAAAGGACTCCGTACAGTGCCACCGGATGTATTGAAATGTACTCCCCATCATTTATTCTATATACATGATTTAAAAGTTCCTCTGTCAGGGCGCCGTCCGCCTCATACGGCAGATACTCGGTGCCGATACGAACCGAAAAAATACCGTCATAAAAGCGCCCAACCGGTTCTCTTGCAAGTGCACAGCCAATCCAAACAAAAACGGCCGATACCGATGCGCCGACGCAAAGTACGTCTGCCGCCCGTTCAAAATCTTCCGCTTTTCTGTGACAATAATGTCTTACAATAAACCATGAGCCAATCAGCGCACCAAAATAGGCAAATCCCCCAATTCTAAAGTTCAATACCGAAAGCGGAAATTTCGAAAACGGATACCACTGAAAAACCGCGTAATATACTCTTGCGCCAATCAGCGCGGAAAGAATGGCAAGACATAGTAAAGTCAGCGTAAGTTCTTTATCCTGCTTTCTTCTCCGGCCTTCCCGAAGCGAGGCAAAAACACCTGCTGCCGCAGCAAGCAGCAGGCACACTCCGTATAATGAAACAGGGAATCCAAACAGCGACACTGCTTCCGGTATTTCGGCCTTTCTCTGTTCAAAGAAATAAATCGTTCCCGTTTCCAGCGTCATTTCGGATTCCCTCCTCTCCTTGTCTTACTTGCAGTACCGCAGAACTTTTTAACGTTGCTAAAAAAAATGCGGAAACTCAAGCGTCTTATACATTAAAACGGAACAATACAACATCGTCGTCCTGCATAACATACTCTTTGCCTTCGGAGCGTACCAAGCCCTTTTCCTTTGCGGCGTTAAAACTGCCGCACTCTACCAGATTCCGATAGCTTACGATTTCCGCCCGGATAAAGCCGCGTTCGAAATCCGAGTGGATTTTTCCGGCCGCCTGCGGTGCCTTTGTTCCCCGGGTAATCGTCCATGCTCTTGTCTCCTTCGGTCCCGCGGTCAGATAGCTGATCAGGCCCAGAATACGGTAACTTGCCTGAATCAGTTTTTCCAAGCCGGATTCCGAAAGTCCAAGCTCCTCTAAAAACATTTTCTTTTCTTCTTCGTCAAGCTCCGCCATTTCCTGTTCAATCTGCGCACAGATTACAAATACCTCTGACTTTTCCTGTGCCGCAAATTCTCTTACTTTTGCCACATTCTCATTTGCCGCGCCATCATCCGCAAGGTCATCTTCTTTTACGTTTGCCGCGTAAATTACCGGTTTTGCCGTCAAAAGATGATAGGTATCCAGCAATATTTGTTCATCTTCGTCCTGCAGAGCATAGGTTTTTGCCATGTTTCCGGCCTCCAGATGCGCCATCAGGCGTTTCATAAAATCTTCTTCCTTTGCCAGTGCCTTATCGTTTCTTGCACCGCGGACCACTTTGGACTGACGGCGTTCCAACACTTCCAAATCCGAAAAAATCAGCTCGTAATTGATGGTTTCAATGTCACGCAGCGGATTTATGGAACCGTCCACATGGATAATGTTCGTATCCTCAAAGCAGCGTACTACATGAACAATCGCGTCAACCTCTCTGATATTGGCAAGGAATTGATTGCCGAGTCCTTCCCCTTTGGACGCCCCTTTTACCAGTCCTGCGATGTCCACAAACTCTACCACCGCCGGAACAATGCGCTCCGAGCTATACATTTTTCCCAATACTTCCAGCCTCTCATCCGGAACCGGAACGATTCCGACGTTCGGGTCAATCGTACAGAACGGATAGTTCGCCGATTCTGCCCCCGCCTTTGTCAAAGAATTAAATAATGTGCTTTTTCCGACATTCGGAAGCCCCACGATTCCTAATTTCATAAAAACTCCTTTCCTGACACTGTTTTTGTGCCTCTAATCTCTTGATTCTATCATTAAAAGATATCCGTTTGAAAACGATACGTTTATTTTTCCGTCTAATGCTTCATTGCTGATGCTAAGACTGCTTCCCGCCGTCAGTGTTTTCCTGTAAAGCGGATACTTTACGCCTGTGAGCGTAACTTCCTCTACTTCCCCGAAAAAGGGAAGAAACGACAGATACATTCCGGACAATTCTTTTTTGTCTATCTGAAACGGTATCCGATGCAGCGTAATCCGGTTGTTTTTATCAATCAATTCCGCAAAACGCCCCCGCAAAAGCACCCGGTAGAGCATATGCACGTTTGCCATCGTATGGTCAAAACGACTTCCGGTTGCCCCTAAAAGCACAATCCGGTCCGCGCCATGGTCCAGCGCGTGATCCACTGCAAGTTCCGTGTCGGTCGCGTCTTTCTCCGGCCGGTGCCGTATGGTTTCACAAACCGTTTCATAACGCTCTATGAGTTCCTTTGAAACGGTATCAAAATCCCCGATCAGATAATCCGGTTTCATTCCCGCCTCGTCAATCACCGTAAGTCCGCCGTCTACCGCATATAGTACGACTTCTTTTTCCTTTGCCGCAGCCTCCCGCAAAAACGCGGCAGCAAGCGTACCGCCGCATACTAAAATCGCTGTCATATTTTCCTCCAACTGCTATATGGCGCTTTGTGGCTTTGCTATCTTTTAGGCTTTACTGAGCCGCTTCCTCTTTCCCGTCTGAGCATCATTCTCTGGCGTTCAAACAAATACTTCTCCAACCCTTTTTTTACCACGGTAAAACCAACGCCGTAAAAATGCCGGAACGGTTTATCACGGACTTCCGCCACCCTTCTAATAACACCGCGGCAGGACAGCATTCCCATGCTTTCTGTCGGTATGTCAAATGTAATTTCCATGTCAATATCCAATGATTCATCCGTATAAAATCCCGCTCCGGTTATACTCAAATCGGACAGCAGGGCTTTAAAAGGTATTTCTCTCTCTATTATTTCCGGCTCTTTCTCTGTTCCTTCCTCTGCCTCTTTTTTCAGGTTTTCCGTACTGTTCTCTACTTTCTCCCGTACAATACGCCGTATCAGAAAACTTTCTCCTATCGGAACACGAAACGCTTCCCGGCGGTTATAAATTGTACCTTCCGCTTTTGAAGAAAACGTATGAACGTATTCTCCGTCCAGCATTGCAAGCCCGCCTTTTACGGATTCCCACTTCCACATAAGTTCCTCACCGCGGTAAATAATCGTGATATTATCTTTATCTTCAAAATGAAAGTTCCTGTTTTTCGCGGAAATCCGCGAAACGGCTACCGTATTCAGCGATACCCCTTCCACTTTGCTCACAAAGCGATAATGGTAGCCTTCTCGCTCTACCAGAATCTCGATTGTTTTTCCTACCTGCATTTCTTTAATCAGCAACCCCAGCTTCCTCCTTAAATGCTTTCACATTCTGTAAAATATCTCCGCGAAAAACCGCCGTTCCCGCAACAAATACCTCTGCCCCCGCTTCAAAAACCGACTTTACATTCGAAAGGCTGATTCCTCCGTCTACCTGAATATCATACCTTCCCAAAGTCTTTTCTCTGTGCCGGGCAAGCTCCTTTACCTTCTCCACACACTCCGGAATCAGTTTTTGTCCTCCGAAGCCCGGATTGACCGTCATAACCAGTACCCGTTCCAAAAGAGGTTCTACTTCTTCCAGAACGGCAATCGGAGTCTCCGGTTTTATGGATACACCGGCTCTGACACCGAGTTCTTTTATTTTTTCTATCGTTTCTTTTAAATCAGCACACGCCTCCGCATGTACCGTAATTCCGTCCGCCCCCGATTTTACGAACTCTTCCAGATAGCGTACCGGCTCCGTAATCATCAGATGAACATCAAAGAACAGATTACTTGCGCCCCGAATGGATTTGATGACCGGCATTCCGAACGATATACTGGGAACAAAGATACCGTCCATTACGTCAATATGAAGTTCATCGGCCCCCGCTTCCTCCAACATACGGATTTGTTCTCCCAGCATCGTAAAATCTGCCGCCAAAATCGACGGTGCTAATTTAAACATACCTTTCCTGACCTTTCCTGTGCATACACATAGCTTAGTATCTTTTTATGCTGTTTAGTTCGGTATAAAGTTTACGGTAACTTTCGTATCTTTCGCCCGCGATTTCTCCGCAGGCAACCGCTTCTTTTACGCCGCAGTCCGGCTCTTCCATATGGCAGCATCCGGCAAAACGGCATTCTTTCTCCACCAGTTTCATCTCCGGATAATACCTCCATAACTCCTGAGGCAGAATTTCATTTATATACAAAGAGGAAAAACCCGGCGTATCCATCACATAGGTTCCCTCATTCAAAACAAATAACTCCGCGTGCCGCGTGGTATGTTTTCCACGCTCAATCTTGCGGCTGACATCACCGGTTTTCATTTCCGCCCGCGGACAAAGAATATTAATTAAGCTCGATTTTCCGACACCCGACGGGCCTGCGAGCGCAGTCGTTTTTCCGTTCAGCGCTTCTTTTACCTGTTCCAGTCCGGTCTGCTCTTTTACGGAAAAGAAATGCACCGAATACCCCGCCAAAGTATACGCATTTTCTATTTCCTTCTTCCGTTGTTCCTCAATCAGCTCACATTTATTAAAACCTATCTGCACGGGAATCTGCTTTCGTCCCATATAAATTAAAAAACGATCCAACAAGTTGAAATTCGGCTCCGGCTTTGCCGCCGCGAAAACAACCAGCGCCTGGCTGATATTCGCGGAAGCCGGCCGAATCAGTTCGTTTTTTCTCGGTAAAATCTCTTCCAGATTCCCTAACATTTTCTCTTTATCCAGAACACAGAGCCGGACATTATCCCCGACAAGCGGCTTTATCCCTTCTTTCCGAAAGCTTCCTTTTGCTTTGCACTCATAAATACCGCCGTCTTCTCCGTGCACGTAGTAAAAACCCGCAATACCCTTTATTATTTTTCCTGTCATTGTGCCTCTTTTTCCGTAATGCTTGCGTTACAATACAGCGCAGGCGTTCCGTTGAGATAAATCCAGACTCCGATTCTTTCGCCTTCCGTCACTCCCGGCAACTGGTCCTTTTCTACGGAAAACGCCATCGAAGCAACCGATAGTTCGTCATATGACATGGCATCGTTATCATATAAAAGATATCTTGCGTCGTTAGCAGTCTGCAGTTCAAAATATACCCATGCCACATCTCCCGGATTCATCGGGTTCCAAGGAATCGTAAACGATATCTCCCATACCCGCTTCGGCACCGGCGTCGGTGTTGCTTCCGGCGTCGGAGTCGGGCTCGGAGTTACTTCCGGCGTAGGCGTCGGCGTCGGTATCGGAGTCGCCTCTACAATACCGGTACTTACCCAAATATCTATCTTCGTCCCTACTGCCAGCATATTCCCTTCGGATTCGCTCTGATAGAAAACCAAACCTTCTTCGTAAATCGTGGAGCCTTCATAGTGAACTTCTCCCACATCAAACTCCTGTTCTCTTAATGCCAGTCTCGCACCTTCTAACGTCTTTCCGAGAAGATTCGGCACCACTCCCACTTTTTCGCCGCGGCTGACTACCAGAACAAGTTCGCCGCCTTTCGCAAGCAGTTCGTTGCGTTCCGGTATTGTACGGATTACACGGTTATTCTCAATCGTCGAACTGTTTTCAAACTCAACACGCACTTTAAAATCATTTTCGGCTTCTGTCCTTGCGTCCACATAATTCCAAAGAGAATAGTTCGGCACCGTCAGCATTTCAGGTCCGGCACTGACTACCAGCCTTATTTCCTCGTCCAGCGTGACATCTACACCTCCTGACGGATACTGGGAAATTACCATACCCTTAGGGTAAACATCACTGTAATCCGTATCTCCGTCTAAAATCGTAAAACGGTCGGACTGCTTTAACAAAACTTCTTTTGCGTCCTCTACCATTCGTCCGACTACGTTCTGTAAGCGGACCGTCTGCAGGTCGCTGTAAGGCGTAGGGGAAATTGTCGGTGTTCCCTCAATCTTTGGGCCGCCCGGTGTCGGTGTAACCTTTTCCGTACCAAACATATTTACAAATTTGGATACTACAAAAACAATCGCCACCATACATACAATGGCAACAGCCACCACGACAAATACCATCGCTTTATCCCACTTAGGGTCCGTTCCGTCCAGTTCTTCCTCTTCTTCATGGAGCAGTTTCTTATTGGCCGGCTGGTTTGCCTCAAATCTCGTCACCGGAGACTTTGCGGCGCTTTTAATTACCGCCATCTCATCCTGCGTCATATTTTTCGTCGGAGAATCCGATACAACACCTGCGGAAATTCGAACAAAATCACCTTCCGGGTTCATTACGGAACGCTTTAAATCCAAAATCAAATCAGACGCAGACAAATAGCGGTTTTCCGGACGCTTCTGCATACACTTTTGTACAATTTTATCCACGCTGTACGGCACAGCAGGATTGACTTCCTTAACCGGCACCGGTTCATACTGGATATGCGAAAGCGCTACCGACACGGTATTATCGCCTGCAAACGGCACTTTTCCGCTAAGCATTTCATACATCGTAATACCGAGAGAATAAATATCGCTCTTTTCGTCACTGTATCCGCCTCTTGCCTGTTCCGGAGAAAGATAATGTACGGAACCGACCGCATTTTGCGTCACCGTGTTGGTCGTTGCAGCCTTGGCAATTCCAAAGTCCGCCACCTTCACTTTTCCCTCACGGGAAATAATGATATTCTGCGGTTTAATATCCCTATGTACGATATGGTTGTCGTGCGCGGCTTCCAGACCCTGTGCAATCTGAATCGCTATACCGATGGCTTCTTTTATTTCCAGTCTTCCCTTTTTTTCGATAAATTTCTTCAAGGTAATCCCTTCTACCAGTTCCATAACGATATAATGCAGATCATCGTCATCACCGACATCGTATACGCTTACAATATTCGGATGGGAAAGTCCTGCGGCAGACTGTGCTTCCGCACGGAACTTTGTCACCAAATTCTTATCAGCAGAAAACTCCGGCTTTAAGATTTTAATTGCCACGTAACGATTCAGACGGTGGCATTTCGCGCGGTAGACATCCGCCATTCCGCCCGACCCGACCTTTTCAATAATTTCATACCTGTCACTGATAAACATTCCCGGTTTTACCATACAATCTCACCTTTCTAATTCCTGTCCTGTTTAATTTCAACTATAACCGCTGATATATTATCTTTTCCGCCGCACTCATTCGCGCGCTCCACCAACCGGCGCAGCGCGTTTTCCGGCGAATCCGCGTTTTTCATTACAATATGACGTATTTCCTCATCCTCTACCATATTTGTCAAACCATCCGTACAAAGCAGCAAAAAGCGTGAGTTTTCTTCCAATATTACCTCGTAACAGTCCGCTTCCACCGCATCTTCTACCCCGACCGCCCGTGTAATTACATTCTTATTCGGATGGATTCTTGCATCTTTTCTTAAAAGCTCCCCTTTGCGGATCATTTCTTCCACATAGGAGTGATCCACCGTAATCTGTTTTATCTCATCTCCGATAACATAAAATCTGCTGTCACCGACATTCATTACATAAACTTTGTCTGAACATACCACAGCCGCCACCAGCGTCGTACCCATACCGCTGAGTTCGGAATTTTCCGCGGCATGCCCCGCCACAGCTGCGTTTGCCGCAGAAACCGCTTCCGTCATGGCACTGATTATTGTCGGCTGTCCGCTCCTTTGGATTTGTCCGACAAACTCTTCCACACAGCAGCGGGAAGCATAATCTCCCGCATTATATCCGCCCATGCCGTCCGCAACAATATATAGATTCGGAAGGGAACCGACCGGCTCATCACTGCTGTATATGTAGTCCTGATTGACCGTTCTTGTCTTTCCCGTATCCGTAATAAAATACGACTTCAAGGTATTCACCTCCTCTAATACTGCTCACACCCTGTACCGCAGCTGTTTTTTGCGGGAAAATCAGAATCCAAATGACTTTTTCTTAACTGTCCGCATGCCGCTCCGATATCTGCACCCAATTCTCTTCTAATAGTAACATTTATATTATATTTTTCAAGTGTTTTTCTAAAATTTAAAACATTTTTAAAACTTGACTGCCTGTAATCCCGCTCTTTAATAGGGTTTACAGGAATTAAATTAACATGGCAATTTTTTTTGTACAGCAGCTTTCCCAGCTCGTCCGCGTCTGCCCCGGTATCATTTTCCCCCGCAACCAGACTGTATTCGTAAGTAATTCTGCGTCCTGTCTTTTCAAAATAATTGTCACAGGCGGCAATTACTTCTTCCAGAGAATATCGGTTCGCTACCGGCATCAGGCGTCTTCTCGCCTCATCGTTCGGCGCGTGCAGGGATAACGCCAGTGTAACCGGAAGCCCTTCTTCGGCAAACCGCCTCATAGGCTCTACAAGACCGCAGGTTGACACCGTGATATTCCGAATACTCATTCCCTGCCCCTTTGCGTCGGTAATTAACCGCAGAAACCGCACCAGATTCCCGTAATTATCCATCGGCTCACCGGTTCCCATTACCACGACATTGGACACCCGCTCGCCGGTCAGTTCCTGTATCCGGTAAATCTGTTCCAGCATCTCCGAAGGAAGGAGATTGCGTTCCAATCCGCCAAGCGTCGAAGCACAGAAGCGACACCCCATACGGCACCCCGCTTGGGAAGAAATACAGACGGAATTTCCGTGTTTGTATTTCATAAACACGCTTTCAATTACTTTATCGTCCGGCAGGGCAAACAAAAACTTTACGGTTTCATCCTGTGCGGAAGAAAGCCTTTTTACTTCCCTGAGGACAACAAGCGTATAAACTTCCGCAAGACGCTTTCTAAGCGTTTCCGGCAGATTCGTCATCCGGGAAAAGTCGGTCACCTGGCTCTTATGCAGCCAATCAAAAATCTGTGCCGCCCTGAATTTTTTCTCTCCCATCGTCAGAAGTTCTTCCGATAGTTCCTGTAATGTATATGATTTTATGTCCTTTTTTCCTGTTTCCATTGCTCGGCTTGTCCTCACATTCCCTGCTGCACGGACGGTTTCTTAAACCTTGCCACGAAAAAGCCGTCCGTCTTGTGGAGCCCCGGCAGCATCTGAAGATAACCGTCCTTTGTCGTGTTCGTCCAAAGGTCTTTTGAAAGAAACGGTTCCAGACTGTCCGGCTGCAGCCCGCATTCTTTCAAAAAATCGCAGCCGCCTATATTTTCTTCCTTGTTTAAAGTACAGGTGGAAAAGATCAGTACGCCGCCTTTCTTGACATAGCGCACGGCATTTTCCAGAATCTTTTTTTGCAGAACACAAAGTTCTTTTTGCTGCTCTGCTGTCATAAACAGCTTAATATCCGGCTTTTTTCCGAGAATTCCGAGACCGGAGCATGGAACGTCGGCTAATACCACGTCGTAGTTTTCTTCGTCTTCCTTCCGATAAACCGTTGCATCGGAAAGCGTTACGGTTATGTTTGGCAGACGGCACCTTGTTTTATTTTCTTCTAAGAGTTTTATCTTTTCCCCGGTGCAGTCTCTCGCTTCCACCGTTCCGCCGCCAAGCGTACACAAAATATCCGCCGCCATGACCGACTTTCCGCCCGGAGCCGCGCAAAGATCCAAAACACGCTCTCCGCCGCAAAGCCCTGCCGCAACTACCGCCTGCATGGAACTCTCGTCCTGAATATAAAACGCGCCCTCATCAAAAAGCGGCAGACGTTTTGGCAGGTCAATTTCAAAAAGCCGCAAAGCCTCCTTGGAATAAAAACCTTCTTCTGTCCTAATTCCCGCTTTCTGAAATGTTTGCGTCAATTTTTCTACATCTGTCGTATGACTCATGCAGCGCACAGTCATTGCATTTTCTTCCTCCAGAAATGCCGCAAAAACTTTTTCCGCCGTTTCGGCCCCGTACTGTCCGACTATCTGTTCTACAAAAGTAGTAGGAATGGAATATCGCACGGAAAGGTATTCCGTCCGGTTGATTTCGGCATCCGGATATTCTATTTTCTCTGCCCTGGCAATTGCTCTTGCCACTCCGTTTACAAACCCGGAAAGCCCGGAAAATCCGAACTTTTTCGTTAATTTCACCGCTTCGTTACAGGCGGCTCCCGCCGGTATCTTATCCATAAAACGAAGCTGATATACCGTTGTCCGCAAAATCGCGGCAATCGCGGGCTTCATCCTGCGTACCGGCGTTTTGGAAAACCGGTCGATGATATAATCCAATTCTATCATGCGTTCCAGACAACCTTCCAACAGCCTTGTTGCAAGCGCCCTTTCCCGCTTTTCTTCTATCAAAAAGAGATATTTTTCCTTTGCCGCCTGTGAAAACTGCTTTTCCTCGCACACGGCAAGCAGCATTCTGACTGCCGCCTCTCTTGCCGGCAAAGCTCTCTTTTCTTTCGTAACCATTCTAATTTCTCCTTCTGCGTGCAATTAACAACAGCCGTACTAACTGCAGCGTCGTCGCGGCCGCAGATGCAAGATAGGTGAAAGCAGCCGCCCTTAATACCTTTTTCACTTTCGGAAGTTCCGTACTCCCCACCATACCGCTTTCACCCAAAATGGCAACCGCACGGGCCGAAGCGTTAAACTCCACCGGAAGGGTCACAAACTGGAACAGTACCGCAAAAGAAAACAAGAAAATTCCGATCGGAACCAGCGTATTATACATACTTAAAAGCAGACCGAGTATGAAAATCGGCATGGAAAGCCTGTTTCCGAAGTTTACAATCGGTACCAAAAAGTGCCTCAGACGAAGCGGTACATACTCCTCACTGTCCTGAATCGCATGTCCGCACTCATGTGCCGCCACGCCAATCGCCGCGATGGACGTACTGTTATACACCGTATCGGAAAGACGCAGCGTCTTTGTCGAAGAATCATAGTGGTCCGTCAGACTTCCGGCTATCCGCTCAATTTTTACATCGACAATCCCCGCGCCGTGCAAAATCTGCTCTGCCGCCTCTACCGCGGTAATTCCGCGCTTTGAAGCCACTTTTGAATATTTTGAATAGGTGCTCTTTACTCCCGCCGAAGCCCACAGGGCAAGTATTGCACCGATAATTACCAAAATATATGTCGAATCATAATATCCCATTCTTCATCCTCCTTTTTCACTGTTGTTTTAACAAACCCGCCAAACCGTTTAAGTGCCGAACACCAGTCCCGGTACAAGCGGATACCCTCGTAAAAACTCTTCCGTCGTCATACGGCGTTTTCCGTCCGGCTGGAGTTCCCGTATCCTTAAAATTCCGTTTCCGGTCATAATCCAAAGCATTCCGTCCTTTACCGATACCAGCGTTCCGCACGGACAGGCCTCAAATTTGTCGTAAGAAACCGATGCACTCCAAAACTTTAGCGTTTTTCCCTGCCAGTAAGTATACGCACTCGGCCACGGATTTAACCCCCGGATTAAACGCTCCAGATACTCCGCGGAGTAAGTAAAATCCAATTTTCCCATTTCCTTGCGAAGCATTTTCGCATAGGTGGACGCTTCGTGCTTCTGCGGCTCATAAACGGCCGTTCCCGCTTCCACCTGTTCCATTGCCGAAAGAAGCAGCGGTCCGCCTGCCGCCGCCAGCTTATCATGCAAACTTCCGCCGGTTTCTCCGGCTGTAATTTCAATTTCTTCCCTGCATATCATATCGCCGGTATCTAACCCCTCGTCCATCCGCATAATCGTAACTCCGGTTTTTTCTTTTCCGTCGATAATCGCCCACTGAATCGGTGCCGCACCGCGGTATTCCGGAAGCAGCGAGGCATGTACATTCAGACAGCCGTATTTCGGAAGCTCCAAAATTTCTTTCGATAAAATCTGTCCGAATGCGGCCACCAAAATAATATCCGGCGCCAACTGTTTTAACTGTGCCACCGCATCCGGAGACTTTACTTTCTCCGGCTGTAAAACCGATATGCCGTATTCTTCCGCAAGGAGCTTTACCGGGGACTTTGTAAGGAGCTTTCCGCGTCCTTTCGGACGGTCCGGCTGCGTTACTACCGCTATAATCTCATGTTTTGATGACAGAAGCAGGCTTTTTAATACTTCTGCCGCGATTTCCGGCGTTCCCATAAAAACCGCTCTCATATATCCGCCTCCTATGATTCCTCTGCATTGACTTCATGCAGTCTTCCCTCTACTTTTTCCACATATACAATACCGTCCAAATGGTCGATTTCATGGCAAAACGCGCGCGCCAGAAGTTCCGTGCCTTTTATTTCAAACGGTTTCATGGAAAGGTCATATGCCCGTACCGTAACCTCGTTCGGTCTGGTAACGGTTCCCGCCATTCCGGGAACGCTGAGACACCCTTCATCACCTGTCTGACTGCCCTCCGCCGCGATAATTTCCGGATTAATCATAACAATCGGCTGATTTCCTTCCGGAGTCACATCAACTACCACAATTCTTTTCAAAACACCGACCTGCGGAGCCGCAAGACCTACACCGTTCGCAGTATACATTGTCTCCAGCATATCGTGTACTAAGTCTACTATTTTATGATTCACTTCCGTTACCGGTTTGGAAACTTTCTGTAATACCGGATCTCCCAGCCTCCTGATTCTTCTTAATGCCATTGTCTTATCCTCCTGTTATCAATAACCGTTTAATGGATTAAAGTCAAATTGTATATTACACTTCATTGCCGCTTCTGTCAACTTTTTCTCCTCTGCCGCGAGCCGGTGCAGCTGCATTAAACGTTCATACTTTAACGCTTTTACATAGACCACATACCGGTACAGGTCGTTTGCCTTGGCAAGTCCTGCCGGAACCGGTCCGATTACTGTACCGGACTTTTCTTCCGGAAAAAGTGCCGCAAAAAGTACATCTGCCAGCCGTTTTGCTGCCAGTCCGGCGTTTTCTTCCGTCTCCGCCTGTACCAGAACCGCCAGAATATGTGCTGCCGGAGGATACTTTAACATCTTCCGGTATGCCATCTCCTGCCGGTAAAAGCTCTCGTAATCCTCGGTTGCCGCCGCCGTGATACTGTAATGTTCCGGCTGGTAAGTCTGAATTACTACCTCCCCCGACAGCCGGTCGCGCCCCGCCCTGCCTGCCGCCTGTGCCAACAGACAGAAGGTTCTCTCCGCCGCGCGGTAATCCCCCGCGTAAAGCGATAAATCCGCGGCAATAATTCCAACGAGCGTTACCCGCGGGAAATCATGCCCCTTGACAATCATCTGTGTCCCGATTAACACCTGTGCTCCGCCGTTGGCAAACTCCTCAACAATCTTTTGATGCCCGCCCTTTTGCTTTGTCGTATCGGCATCCATGCGAAGCACCTTTACTTCCGGAAACTCCCGCAGCACCGCTTCTTCCACCTTCTGCGTACCGGTTCCGAACAAACCGATATATTGCGAGCCGCATGCCGGACAAAGCTTCGGCTGCTTTGTCTCATAACCGCAGTAATGGCATAGAAGCGTCCCGCCTTTATGATACGTAAGAGATATATCGCAGTGCGGACATTTCATTCCCTCGCCGCAGGCGCGGCAGGAAACCGTCCCCGCATATCCCCTCCTATTTAAAAATAACATAACCTGCTCCCCTTTGGCAAGTCGTTCCTGCATCCGTTCTTTTAATTTCCTGCTGAACATGGAACGGTTTCCTGCCCGCAGTTCCTCCCGCAAATCCACAATCTCCACACGCGGCATCTGTGCCTCTTTTGCACGTTTTGTCAGGGTAAGGAGCCTGTATTCCCCATTCTTCGCACGGGAGTACGCCTCCAATGACGGAGTCGCAGAACCTAACAGCAGAGAAGCATTGGTCAGTTTCGCAAGATATTCCGCCGTTTCTCTCGCATGATACCGCGGCGTTCCTTCGCTTTTGTAAGCGCCCTCCTGCTCCTCGTCGATAATAATCAGTCCAAGCCGTTCAAACGGCGTAAACAGCGCCGAGCGCGGTCCAATCATTACGTCAATCTCTCCCTGACTTGCACGTACATACTGATCATAGCGCTCTCCCGAAGAAAGCCTCGAATGCAGCACGGAAACACGCTCGCCAAACCGTTCGTAAAATCTGCGTACCGTCTGGAAAGTAAGTGAAATCTCAGGTATCAGTGCAATAACCTGTTTTCCCTCTTTGACAACCCGTTCAATCAGTTCTAAATAAACTTCGGTCTTACCGCTTCCGGTAACGCCAAATAATAGATATGTCCCGCGTTTTTCCTGACTGTAATCCTGCCAAAGCTCTTCAACGGCTTTTCTCTGTTCTTCGTTTAAATCCGGACGTTTCGCGGAGCGTACTCCTTCTGCGGTATTCCGGTACATTGTTTCCTCCCGCACGGAAAAAATCCCGTCGCGGCATACCGCTTCTACCGTTGCCGCGGAAATCCGAAGTTTTTCCAGCGTTTCCCTGTAATCCGCCTCGGACCTCCCACGCAGCTCATCCAACAAACGAACACGCGCCTGAAACTTTCGTTTCAGCGCCTCATTATAATATTCCGTAAACCGTGCCTCGTCGGCCATAAGTACAAGGGTACGCTTTTTTACTTCCTTTACCGCCTGCTTTACCGGAAGCACGGTCTTTAACGCCTCGTTCATCGTTCCGCCGAAATGCTCTTTCATCCAGTAGGCAAGGGTAATAAAGCGCCGTTCAACCGAGACCGCTCCCGGCACCACCGATACAATCTCTTTTGTGCGTGCCGGATCAAATACGGGCGTTTCCGAGGTGTCGATAATATACCCCTCCACCCTTCGGTTTCCGCCGCCGAACGGCACTTCCACCTTGGCTCCGACAACCGCTTCCGAAAAAAGAGCATCGGGAATCGCATATTGATATGTCTTATCCAGTTTTTCCAGCGAAATGTCTACAATTACATCGGCATACCGCATGATGCCCCGTTTCCTCCTTATTGTATCTTTTCCCTAGATTCCCAAATTTACACGTTCCTCATCCGTCAATTCTTCCAAAATCTCCCGAATCAATATTCTGTCGTCCATCGGATACTTTACTCCGCGGATTTCCTGATAATCCTCATGTCCTTTCCCGGCAAGCACAATCACATCGTCTTTCTCGGCATGCACCAGCGCATAACGGATTGCTTCCTTCCGGTCCGTTATTGTAACATACGCTCCGTCCGCCTTTTTGACGCCGGTTAAAATATCCTCAATAATCGCTTCCGGCTCCTCAAAGCGCGGATTATCCGATGTAACAATCGTTACGTCAGCATAACGCGAAGAAATCTCTCCCATTTCAAAGCGACGGCTGCGGGAACGGTTCCCGCCGCAGCCAAACAGACAAACCAGACGTTTCGGTTCATACTCTTTGAGCGCCATGAGCAGGCTTTTTAAACTCATCGCATTGTGCGCATAATCAATCATTACCGAAAAATTCGGAGAAACCTCCACCGTTTCCAGCCTTCCTTTTACCCGCACTTCCAAAAGGGCGCGCTGCATTACTTCCACCGGAACATTCTGCCGCATACAAATCGCAACCGCCGTCAACGAATTATATACCGAAAACATACCCGGAATCGGAACCGAAAACTTTGCCTCTAATGCTCCTTTTGTCTGATAGGATACCATAAGTTTCCCGTCTGTTCGGTGTAAATCAATTTCCTCCGCGCGCAGATCGACTCCTTCGTTACAGCCGTATGTCATCACTTCGCAGGTATGCTCCCTCAACATTCTTTCCATATGCGGGTCATCTGCGTTCAAAATACCGTAGCGGCACTGTTGAAACAAACGCGCCTTACACGCCGCATATTCCTCAAAATCCGCGTGCTCGTTCGCTCCGATATGATCCGGCTCCAAATTCGTAAAAATACCGTAATCAAACGTAATTCCGGCAACCCTGGAAAGTTTCAGAGCCTGTGAAGACACTTCCATCACTACCGCCCGGCAGCCGTTATCCGCCATCTTCCGGAAATATTCCTGTACAAGATAAGACTCCGGTGTTGTATGGCTTGCGGAAACCGTTTCCGCGCCGTCCCGTACCTCTACGGTTCCGATAAGTCCTACTTTCATGCCGACCGACTCCAAAATATGATGCACCATATATGCCGTCGTCGTTTTTCCCTTTGTGCCGGTAATTCCAATCGTTATTAACTCTTTGGCCGGATATCCAAACCATGCCGCCGACATATAGGCAAGCGCCTTTCTGGTGTCCTCCACAAGCACAAGCGTAACACCTGCCGGAAGCGAAAGCTCCCGTTCCGCTACAATAACGGAAGCGCCTGCCAACGAAGCCTCTTCGGCATATTGGTGTCCGTCATATACTGCTCCGCTGATACAAAAAAAAGCGGAGCCGGGCGGTACGGCCTTTCTTGAATCATATACCAGCGCTGTTACCTCAACCTCTTTTTCCACCTGTATCCGCCTGACGGAATCATCTGCAAGCAGTTGTTCCAACAGCTCTCCTAATTTCATAAACCTCTCCTTTCGCTCTCATGGCATAATGGCATACCCGTTCGGGCCGCAAATTTTATCCCACCCGACAAAAGCCCATTTTGGGCGCAATTGTCCAAAATGGGCCGTAATTTTTATTCTCCGAGCAGATACCGGTATAAATCCTCGTATTTCTTTGCGGAGGTCGTCCACGAAAAGTCCGCCGCCATTCCGCGATCTATTAACTTGTTCCACTCTCTCTTTTTGTTATAATAAACATGCTTTGCGTAACGCACCATGGAAAGCATTTCATGGGCATTATAATTGGAAAAGCTAAAACCCGTACCGGTACTCTCGTACTCATTGTACGGAACAACCGTATCACGCAGACCTCCGGTTTCTCTTACAATCGGAACCGTACCGTAACGAAGGCTGATTAACTGGCTCAAACCACACGGTTCAAAGAGGGACGGCATCAAAAACGCATCCGAAGCCGCATAGATTTTATGTGCCCTTTCGTTATTGTAATAAATATTCGCCGACACTCTTCCATGATATTTCCATTCGTAATGGCGGAACAGATTTTCATACTTCGGATCACCTGTTCCCAAAATAACCAGCTGGGTGTCCGTGTCACAAAGTTCTTCTAACACGCACTCAACCAGGTCAAAACCCTTTTGGTCGGTCAGACGGGACACGATTCCGACCATAAAACGGTTTCCGTCCACCTCGAGCGCAAGCTCCTGCTGTAAAGCAGTCTTATTCTTTACTTTCTCTTTTCTAAAATTTACTATATTGTATTTTTGTACAAGATACGGGTCCGTCTCCGGATTATATTCCTCGTAATCTATTCCGTTGACAATACCGCACAGGCAGTTGGAACGCGCTCTCATTAAGCCGTCCAAGCCTTCTCCGTAAAACGCGCTCTTGATTTCCCCGGCGTAAGTATCGCTTACCGTAGTAACATAATCCGCGTAAACAATGCCGCCCTTTAAGTAGTTCGCGTCACCATAGGCCTCTAACTTATCCGGCGCGAAATAATACTTGTCAAGACCTGTAATATCCTGTACCGTCTTCTTATCCCATACACCCTGAAACTTCAGGTTGTGAATTGTCATTATCGTCTTGATTCCGCGGTAAAATTCACCTTGTCCGAAACTGTCATGCAGATATACCGGAAGCAGTCCGGTCTGCCAGTCGTTACAGTGAATCAAATCCGGCCGGAATCCAATCTGAGGTAAAGCGGACAACACCGCACGGCAGAAAAACGCAAACTTTTCGATATCTTCATAGATATTCCCGTAAGGCTTGTTACCCGCGAAATAATACTCGTTGTCAATAAAGTAAAACGTAACTCCATCCATTACCGTTTCCATAATGCCTACATACTGGCTGCGCCATGCGAGTTCCATGTAAAAATGCGTCTTGTACTGCATCTTCTCTTTAAACTTCGCCGGAATCGCCAAATAATTAGGAATCATCACGCGTACATCATAACGTTCCTTGTTAAGGTACTTAGGCAAAGCGCCTACCACATCGGCAAGCCCCCCCGTTTTAATAAAGGGAACACACTCAGAAGCAACAAACAATATATTTTTCACAGTTCTCCTCCTCGCGTATAGTAACTATCGTTATACAATTTAGTATACCATATTTCTCCCTTTTTGAAAAGCATTTTCAAAGCATTTTCTCGGAATCGTTTTATGCTTTTGGTTCTCTCAATTCTTTCTATTGCGTCCGTAACTTGTATTCCAGACGAATTTTATCCGCAATCAGTGCCACAAACTCCGAATTCGTCGGTTTTCCTTTTCCCCCGGCTACCGTATAGCCGAACAACGCATCTATGGTATCTGTTTTTCCTCTGCTCCATGCCACTTCAATCGCATGGCGGATTGCACGCTCTACACGGCTCGGCGTGGTCTTGTGACGTTTTGCAATAGACGGATAAAGCATTTTGGTAATGGAATTCAACATTTCCGAATTATCCACCGACATCATAATCGCGTCACGCAGATACTGATATCCTTTGATATGCGCCGGTACGCCAATCTCGTGTATAATATCCGTAACATCTACTTCTAAATTATTCGTATTCTGTACTTTGAGTTCTTGTCCTAACAGTCGGTTGTGTTCCACACCGCAGATGCTGCTGATTCCCATTACCTGATGAATCCGCTGCATAATCACTGCGCTGTCAAACGGTTTCATAATATAGTAACTTGCGCCGAGTGCGAAAACGCTTTCCGTTACGCGCTCCTGCCCGATTGCCGTCACTACAATAACATGCGGCTGCTTCTTTAATTCCGTATCCTTCCGTATCTGCTCCAATACACCGATTCCGTCTAATTTGGGCATAATGATATCAAGCAATACTACATCCGGCTGTAATTCCTTGATTTTTCTGACAGCCTCCATGCCGTCCTCCGCTCTTCCGACATGCTCTACCACGGAATCGTTTTTCAAAAGTTCATCATAAAGTTCCAAGATCCGAACATTGTCATCTACTGTAAGAACACGAATCTTTTCCATTTTCTTTTCTTCTTTTCCTTTCTCCTAGATTTTACTTTTTTTGTAAATAATTTACATTCCTAATTATAACATCTTTTTTGTTTTTTGCAAGAGCATTTTTGTAAATTTTTTACAATGTTCTAAAATCCGCTACTCAGGCGGGTTTCACCCTTTCTCATAGTTAAAGATTCGTTTGTGACTTTTCGCGTGCGGCGGAATGCGAAACAGTTTCCCATAATAAAAGCCGCTGTTCCGACAGATTCCTTATCTGCCGGAGCAGCGGCTCCTTTACATTTATTATTTATATAACAGCGTATTCTGCTATATAAGTACCAAATTTACAGCCGTGTACTTTACGTTGTTAATCTCAGATTACCTTAAACTTGGCAATTTGCTTCTTCAACTCATTGGAAACATTGTCATTGACCGCGGTACAATCTTGAATCTCCTTCATATTTGCAGTCATCTCCTGCATAATGTCGGTCAGAGTAGATACTCTTGCATTCTCCTTCTCAATAGCTTGGGAAATCTGACCAATCCTGTCATTGACATGGCCAGAGGCAATCGACAGTTCATCTGCTTTCACGCCGAAACCTCCCATCATGTTCTCCAATGCGGCCGCATCCTGCAGATACTCCATGGAGGACTCCACAAAACGGTCATAATCTTCCAGTACGTTTGTGTTCACAAACTTTAACAGCTGATTGGAAGAGTCTGCAAGACTTTCTACGGAAGAAATCACACCGGTACTGATCTCCTGAATACTGTTTGCCGTGTTGCGGCTGTTGTCCGCAAGCACACGGATTTCATCCGCCACTACCGCAAAGCCTTTGCCCGCCTCTCCGGCTCTTGCCGCCTCAATGGAAGCATTCAATGCCAAAAGATTGGTCTGGCTGGCAATGGACAAAATCTCATCCGTCAGACTCCGAATGGAATTTACACTCTTACTGTTTTCCACCGCACTGCTCAGGTCAGCCTGCAGGGAAGTAGCAATCTGCTCGGATTCTTCCTTGCTGCGGGTAGCAAGTCCGCGGATTTTGTTGGCGCGTTCCTTCATCTCCGCGGCATAAGTCCTGCCGGACACCGTAGATTCCGTAATGGCATCTCCGCTCTCCGTCAGGGAGCGCATATCCTGTAAAATCACATTCAGCGCATCGGAAACGGTGTTGATATCCTCACAGAGCGCTCCGGCCTCCTTGGATACCGCGTTGGTGGAATCCGACACTTTTGTTACAATATTTCGGGAAGAGTAATCCAATGAAAGGGAATGCTCCTGAATGCTCTTCATAATCACCTGAAGTTTATCCAAAAACAGGTTGATGCCATACACAAGCTGCCCTATCTCATCCTGTTTATTACTGACAATGCGTTCTCCAAGATCACCCTCGTTTTTCTCCAGCTTCTGAATCAGACGGTCCAACTGCTTTTCCGCATCCCGCAAAGGCTTTACTATCGTCAGATATGTAATGACAATGGTTACGACTACTATCAAAAGCTGCAGGGACGATATCAGTCCGTTTTTAGATAGCGCGGACGAGATTTCCTCAGCGTTCCGAGAAGCAATCTTTGTCAGCTCACCGGATACCGTTCCGTCTTTCCCTCCTTCGGCAATTTCGTTAAATACTGCACGCACTGACTGAAGTTTGTTGGTAGTAGTCATATTCACAACTACAGTCAACACGAAAATAATAAACATAGGAAGCATGATTTTAAATGAAACATGTCTTTTCATAAGTCGTTCCTCCTTTTTAAATATTGTACTATTATTATATCATATTCTCCTTTAAAAATAAACTATTTATAAAAAATTCAGAACCGGGATGCGGCATTTTCTGTCCCCGCCAAGCCATCTTGCAAATTTACGGAAATTGAGACCGGGACACAGGCACAAACCGCCCATTCGGGCGGCTTGTGCCTGTGCCGGCTTTCGCCGGCTCTCACGCAAGAGAAGGGACTCGTGCATCTGAAAACGGGTTTTCGATGCACG
>JAFLSZ010000030.1 GCA_022510665.1 Lachnospiraceae bacterium
CTTAACGGTTCTTAGAGGAAGTCCGGCGTAGCGTTGCGTATGCAAAAATAAGACAGCATGCAATCTGCGGAATATAAAAAGTATACAAAATGCGAAAACTCAAGCACGCAGAAGCACTTCCTCGAAATACGGAAGGAGGAGAGTCCTAAACTCCCGCAGTTCTTCGGCCGAATACCCCGAAAGTCCGCTTCCGATTAAGTTTCCGGAATTAAGAAATGCCTGTAAGGCATAGCGTTTGGAGCCTTTCAGCCATTCGCCGACGGCAAGCAAATCTTCCTTTGTATGAAATTCACGAACTACGGTAGTTCGGAACTCATAAGGAATACCGCTGCCGCGGATAAGAGTGATGCTTTCCTCAAAGGCGGAAAGACGTACCAAAGAAAGCCCTGCTGTTTCGGCATAACGCGCAGGGCAATTCTTAATATCCATCGCAATATAATCCAGCAGATCTTCGCGCAGTGCCGCGGAAAGCACATCCGGGCGGGTACCGTTGGTATCGAGCTTAACCAGATAGCCAAGCTCTTTACAGCGCCGCAGGAAAGAAAGCAGGTCTGCCTGCAGTGTCGGTTCTCCGCCGGTGACACAGATGCCCTCTAAGGTGCCCTGCCGTTTTTCGAGGAAACGAAAGATTTCTTCGGGAGCAATTACAGGTTCGTTTTCCGGGGAAAGAACCAGTCCCGCGTTATGGCAGAAAGGACAGCGCAGGTTGCAGCGTCCCGTGAAAACGGTACATGCCAGATGTTCCGGAAAATCAAGCAGTGTGAGCTTATTCAGTCCGTGAAACTCCATAAAATAAAACGCTCCTGTTCGAAAAATACTTTTTTTCCTTATTTAAAGTTTTGTGTCGGCATCTGCGGCATCCTGTTCACGCAGTTTTGCACGCTGGATTTTTCCGCTGATTGTTTTCGGAAGTTCCGGTACAAAGTCAATAATACGCGGATACTTGTACGGAGCGGTCTGCGTCTTTACATACTCTTTTAATTCCTGTGCAAGTTCAGGAGTTCCGGTATAGCCCGGCATCAAAACGATGGTAGCTTTTACAACAAAGCCGCGTTCTTCGTCCGGAACGCCGGTAACGGCACATTCCGCTACGGCAGAATGTTTAATCAGGACGTCTTCAATTTCAAACGGTCCGATACGGTATCCGCTGGACTTAATAATGTCGTCGGTGCGGCCGATATACCAGAAAAATCCGTCCGCGTCGCGTGTCGCGATATCACCGGTATGGAAAACGCCGTTTTTCCATACGCGGCGGTCCTGTTCTTCGGAATTGAGGTAGCCGATACAAAGCCCGCACTGATTCGGTTTCGGAAAAACAACGATTTCGCCGCGTTCGTCTACGCCTGCTTCGTTGCCTTCCTCATCAACAATTCTTACGTCATACAGTGGGTTCGGTTTGCCGATAGAGCCGATTTTTACCGGTGCGTTTACAAGATTGCCGAGCAGCAGCGTGGTTTCCGACTGCCCGAAGCCCTCGTGAATTAAAAGCCCCGTGATGTCCTGAAAACGCTTTGTGATTTCCGGGTTTAAAGCCTCTCCCGCAGTAGTAGCGTACCGGACACACGAAAAAGCATCTGCCGGAATTCCGTTCTTTACCATAAGGCGGTAAACGGTCGGCGGGGCGCAGAAAGAAGTAACGTTATATTTTTTTATTACGGAAAACATTTGTGCCGCGTCAAAATGTTCGTAGTCATATGCCATAATCGCACAGCCGCACATCCATTGTCCGTAAATTTTTCCCCATGACGCTTTGGCCCAGCCGGTGTCCGCAACGGTCAGATGCAGGCCGTTATCTTCACAGTTGTGCCAGTATTTCGCGGTCGGGATATGTCCTAACGGGTAATAACCGTTGTGAATTACTGCCTTTGGGTAAGAAGTGGTTCCGGAAGTAAAGTACATTAAGAACGGCTCAGAGGCAAGCGTCGGAATCCGTTTTGCGGACTTAGGCATTTCCTTTAAACCGAGGTCTAAACGAAGAAAACCCGGATAGTCCTTGCGGACGGTAAACAAATGCTGTAAGCTCGGACAGGATTCCTTTGCAGCGATAATATTACCTGTTAATTCAGAGTCATCTGCGGAGATAATTGCGGAAATTTCCGCGCTTTGAATACGGTAAACCAAGTCTTTCTTTTTCAACATATGAGATGCCGGTATTACAACCGCGCCCATACGATGCAGGGCAGGGAGAATATACCAGTACTCGTAGTGTCGTTTCATAATGAGAAGGACGCGGTCACCTTTCTTTACGCCGTTTGCGGCAAGATATCCTGCCGCCTGAACGGAAAGAGAAGAAATTTCACCAAAGGAAAGAGTTTTTTCGTTTCCTTTGGTGTCGCACCAGACAAGAGCGCGTTTTTCAGGCTCTTTCTCTGCAATACGGTCAACCACGTCGTATGCAAAATTGAAATTCTCCGGTGCATGGAGAGTAAAATCGGTCAATACGCCGTCTGCATCAAAAGCAGCGGTACTATAATCAGTATAGAGTGGTTCCATGAGTTTCTCCGTTTTCTTCATAAATACCGAATTTCCGGAAACGGAAATAACGGTCTTCCAATAATTGTTCTGTATTTTTTGCAAGAAGCTGTTTTAAATCCGTGACTAAATAAGTTTTAATTTCGTCGCACATGGCGGAAAAATTATCAAAATTTTCGGGAATTACGGTTTCCGCAACGCCGAAACTTTTCATATCATCCGCGGTAATACGCAGGCACTGTGCAGAATCCTGTACGCGGGAAGAGTCTTTCCAAAGGATACTTGCACAGCCTTCCGGAGAAATAACGGAGTATACGGCATTCTCCAGCATATAAACACGGTCTGCGGAACAAAGCGCGAGTGCGCCGCCGCTTCCGCCTTCTCCGATTACAATGGAAATCGTCGGGGTTTTAAGTCCGAGCATTTCCATAATGTTTTCCGCGATTGCCTCTCCCTGACCGCGTTCTTCGCCGTCAGCGCCGCAAAATGCACCGAGAGTATCTACAAAACAGATAACCGGACGGGAAAACTTCTCTGCCTGTTTCATCAGACGGAGAGCCTTGCGGTATCCTTCCGGCTTTGGACAGCCGAAATTTGTTTTCAGACGGGAGTTAATATCGGTTCCCTTTTCAATCGCGATATAGGTAACAGGCATACCGTCGAGACAGCCGACACCCGCAACAATAGCGGCGTCCTCAGCGAAACGGCGGTCGCCGTGCAGTTCGATACGGTCGGTAAAAATCTCATTAATATAAGAAATTCCGGTAGGTCTTCCGTTTGCTCGCGCAGTTTTTAACTTTTCATAAGGCGTCATACTCATACCGCTACCTGATCCTTTCTGTGCAATTTGAGCAATGTAGTGAGTGTATCAAGAAGTTCTTCACGCGGAACGATAGCGTCCGCGAAGCCGTGTTCCAAAATAAACTCCGCGCTCTGGAAATTGTCCGGAAGTTTGGACTTTGTCGTCTGCTCCACTACACGGCGTCCGGCAAAACCAACCAGCGCGTTTGGTTCCGCGAGGATAATGTCGCCCTGCATCGCGAAAGAAGCGGTAACGCCGCCGGTCGTCGGGTCGGTCAATACGGTAATATAAAGATTTCCTTCGGAAGAATGCTTCTTTACCGCCGCACTGCACTTTGCCATCTGCATCAAAGAAATAATTCCCTCCTGCATTCTGGCGCCGCCCGAAGCGGTAAAACCGATGACAGGAAGTTTATGCTCTATGGCATATTCAAAAGCGCGGGTAATTTTCTCGCCGACAACGGAGCCCATACTTGCCATAATGAAGCGGGAATCCATGACGAAAATCACGCAGGGATTGTTTCCGATAGAAGCAGAGCCGCAGATAACGGCATCGTCTTCTCCGGTGCTTTCCTTTGCCTTTTGCAGCTTGTCGGCATAACCCGGAAATTCCAGAAAATCCACGCTGGAAAGACCGTCGGCAAGTTCTGTAAAGCTGTCTTTGTCAGCAAGCATTAAGATACGTTCTCTTGCGCTCACGCGGAAATAATGCGCGCATTCCGGGCAGATATAATTACTCCTGCGAAGTTCTTTTACAGGAAATTCCTTTTTGCAGGCGGAACAGGTAAGATGTTCGCCCGAAAAGGCTTTAATCCATTTTTCAAAAATCATACTTCCTCCTTATCTGCCGGAATAACGGCAAAGGAAAATTCCGCACTGACACAAAGCTTTCCGTCTACAAAACCACTGCCCTTGGCCCAGTAAAACGCCCCTTTGTGTTTGGTAATTTCACATTTTGTTTCAAATACGTCGCCCGGTTTTACCGGAGTTTTAAAACGAACCTTTTCAAGTCCCGTAAAAAGCGTTGTAATATTTCCCTGTTCGGCGGCATCGGCAAGCAGTACGCATGTGGACTGCGCAAGAATTTCGCAGAGAATTACGCCCGGAACAATCGGATTGCCCGGAAAATGTCCCTTTAAGAAAAACTCTTCGCCGGTAATTGTCTTTTTGCCGTAGGAAACGCCGTCTACGACCGTTGCTTCGTCAACGAGCAGCATATGGTCGCGGTGCGGCAGTATTTTTTTAATTTCTTCCTGATTCATACGGTATCTCACACCTTTCGAAACGCGATGCAGGCATTGTGGCCGCCAAAACCGAGGGAAGTGGAAATCGCGGTAGTAACCGGATGGTTCACTGCCTTGCACGGGGTATAGTCTAAGTCACAGGCAGGATCCGGGCTCGTTAAGTTGATGGTCGGCGGAATAATACCGGTTTCGAGTGCCTTAATGCAGGCAATCGCTTCTGCCGCACCAGCCGCACCGAGCATATGGCCGGTCATGGACTTGGTGGAACTAATCTTTACTTTTTTTGCGTCTTCTCCGAATGCGAGCTTAAACGCCTTGGTTTCCGTAGTATCATTCAGGGAAGTACCCGTACCGTGTGCGTTGATATAAAGCTCATCCGCGCGGTAGTCAACATTTTCCAGAGCCTTCCGGATTGCCTTTGCGGTATAAACCGCCTCCGGGTCCGGAGCCGTAACGTGATGCGCGTCACAGGTAGCGCCGTAGCCGCACATTTCGGCATAAATCTTCGCACCTCTTGCAACGGCATGGTCATATTCTTCTAAAATCAGAGCGGCTGCGCCTTCGCCGATAACAAAACCCGCGCGGCGGCTGTCAAACGGAAGAGAAGCCTCATCCGGGTTCTGTGCCTGGGAGAGTGCCATACAGTTTACAAAGCCCGCAACGCAAAGCGGGGTGATGGCTGCTTCGGAACCTCCGCAGATAGCGGCGGTAAGGTAGCCGTCCTTAATTGCGCGGTAAGCCTCGCCGATAGCGGTAGTACCGGTAGCGCATGCGGTAGACATGGACATTGCGTTTCCGTGTGCATGGAAACGGATTGCGATTTGTCCCGCCGCGATGTTAATAATCATCTTAGGAACGAACTGCGGCGTAACTTTCTTTGCGCCGCCCTCTAACATTCCTTCATGGTTTTCACAGGTGGTCTGGATACCGCCCACACCGGAACCGAAGTAAACGCCAAGTTCGTCTTCGTCTATCTTTCCTTCCAGTCCGCTGTCCGCCATTGCTTCCTGAGCGCAGGCAAGCGCGTACTGTACATACGGATCCGTCTTTCTCGCGGTACCTTTATCAAGGCAGGAAAGCGGGTCGAATCCCTTTACTTCCGCGGCTAATTTACACTTTGAATCCGTGGTGTCAAAACGGGAAATCGGAGCGATTCCGTTTACGCCGTTGATTAAGCCGTTCCAGTATTCGGAAAGGGTATTCCCGATCGGGGTAACGGCACCTAATCCAGTAACTACTACTCTTTTCATGGATACCTCCTACATGGCAAGCCCGCCGTCGATGCGGATGACTTCGCCGGTGATATAGTTTGCATTGTCGCCGGAAAGGAAAAGTACCAATTCCGCGATTTCTTCCGGTTTAGCGAAACGCTTTAACGGAATGGAAGAAAGCAGTGCTTCATTTTCCGCAAAGGCAGTGGTCATGTTAGTGGCAACAAAACCCGGTGCAACCGCATTGCAGCAGACGCCGCGCGGGGCAAGTTCCTTGGCAAGGGACTTCGTAAAGCCGATTAAACCTGCTTTGGAAGCGGAATAATTGGTCTGGCCGGCATTTCCCATAATACCGGAAACGGAAGAAATGTTGATGATTTTGCCGGAACGCTTCTTCATCATAACCGGATACACCTGTTTTACCGTATTGTAAGCGCCAACGAGGTTTGTATCGATAACCGCGGTAAATTCTTCCGGCTTCATGCCGAGAAGCAGCTTATCACGGGTAATTCCGGCATTATTTACAAGAATGTCAACGGTGCCGAACTCCGCAATGATTTCTTTGAATACGGCTTCCGTTTCGGTGTAGTTTGTAATATCGCACTGATAAGCTTTTACTTTGGTGCCGAAAGAAGAAAGTTCGGTTACGGCCTCTGCTGTCTGTTCCGCACTTCCTACGTCAAGAAAAGCGACGTCGGCGCCGTTTTTACAAAAGGCGGAGCAGATTGCACGGCCGATGCCGCGGGAGCCTCCGGTAACAACGGCAACTTTATTTTTTAACATAACGTCCTCCTTATTACTTTGAAAGATCCGCGCATACGGACTCTAACTGTTCCATTGTCTCCACGGCATACGAACGGCTGCCCGGAACAATTTTTTCTATCAGTTTCTGCAATACATTGCCAACGCCGGTTTCAATAAAGGTGTCTACACCCTTGTCTGCCATTGCGAGAATGGTCTTTTCCCAAAGAACCGGATGGTCAATCTGTGCCTGCAGGGTTTCTTTTACATTGCTGCCGTAAGGCATGGCAGTGAGGTTTGCGTAAACCGGAAGCGAAGGTTCGGTCAGTGAAAACTCCGCGAGCTTTCCCGCAAACTGTTTTGCGGCAGGGGACATAAACGGAGAGTGAAAACCGCCGCCGACTTTGAGCGGAAGTGCTCTGCCGCCGGCTGCTTTTACTTCCTCGGAAAATGCAGGAAGTTCCTCCGTACTGCCGGAAACAACCAGCTGTCCGGTGCAGTTATAATTTACCGGGTATACGTTCTTATAGTGGGAGCAAAGCTCCTCTACCGTCTCATTCGGAAGCTTTACTACGGCAACCATGGAAGCCGGCGTCTGTTTTGCAGCTTCGCCCATTAAAGCGCCGCGTGCGCAGGCAATCTGAAAGCCGGTAATAGGTGTGTACGCGCCTCCGAAGGCAAGAGCCGGAATTTCCCCAAGGGAAAAACCTGCTGTCATGTCGGCCGAAATTCCCGCGTTCTTTGCCGCAAGGGCAGCGGCATAATCGGCAAGATACAGACACGGCTGGGTGTTTTCGGTCTGACGCAGAACCGTATCGTCTCCGTCAAACATCTGCGCGAGAGTGCCCGGACGGAGGCGCTCCGCTTCGTCAAACAAAGCCGCAACCTGCGCGTCTTTTTCATAAAAATCTTTTCCCATGCCCGGGTGCTGCGCACCCTGACCGGAAAATAAAAATGCTATTTTAGCCATGCGTTTACTCCTTTCAGGAGAGCTTCACACTCCGTTACAAGCTCGGTAACAATTTCCGCCGCGGTCTGTTCTTTGTTGACCATGCCGGAAATCTGTCCTGCGAGAAAACATCCCTCTTTGACGTCGCCGTCGACGGCAGCCTTACGGAGCGCGCCGACACCGAGGTCGGCAATGCTTTCCGCGGTAGCATCCGGAGCGTATTCCGCTTTCTGGAAGCCGCGGCTGAACGGGTTTTTAATACAGCGGCAGGTGTTTCCGCCGAAGCGTCTGCCGGTGGTGGTGGTAGAAGTATCGGTTGCTTTCAGCACCATATCTTTATAGTTTTGATGAACCGAACATTCCTTGGCAACGAGGAAGCGGGTACCGAGCTGTACGCCGCACGCACCCAGACAGAAAGCGGCAGCCATACCGCGTCCGTCTGCGATACCGCCTGCGGCAAGTACCGGAATGGAAACCGCGTCGCATACCTGCGGAACCAGAGCCATCGTCGTCAATTCGCCGATGTGGCCGCCGGATTCCTGACCTTCCGCGACAACTGCCGCAGCGCCGCACTGTTCCATTTTTCTGGCCATGGCAGCGGAAGCGATAACCGGAATGACTTTAATGCCTGCGGCAAGCCAGCTTTCCATGTAAACGGCAGGGCTTCCCGCGCCGGTGGTAACAACCGGAACGTTTTCTTCCACAACGACCTTTGCGACTTCCGACGCGTGAGGGCTCATTAGCATAATGTTTACGCCGAAAGGCTTGTCGGTCAGAGAGCGGGCAATCTTAATCTGTTCCCGCAGATAGTCGGCGCCCGCGTTCATTGCGGAAATAATGCCGAGCCCTCCTGCCTCGGAAACGGCTGCGGCAAGCTTTCCGTCCGCAATCCACGCCATACCTCCCTGAAAAACAGGGTAGGTAATGCCGAGTAATTCACAAATTTTTGACGAAATCATAGATATCCCCTTGTCTCAGTCCTTTAACTCTTGAATCTTTGCGATAAGGTCGCCTACCGTAGCGATGGACGGGTCCGGCTCGATGGAAACGCCGAATTCTTCCTCTACGTTCATCAATAACTCAACGATATCGAGAGAATCGATGCCAAGGTCTTCCTGGAAATTGCTGTCCTCGGTAATGGAATCTGCGTCAATGGAAAGGCTGGTGGATAAAATTTCTTTGATTTTTTCTAACATGTTGTTAATCTCCTTTTTTTAAAAAAATATTTTTTTATGAACAAGCCTGCGGAAAAGTCCGCACGGCATTGTTTTTGTAACAGATGCTGTTTACCAGCGGAGCAGGCAGGCCGCGTTTGCGAGTCCGCCGCCGAAAGCGCAAAGAATCACATAATCGCCCCGCTTTAATTTGCCGGAACGGTTCAGTTCGTCCAAGGCAATCGGAACACTTGCACTGGAAGTGTTGCCGTAACGTTCAATGTTTACATAGAACTTTTCTTCCGAGGTTTTCAGACGCTTTGCCGCAAAATCAATAATGCGCTTGTTTGCCTGATGCGGCACAATGTAGCTGATATCATCCAAAGTCAGATGATTCTGCTCCAGAATCGTAACGATATCGCCGCAGATTGCGTTTACGGCATATTTGAAGGTTTCCTGCCCCTGCATATGAATATACGGAGTGTCGTTTTCCTTTGTAAAAAACGGAGAACAGCCCGTAAAGTGCGGAATCTTAATTACATCGTCCCCGCCTGCAACGGTAACAACGGAATCAAGATAGTTGTCTTTTTCGCTGCTCAATACGGCGGCTCCGGCTCCGTCGCCGAAAATAATACAGGTGCTTCGGTCATTCCAGTCCAGAATACCGCTTAAACGTTCCGCGCCGACCACTAAAATCTTTTTTGCCTTTTTACGGGCAAAGAGACCGGCAGCCGTTTCCAGAAGGAAAAGGAATGCGGAACATGCCGCGTTTATTTCCAGTGCCGGACAGGTCGCTCCTAAGAGCTTTTGCAGCATACAGGCAGTGGAAGGAGAAACATATTCCGCGCTTACGCTGGCGGTTATAATGTAATCCAGGTCTTCCGGTCTGCAGTCTGCGTCTTCCAACGCGCGCAGGGCCGCTTTGCAGGCCATTTCGGAAGTCCACTCGTTTGTGCTGACTCTGCGCTCCGAAATACCGACGCGCTGTTTAATCCATTCATCGTTTGTATCAACCATTGTTGCCAATTCATCGTTGGTTACAATGCGTTCCGGCACATACATGCCGGTTCCGGCGATATAAAAACTCATAACATCCTCCAAAAAATTCATTTGGTGTCCGGCGAAAAAACGCCCCGCCGACTGCCCCCAAAAAGAGCAGTTCCTTTATTTAGTAGCAAAAAGAGGAAAAAAGTTACAAGATTTTTGAAAAAATTTTTTTGAGGTGGGAAAAAATACTTTTCTCGGTGGGGAAATCATGTTAGAATGGGAAAAGAAGGGTGAGTACGGGGACAGGAGGAATTTTCGCTTGGAAAGTTTTGAGACGATTTATCAAAGATATCAAGCAAAGATATACGGCTTTTTATTTAAGCTGTGCGCGGACGCGCAGCTTGCGGAGGAACTTACGCAGGAAACTTTTTACCGTGCGTTTGTGGCCTTCGGAAAATATAAAGGAAACAGCAGTATGTTCACATGGCTCGCGGCGATTGCAAAGTATACCTATTTCGGATACTTGAAAAAAGAGAAGCAGTCCCGTGACGCGATTGCCCTTGAAGATGTCGTTGATTTTTATATGACACAGAGCTATCAGGATTCCGCCGAAGATAAACTTTTGCGCAGGGAGATTACGGAAAAAGTACGGGAGGTACTAAAAGAACTGCCGCAGAAGAGTCTGGAAGTAGTCGCGCTGCGGATTTACGCGGAAATGTCGTTTAAACAGGTGGCGGAAACTATGGAAATTTCGGAAAGTTCGGCAAAGGTGCTGTACTTCCGTGCAAAAAATATGCTGAAGGAGAGGTTGCAAGATGAATTTAAGCTGTAGTGTGGTACAGGATTTAATAGTTCTCTTTCAAGAGAATACCGTAAGCGAAGAGACAAGGCGGGATATCCGGGCGCATTTAAAAGAATGCAGAGAGTGCCGCCGTGTTTACAGAGAATATTCCTACCTTAATCATGAAGAAGTAGTCCGCACGAAAGAACCGGAGAATGTACGGGAACTGCAATTCGCGGAGATTGCGGCACGTCTGCGGAAAAACAGGAACTGGTATTTTCTTGTGGTGAGCACGGGCTTTGCACTGGGAATCGGGGTTGCGGTGATGGCTACCCGCGCGATTTTGAAAGGGGAAAAGTAAAAATGGAAATTGAACGCAAGTTTACACTGCGCACTCTCCCGGAACAGCTGGAAAAGTACGTGAGTAAGAAGTTAGAGCAGGGCTATCTCTGCACGCGTCCGGTGGTACGGGTGAGAAAGTCGGTAAAAGAGGGAAAGGAAAAGTACATTCTCTGCTATAAGTCAAAACGGGGTCTGGAAAAGAAAGCGGACGCGAAAGCGCATGTGTGTGAGGAAGTTGAGCTGCCGCTGACAAAGGAAAGCTATGCCAAACTTCTTTCCAAATCCGACGGCAGGGTTATCACAAAAACACGGTATCTGATTCCTTACGGCGCGTATACGATAGAACTGGATGTGTTTGAGGGGGAGCTTAGCGGTCTTATGTTTGCGGAAGTGGAGTTCCCGAATGAAGAAGAAGCCGACGCGTTTGTAATGCCGGAATGGTTTGAGGCGGATGTAACGTTTGACGACCGGTTCCGGAATAATTATCTCGCCCAGTGGGCGGAGGCACCAAAAGAACTGCGTGCGGCGGGCATTATAAAGTAGAAAGACAAAGAAATCGTAAGGAGAAAACAATGGTTTACAGAGAACTTGGAAAAACAGGCCTGAAAGTCAGCGAGATTGGTCTCGGCTGCGAAGGATTTATCGGCAAAAGCATGGAGTTTACCGACGAGCTGTTTGCGCTTGCGTTCGAGCATGGCGTCAACTGTATGGATATGTACAGTCCCAATCCCGATATGCAGAGCCGCGTGGGAAAGGCAATCCACGAAAAGCGCGGAGACTTTGTTTTACAGGCGCATCTTTGTACCGAATGGAAAAACGGGCAGTATCAGGCAACCCGTAACCTTGATGCGGTAAAGACCGCTTTTTATGAGCAGTTAAAACATCTGGACACCGATTATCTTGACATTGGTATGATTCATTATGTGGATTCCATGAAAACGTGGGAGGAGGTCAAGCGAAACGGTATCCTGCAATATGCGCAGGAGCTAAAGGCACAGGGGAAAATCCGTCATATCGGCATGAGCAGCCACAATCCCGACGTGGCGCTGGAGGCGGTCAGGAGCGGTGCGATAGAAGTGCTGATGTTCAGCGTCAATCCTTGTTATGACCTGCTGCCCGGCGATGAGGATGTGGAAAAGCTCTGGGCGGGCGAAAGCTATGAAAAGCCATTGTTTAACCTTGAACCGAAGCGGGAAGAGCTTTACGAAACCTGCCAGCGGCTGGGGATAGGCATTACCGTTATGAAAGCCTTCGGCGGCGGCGAGCTTTTGACTGACGCATCCCCTGCGGGCAAAGCCCTGACCGTGGCACAGTGCATCCACTATGCCCTGACGCGTCCGGCAGCAGCGACGGTACTTTCGGGCGTTCATTCCAAAGAACAGCTTATGGATTCTATCCATTATGAATATGCTTCGGAAGAAGAAAAGGACTATGCCGCGGTATTCACTTCTTTTCCTAAAATCAGCTGGCAGGGGCATTGTATGTACTGCGGCCACTGTGCACCTTGTCCGAAGGGAATTGAAGTGGCGGCCGTTACGAAGTTCTTAAACTTAAGCAGGGCACAGGGTGAAGTGCCGGAAACGGTACGCGAGCATTACGCGGCACTCAATGCCCATGCAGGGGACTGCGTTGAATGCGGCGCATGTGAAAAACGCTGTCCGTTCGGTGTGACTGTCAGAGAAAATATGAAGACGGCAAAAGAGGTTTTTGGAAGGTGAAGAGAGGGAAAAATAATGGAGGTGTTAGAATTGCATTTTGATGATAAATTTCATTTGACACCGGAACAAAGCCGTTTTCTTGCTAAAAAGAAGTGGGACGAAAATGTATACTGCGGGATGAGGATGGAAAATCGCGCCGTAACTTTTCCGCAAACGCAGACGATTTTAAACGGTGTGAATGTGCCGAATGTTCAGCTTGATGATATTCAAGCCATTTTGAATATGCGTGATGCCTGGCGGTATCTTCTGAATACCGTTGAGGAGCAGGTAACGATTGAATACCTCTGTAGGCTCAACGAATTCATAGCAAGAAATGAAGCGTTGGAATGGGGCAAATTACGTACCGGAACGGTGGGAATGTCAGGTACAGACTATACGCCGCCTATACCGGAGCCGGAAAAAGTCGCGAAAGAGCTTGCAAAGATAACGACTGATACAAGTACCACAGCGACGGAAAAGGCGCTGGAAGCGTTTGTATGGGGCACGAGGGGGCAGTTCTTCTGGGATGGCAACAAGCGCACGAGTATGATGCTTGCCAACAAGATTTTAGTTGCAGCGGGTGCGGGAATGCTTACCATAACAGATAAGCATATGGAACGCTTTAATGTCCTGCTGTTAAATTGGTATAATACGGGCAAAGGGGAAGCCCTGAAGGAATTCCTTTACGAGAACGCCATACAGGGCATGACAATATAAATATGTTTCCGTTTCTTGCCCTTATAGTTTTGAATGCCGTATTTTCTCCACATAGCCGGAAAGCAGAAGCATCTGGGCCGGAATATAGCACAGCCAAAAAACGATGTAATTCCCAAAGCAAATAATAAAACTTCTCTGCTCTTTATTTTATGCTTCATTATCCACGCACAAAATACATTTACGGTCAGCTGTACCATATTAGCCATAGCTACCGCATTGGTCAGAGAAAGCATATGTGCGTACCATAAAAGCAATAGTATGGCAGCATACAGCACTATACGGGCAAATATACTTTTCGCGTGGGGTTGAGATAATATTTTATGGAGAAAAAGGGCACTTTTTTCCGAAAGTATTGACCATTGAGTTGACGAATACTTGCAAGTGGAGATAACCATGAATGAAGAGAATAAAAAATTAAAACCAGGACGAGTAGTATCAAACTTTTTTTATGCATATCGTTTAATGATTCAATTGTACCGGGGGAAGTACATATGGAAAATTATTTTGACTGTGTGTAATAGTTTTTCGATTTTTCTACTGTATACTTATATGATCCGCTTTCTTGTTAACGGAGTACAAAGCGGAAAGAGTATGAAAGAGTTGCTGCCGCCTGTTATAGTGATGTTTTTTGTTGTTATTTTGATTTCGGTATTGAAGCAGGTTTATGAAACTATATTAGACCCTGTGTTGAGTAAGAGGTCAGATGTACGGTTTCAAAAATTTTTGTTTACAAAGTCATTAAATGCAGATTTGTCGGATTTTGAGGACCCGGCTACATATGATTTATTCAATCATGCTATGACAAATGGCGCTGAAGCAATTAAAAAGACAATGGATTTTGGAAGTGAGATATTAGATTCCATCATGACATTTGCTTTGACTTTATGCCTTTTTATCGCGATAGACCCATGGTTGTTCATATTTCCTCTTTTAGTCATGATTATTAATGTTTTAAATGTTCGGGCGAATGATTTGTGGTATCGTTTCGAAAGAGGAGAGCAACAGGTAGATAGAAAAATTGATTATGTGAAGCGTGTTTTCTATCTTCCGAATTATGCAAAAGAGATTCGTCTTTCTAATATCGGGAATTCGATGTTTGGGCTTTTTCAGAAAGCGGTGAAAGATTTTTTGGATATGGCAAAAAAAGAAGGACCCAGAAGAGCGATGCTTGGTTTTGGGGTGAGTTTTGGTGTAGATGGTATAGCTGGACTTGGCGCAGAATTGTATGCGCTATATCGTTTTTTGGTATCGAAAACAATGTTGCTGGGTGATTGTCTTGTAGTTCTTCGTTCAACAACGGAGTTGTCCTGGGCAGCGACGCGATTGGGGTGGATGTTTGCAGATATGTATGACATTGCGCTACATGTACAGGATTATCGTCTGTATATGGAAAAAGTGCCGAGGATTGAGTCAGGGGTAGGAAGTGAGGTAACAGAAGCCGGAGATTTGAGCTTACACAGGGTTTCGTTCCTGTATGATGGGGCAGAGGAAGAATCTTTGCATAGTATCAGTATGACGATACACCGGGGAGAACGAGTGGCGATTGTGGGAATGAATGGTTCCGGAAAGACGACGCTTGTCAAGCTTTTGATGCGCTTATATGATGTATCAGAAGGAGAAATTATGCTGGGAAATGTGAATATTCGAGATTTCGAGCTATTGTCTTACCGCGCGATGTATGGTGTTGTATTTCAGGATTATCAAGAATTGACGGTTTCTATTGCAGAAAATGTATTGGGAAGACCTTACGTCGAGAGTGATGAGGAACGAGTGATAGAGGCATTGAAAAAGGCAGGTATTTGGACAGTAGTGAATTCATTGCCGAACGGTATTCATACCGTAGTAGGTCGTGAATTTGACGAAGACGGAGCATTGTTCTCACAGGGGCAGTTACAGAAGCTTGCAATCGCAACAATCTATGCCAGAAATTGCGAGATTGTTATTTTAGATGAACCGTCTAGCGCACTTGATCCAATTGCAGAACAAAAGCTATTTGAAGAACTTTATCGTGCCTGTGAGGGAAAGACGATGATTTTTATTTCGCATCGAATGTCCTCGGTTGTTAATGCGGACCATATTTTTGTATTGGACGACGGAAAGTTAGTAGAGGATGGCTGTCATGTAGAACTTATGAAACAAAATGGAATTTATGCAGAAATGTTTCGAAAACAAGCAGAAAGTTATCTTGCGGAAGAGGAGTGTGAGAGTGATGAAGAATGATAAAAAGAAAAAAGCCTTACATACAATTCTGGCAGACGGCTGGTTCTCTTGGAAATACATATGGGAGAATTCAAAAAAATATGCGGTTTTACAACTGATTTCAGTGCTTGTTGAAGGACTGTATCCGCCGCTTGCGGTACTTTTGTCTGCTTGGTTATTTAATTCTTTAGATAGAGGTATAGATTTTAAACATGCTGCAATGATTGTGATATGTATGCTGGTTCCACTCTTTGCTTATAATTTGTGGGGGTATTTTTTTGATCTGAGTCTGGCCCCTAAATTGCAGAAGAAATTACAGTTCAAGATTCAATCGGATTTACTTAAAAAAACGTGTGATGTAGAGTTGGAAAAGTATGATAATCCATCCTATTATGATGAATTTCTATTTGTAATACAGGATGCAGATACACATATTGAAAGTGCGATGGATACAATGAGATCTATGATATCTGCCTTTTTTACAATAATCGCAACGGTTGGATTGTTTGCTTATGTAAGCCCGGTTGTAATGATTGTACTGATTGTGTCAGCAGTATTATCCTTAGTAATGAATACTAAGCGTAAGAAACTTGATTATCAATCCTATTTAAAAGCTACTCCATTGAATAAAAAAGAGCAGTATATCAGCCGAGTTTTTCGTTTGGCAGACTTTGCGAAGGAATTGCGTCTTAGTAAGCACGGAGAAACGTTATTTAAAGAGTATGACAGCAATACAGATGCCTATGTAACTCATATTAAGGTATTTGGTCGACAAAAAGTTTGGTTACAGGTAGTGGATTCTTTAAATTTTTATCTAACGTATCTCGTAGTTATAATTTGCACTTTGCATCGTGTTACAGTAACTGAATCAGTTCTGGTTGGGGGATTTGCAATTATTGTAAATTCAAATTGGCAGTTTCGAAATGCAATGCAGAAATTTTCCGAAATGCTTTCGGAACTTCCGAAAGAAAGCTTGCATATCAGTAAAATAAGGGCTTTTCTATCTGAGAAATCAGCAGAAAAAAAAGAGGGATTGTCGGTTCCTTCGGTAAGTGAAATCGAGTTTGTAGATGTATCGTTTGGGTATACAGATGGAGACATGATTTTGAAGGACCTGAATTTGAAAATTAACCAGGGAGAGCATGTTGCAATTGTGGGATGTAACGGCGCGGGCAAAAGTACATTAATCAAGCTATTGTTGAATCTGTATCAGCCAAGAGGAGGATGCATTCTTTACAATGGCATTGATGTATCTAAATATAATATGCAGGAATACAGAAAGCATTTTGGTGTGACTTTTCAGGATTATCAAATATTTGCCACCTCGCTTGCAGAGAATGTTATTGCAGATACCTATAAAGAGGTTGATAAAGAAAATGTGGAGCATGCACTTCGCATGGCAACGTTTAATGAGAAAGCAGATATGTTATCAAAGGGTATTTTTACGCAGTTAACACGTGAGTTTGATGATGACGGTCTCGTTTTTTCTGGAGGAGAGGAGCAAAAGATTGCTATTGCAAGAGCGATTGCAAAGAAAAGCGAAATCATTATTATGGATGAACCGTCTGCCGCACTTGATCCTATTGCAGAGTATGAATTAAATGAAAATATTAAAGAATATGGAAAGGATAAGACGGTTATATATATTTCACACCGTTTGTCTATGACAAAAGGGGCAGATCGAATCTTTGTTTTGGATGAAGGGGAAATTATTGAGGAAGGAACTCACGAGGAATTAATGAGATTAGGCGGAAAATATTCGGAGATGTTCCAAATCCAAGCTCATAAGTATATTTTAGGAATGTCTGATGATGTATAAATGGAATATATGAATGAGATTGGCAAAGGTGAATTAGATTGATATGTTACCGACTTTAGGGAACGATAAGAGAGTTTTGGAAATCTGTTGGTCTGGGGGGGAGTGAAGACAGTATATCTCCATTATGATTCTGGAGTCTATGTATTGTAGACAGGAGTATAGAAAGCAGAAGGATTTTGTTAAGATATTTGACCTGTATGCGTTTGTTCATAAGGATAGACATGGTCTATGCCGTTTGATAGAATTAAGTCACTACAACAAAATCTTTCAAAGAAGGCATAGACCCTGTCTAATAATATCATAATCATACATTTAGATTAAGTACATTACAGCGCCTCTTTCATGCTTTTCACATATTCTCCCACCGGCTCGGCTGCTTCTTTTCCGTATTTTTCAATCAGGTTGATAATAGCGGAGCCTACAATTGCTCCGTCTGCGAGCGCCGCCATTTTTTTGGCCTGTTCCGGCGTGGAAATGCCGAAGCCTATTGCGCACGGAACGTCCGTATGTTCTCTTACGACCGAAACAATGGAGGCGAGGTCGGTAGTAATTTCGCTGCGCATTCCTGTTACTCCGAGGCTTGAAACAATGTAGAGAAAACCTTCGGCTTCTTTTGCAATCATGGCGATGCGCTGTGCGGAAGTAGGCGCAATCAGTGATATTAAATCTACGCCGTATTGTCTGCAGACAGGCTGAAATTCCTCTTTTTCCTCAAAAGGCAGGTCGGGAAGAATGATGCCGTCAATGCCGATTTCTTTACAAGTCGAAATAAACTTTTCGGTGCCGTAAGAGAAAACGACATTCGCATAGGTCATAAAGACCAAAGGAACTGTTACGTCTTTGCGGAGGTCTTTGACAAATTCAAAAATTTTGTCGGTAGTAACTCCGTTTGACAGGGCGCGGATATTCGCTTTCTGGATTACCGGGCCCTCCGCGGTAGGGTCTGAAAAAGGAATCCCAAGTTCAATAAGGTCGGCGCCGTTTTCTGCCGCCGCGCGGACGATTTTTCCTGTGGTTTCAAGGTCGGGGTCCCCGCAGGTGATAAAAGGGATAAAGGCCTTGCCGTTTTTAAAAGCCGATTTTATATTACTCATGAATATCCTCCCCTCTGTAACGTGCGATAGCCGCACAGTCTTTGTCTCCTCTGCCCGAAATTGTAATAACGATAATGTTGTCTTTACTCATGGAAGGAGCAAGTTTCATAGCGTAGGCAACCGCGTGCGCGGACTCGATTGCAGGGATGATTCCCTCTGTTTTGGACAGAAATTCAAATGCGTTTACCGCTTCGTCGTCCGTCACCGGAACATATTCCGCTCTGCCGATATCGTGGAGGTAGGCGTGTTCCGGTCCTACGCCGGGATAGTCAAGGCCTGCCGAGATGGAATATACGGGAGCAATCTGCCCGTATTGGTCCTGACAAAAATAGGATTTCATGCCGTGGAAAATACCGAGCCTGCCGGTATTGACGGTTGCAGCCGTTTCCAGAGTATCAATTCCCCTGCCGGCTGCCTCACAGCCGATCAGTCTTACTTGTTTATCTTCGATAAAGTGATAGAAGCTTCCGATTGCGTTTGAACCGCCGCCCACACAGGCAATTACCGCGTCAGGCAGGCGTTTTTCTTTTTCCAGTATCTGTGCCTTGATTTCTTTTGAAATGACTGCCTGAAAATCACGAACAATGGTCGGGAAAGGGTGCGGCCCCATAACCGAGCCGAGGCAGTAGTGCGTGTCGGCAATACGCGAAGTCCATTCGCGCATCGCTTCGGAAACGGCGTCTTTTAAGGTAGCGGTTCCCGACGTAACCGGGACGACCTTCGCGCCGAGGAGTCTCATGCGGTAAACATTTAATGCCTGACGTTTTGTGTCTTCCTCGCCCATAAAAACGACGCATTCCATATTCATAAACGCGGCGGCGGTGGCGGTCGCAACACCGTGCTGACCCGCGCCGGTTTCGGCAATCAGACGGGTTTTTCCCATTTTTTTCGCGAGAAGCGCCTGACCGAGGACGTTGTTTATTTTGTGCGCCCCGGTATGGTTCAAATCCTCGCGTTTGAGATAGATTTTCGCGCCGCCGAGCGCCTTTGTCAGCTTTTCGGCGTAGTAAAGCCGTGACGGCCTGCCCGCGTATTCGTTCAGAAGCTCCGTCAGTTCCCGGTTAAAGCCTTCGTCATTTTTGTAGAACTCATAGGCCTTTTCAAGTTCGATTACGGCATTCATCAGTGTTTCGGGAATATACTGCCCGCCGTGGATGCCGAATCTTCCGTTAGAATCCGTCATAGTAATTCATCCTTTCTGTTCCTTACGGCGCTTACAAACGCCGTCATTTTATTTTGATCTTTAAAACCGTCCGTTTCAAGTGAAGAACTCGCGTCTACCGCAAAAGGCGCAAACTCCGAGACCGCCGCGGCCACGTTTTCCGGAGTGAGTCCTCCGGCGAGAAAGTAGTCCCGGCGAATATGCCGGATAAGCGACCAGTCAAAAGCACTGCCCGTTCCGCCTCCCGAATCGAGAAGAACAAAGTCGGCAGGAGAGCGGTTGGCTGCTTCGATATCTTCTTTTGTTTTAATGCGGAACGCCTTTATAATCGTGCAGTCCGACGCGGCGCGCAGAGAGCGGATATAGTCGTCGTCTTCCTTTCCGTGGAGCTGAACCGCTTTTATAATGCCCTTTTTCAGTAAATCAATTACGGCGTCCGGCTCCTCGTCTACAAACACTCCCACGGGAATAATTTCGGGCCGGAGTTCTTTTCGCAGTTGTTTGGCGGCTTGCGCGGACAAACAGCGTTTACTGGCCGGTGCGAAAACGAAGCCGATATATTCGGGCAGGAGCGCGTTCGCGTATGCGATGTCACAAGGTCTTGTAAGACCGCAGAGTTTTATTTTTGTCATAACAGGCTCCTTAGTTCGGCAAGCTTTGCCGTTTTGTCCGCGGCACGCATAAGCGTTTCACCGACCAGAAGCGCGTGCGCCCCGATTTCATGCAGTGCTTTTACATCTTCCGCGTTTTTAACGCCGCTTTCCGAAACGAAAAGAATGTGCGCGGGAACAAGTTCCCGTAAGTTTTTGCTGTTTTTCGTATCGACCGTGAAAGATTTTAAATCGCGGTTATTGACGCCGATAATTCTCGCACCCGAATTTACCGCGGCGGCCACCTCATCTTCATCGTGTGCTTCGACCAGCGCGGAGATTCCGAGCCTGTCGCAGAGTTCAATGTAGTTACGGATTTCTTTCGGAGAAAGAATGGAGCATATCAGAAGAACAGCCTGTGCGCCTAACAGCTTTGCTTCATAAATCATATACTCATCAACCGTAAAATCTTTTCGCAGGCACGGAATAGATACCGCTTCGGCAATTTCTTTCAAATAGGCGTCGCTTCCGAGAAACCATTTCGGTTCCGTGAGAACCGAAATACAATCCGCGCCCGCGGCTTCATAGTCTTTCGCAATTTCCAAATAAGGAAAATCTTCCGCAATAACGCCTTTTGAAGGGGACGCTTTTTTACACTCGCAAATAAAGGAAAGACCGGGCGCTGCGAGCGCTTTTTCAAAAGCGAAATTTCCCTGCGGCAGGGACAGCGCCCTGCTTTTTATCTCATCAAGGGAGACTTTTTCTTTTGCGGCATTTACCCGTTTGCGGGCGTGTGCTGCCAGTTCGTCGAGTATTGTCATTGTTTATTCCCCCTTATTCATTGGAAAGCTGAATCAGTTTTGTAAGCGTCTGCATTGCCTTTCCGGAATCAATAAGAGTTTCGGCAAGTTTTATTCCCTCTGCCATGGAGTCGGTTTTTCCGCCGATATACAGAGCGGCGCCGGCATTCATTAAAACCGCGTTTCGTTTGTGACCCTTTTCGCCGTTTAGAATCGCTCTCGTAATGGCGGCATTTTCTTCCGGAGTACCGCCGCGTAAGTCCTCTTTGGTGCAGCGTTCAAAACCGAACTGCTCCGGAGTAATTTCGTATGTTTTAAACCAGCCGTCAACAAACTCCGTAACAAATGTCGGAGCGCTTAACGATATTTCATCCAGTTTATCCTGTCCGTAAACAACCATGCCTTTACGAACGCCTAACTTCATAAGAACCTGCGCCAGCGGTTCGACTAAGGAGCGGTCGTATACGCCTAAAAGCTGGCGTTTCGGAGCCGCGGGATTGGTAAGCGGGCCGAGGATATTAAATACGGTCCGAAAGCCGAGTTCTTTTCGGATAGAGCCGACGTATTTCATAGATGTGTGGTACTTCTGCGCAAAGAAGAAGCAGAAACCGACATTTTCCAGCAGTTTAAGGCATTGTTCCGGCGAGAGGTCGATATTTACGCCAAGAGCTTCAAGGCAGTCTGCCGTGCCGCAGCTCGAAGAGGCTGCACGGTTGCCGTGTTTTGCCACTTTCAGTCCCGCGGAAGCCGAGACAATCGCGGTTGTGGTGGAAATGTTGAAGCTGTGTGCGCCGTCGCCGCCTGTTCCCACGATTTCAAGCAAATCCATATCGTTCGGGAACTTTGTGGCCTGGTCACGCATTGCTGCCGCACAGCCCGTAATTTCTTCTATGGTTTCGGCTTTGGTGCTTTTGGTGGACAGTGCGGCAAGAAAAGCCGCGTTCTGGGTCGGCGTGGTTTCCCCGCTCATAATTTCGGTAATTACGGAATAGGCCTCGTCGTAGGTCAGGTCCTGTTTGTCAACAATTTTTGCAATGGCTTCTTTAATCATACGAAAATCCTCCTTGTGTTATTTGAGAGTAATAAATTATTTGAGCGTTATAATGTTATAAAGTTTTTAAGCATCTGTCTGCCGTCCGGCGTCATAATCGATTCGGGATGGAACTGTACTCCGTAAATCGGATAGTCGTTGTGCCGTACCGCCATGATTTCCCCGTCCGTTGTTGTCGCCGTAACCGTAAGACAGCCTGGAATCGTTTCCGGGTCCGCCGCAAGGGAGTGATACCTTGCCACGGGAGCGGTGTGCGGAATATCTTTAAAAATAGGGCAGTTGTTATCAAAAGTTACCGTGGACTGTTTTCCGTGCATCAGTTGTCCGGCGTAGGTAATTTTTGCCCCGTAAGCGGCGCAAATCGCCTGATGTCCGAGGCATACTCCCAATATGGGAATTTCTTTCCCGAGTGTTTTGGCGGCCTCTATTATTATGCCCGCATCTTCGGGACGTCCCGGACCCGGAGAGAGAATAATTCTGTCCGGCCTAAGCGCGGAAATTTCGTCAATCGTCATTTCATCGTTCCGTATTACCGTTATGTCGGGATTGAGTTCTCCCACAAGCTGAAAAAGGTTATACGAAAAGCTGTCATAGTTGTCAATCAGCAAAATCATAAGTCTGCCTCCTTAGCCATCTTTAACGCGTTCAACACCGCCGCGGCTTTGTTGATGCATTCCTGATATTCGTTTTCCGGAACGGAGTCGGCGACAATGCCCGCGCCGCTTCTTATAAAAACTCTGCCGTTCTTTTTATAGGCAATTCGGATTGCAATGCAGGTATCCAGATTTCCGGTAAAATCAATGTATCCGATTGCGCCGCCGTAAATGCCTCTTTTGTTGTTTTCCAATTCCGCGATAAGCTGACATGCCCTGATTTTAGGCGCACCCGAAAGCGTGCCTGCCGGAAGTACGGCGCTTACCGCGTCCAGCGCGTCATATTCTTTACGGATTTCCCCTCTTACGGTCGAGCCGATATGCATGACGTGAGAATACCGTTCGATGCTGTGCAGCTTTTCTACTTTTACCGTGCCGAATTTGCTGATTTTGCCTAAATCGTTTCTGCCTAAGTCTACCAGCATATTGTGTTCCGCGAGTTCTTTTTCGTCGGAGAGCAGTTCTTTTTCAAGGGCGTTGTCCTCGTCTTCGTCTTTTCCTCTTGGCCTTGTGCCCGCAAGAGGGAAAGTATGAAGCACGCAGTTTTCCAATTTTACAAGCGTTTCAGGCGAGGCTCCCGCAACTTCTACGTCCGTTCCCGAAAGGTAAAACATATACGGGGAAGGATTGAGTGTTCTCAGAATCCGGTAAGTACCTAAAAGGCTCCCCTCAAAAGGCGCGCTCAGGCGGTTTGACAGTACAATTTGGAAGATGTCGCCTTCCTGTATATGGTACTTGGCTTTTTCCACCATAGCGCAGTACGTTTCTTTATCAAACAGCGGCGTAACTTCCCCGGTAAGATGGCCGCAGAGTTCTTTTTCCTTTTCTCCGTTTTTTAGAAGCGCCGCAAGCTGTTTCAGTTCAAGTACCGCTTTATTGTAGCCTGTTTCAGGTTCTTTAAGGGACATATTCGCGATAAGGATAATTTTCTGTCGGAAATTGTCAAAGGCGATTACCTTATCAAACAGCATAAGGTCAACATCTTTAAAGTTTTCCGTATCTTCGGTCGGAATCCGTACCGACGGTTCGCTGTATCCGAGATAATCATAGGAAAAATACCCTACAAGTCCGCCCGTAAATGACGGGAGATAATCAAACCGCGGGCTTTTATATTCGGACAGAAGCTGCCGAATCTGTCCGGCAGGATTGTCGGTAGAAATGCGGAGACTTCCAATCTTCATTTCTTCCCCCGAACAGGTGATTTCAAGTTTCGGGTCGAAGCCGAGGAAGGTGTAGCGTCCCCATTTGTCTTTGTCGGCGACCGATTCAAGCATATAGCAGTGGGTAGATACATTTTTCAGTATTTTCAGCGCTTCAATCGGGGTACAGATATCCGACAGAATTTCACAGCTTACAGGCAGAATGTCATACATTCCGCTTTCGGCAATTTCTTTTACCGTTTCAAGACTTGGTGAATAAATCATAATGTACCTCCAAAAATAAAACTCCTCCGAATCTGTCAGAGGAGCCGAAACCCGAAGGACTTTTGCGTAATAGGAAATGCGGGGCAATTTCCTGTCAAATAAAAACGTCCCTGACAGAAACGATATGATTCTGTCAAGGACGAATAAATATCCGCGGTGCCACCTTGATTCACAGTCAACAAAACCGTGCGCTTTTTAGGATACCAGCATATCCCCGGCAGCTAACGTGTGCCAGTACGTCGCAGAATACTTTGAATACACAGATGTGCAATCATTTGACTGCGCCCTCGGCGGTCCATTTGATAATCTGTTTTTCACCCAACTCTCAGCAGCGTGGGCTCTCTGTGGAAGCATAATTACCGTTATCTCCGCGTCATCGGTTTGATTTTTAATTTCTTATAGTATAGAACCTTAAACTTTGTTTGTCAATAGAAAATTAAAAAATATTGTTTATTCTTTTACGATTCTTTTGCGTTTTACTTTTCGTCCGTGTACGGCGTAATCGTCTGAATCGTTCCGTCCTCATTGTAATGAAGTTCACAGAACTTCACACAGCGCTTGTGACTTACGCCGTTTGACATAGAGGAGTCATGGTAGAATAAATACCATTTGCCCTCATACTCTACGATAGAGTGATGGGTGGTCCAGCCGATAACCGGCTCTAAAATGTGCCCCTGATAGGTAAACGGTCCCTTCGGGTTCTTGCTGGTTGCGTAAGCAAGATAGTGGGTGTCTCCCGTGGAATAGGAGAAGTAGTAAAGGCCGTTATACTTATGCATCCAGGAGGCTTCGAAAAACCTTCTGTCATGGTCGCCTGCGGTAATAGGTGTTCCGTCCTTGTCTAAAATCTTGATTGCCTGCGGAGCTTCTTTAAACGTAAGAAGATCATCACTCAGTTCGGCAACCTGCGGTCCGAGCGCCGGTTCGTTATCGGCAGGACCTGCCGCATCCGGTACGAACTTTCCGGTCTGCCACTTTTCCAGCTGGCCGCCCCAAAGACCGCCAAAGTAGCAGTAGGCTCTTCCGTCATCATCTATAAATACGGCAGGGTCCACACTGAAACTTCCCGGTATGTAGTCCGGTTCCGGAACAAATTTTCCTGCCGGGGTGTCGCAGGTCGCGACGCCGATACGGAAGATACCCTGCTTGTCTTTTGCCGGGAAAAATAAATAATACTTTCCGTTTTTGTACGCGGCATCCGGCGCCCACATTTGATGACTTACCCACGGAACTTCATCCTCGTGAAGAACCTCTCCATGGTCTACGCAAGGCGCGTCAAGAGAATCCATGGATAAAATATGGTAGTCTGCCATCTGGTACTGGTCGCCGTTGTCATCTTCCTCAAGGTCAAGTGCAAGGTCATGGGACGGATAAATATAAAGCTTTCCTTCGAATACATGCGCCGAAGGATCAGCCGTAAAAATGTGTGTTACTAATGGTTTATTCTGAGCTGCCATAATGCCCTCCTTGTGCTGCCATAATGCCTTTTCCGCAAAATTGCGGATTTAGTATAACTATAACTTATTTTCTATATTTTGTCAAGTATATTTGCCAAGTGAAATTATAATAAACTGAAAATTTTTTTAAAAATTTTCTAGTTTTCATGACATTTTTTGATAAAACTTACTCTTTGAAAAAAAGCTCTTCCTCTAAGAACCGTTAAGCCGCTCGGGTGCGCCCTTGCTAACCGGCTCTAAGAGGTGATTCCGGCTCCGCTAAACGTAAGTCCTACGGACAA
>JAFLSZ010000031.1 GCA_022510665.1 Lachnospiraceae bacterium
CATGCAAAAATAAGAGAGCGTTCAATCTACGGAATATAATAAAGTATACAAAATGCGAAAACTCAAGCTTATTTTTAAAACCGGAGCACAATTTTTTCGGCACCCGTACAGGCCTGAATGTCCTTTTCCGACTTTTTATAAAATTCCCGAAACTGTTTCGGGCAGGTTATAATAAGTTCCGGAATCGTATCCTTCATGGACATCTGCCGTTCCGTTTTCATTCTGCGTACTCCGGCAATTACTTCTTTTAAGTGTTCTCCGAACTCTAAATAAATGCGCTCTCCTTTCTTTATCTCCCATACTGTCTGATGCAGGGAAATCTCATTTTCGTATTTTTTGTAAAACTCCTGATAAATATATTCCGTCATATAAGGCGTATAAATTGCATACAATTTTAAAATTCCAAAAAGACTGTAATACAGTGCAATCTGTCCGGAACTGCGCTGTTTGGCACCGTGTTTTTCCGGCTGATACAATCTCTCTTTTACGATTTCTATATAATAATCACAGAAATCTTTCCAAAACAGCGTGTCAATTTCATGCCTTGCCTGTCCCACTTCATACTTATTTAACAGAGCCGCGGCCTTCTCTGTCGTTTCGTTTACCTTGTGCAAAATCCACCGGTCAACCGGAAGCAGTTCCGATACATCCCATTCTTTCGGTTTTACAAAATCCCCAAGCTGCAAAACCGAAAACTTGGCAGCGTTGTATAACTTATTTAAAAATCTTTTAGAAATTTTTAATTCTTCTTCGTCAAAAAACGTATCCGTTCCCAGTTTGCTGTTCGCCGCCCAATAACGTACCGCGTCCGCCGAATGAGTTTCTATCAAAGCAGAGGGAGAATTTGACGCGTTATTTTTTGACTTACTTATCTTCTCTCCCGGTTTCGCAAAAACAAAACCGCTGATCATAATATCTTTCCACGGAATTTTCCCGGTATGATACAGGCTTTTTACAATGGAATAAAACGCCCATGTGCGGATAATATCATGTGCCTGATTTCTCATGCTCATCGGTAAAATATCTTTTGAAATATCATCCGGCTCCCCATATCTGGCATTAATCAGCGTAGTTACCGAAGATGTGGCCCATGTATCAAAAACCGCATCTTCCGGCAAAAACTCGTTACAGCCGCATGCACAGGCATGTAACGGCTTGCTTTCCAAAGGATTTACCGGCAGCTGCTCCTCTTTTGCAAAAACCGGTTCTTTACATTTCCGGCAATACCATACCGGAAACGGAACACCAAAATACCGCTGTCTTGAAATGCACCAATCCCATTTAAGATTTTCTACCCAGTTTTGATACCGGGTCTTCATATGCTCCGGATACCAGTTAATTTCGTCTGCCGCCCGAAGAAAACGTTCTTTTTCCGACAGTACATCAATATACCACTGGTTTGACAGAATAAATTCCACATCGTTACCGCACCGTTCATGCACCGCAACCATATGACGGATTGTCTCCTGTTTTACAAGCAGTTCCTTCTCCCGCAGCAATTCTATCACACGGTTTCTTGCCTCCTTTATTCCCATACCCCCGATAAAGGGAACCGTTTCATTCACCGTCCCGTCCGGCTTTATAATTTCCTTATACGGCAGCCCGTGCTTTTGATACCACTCCATGTCCGCGGAATCTCCGAAGGTTGCACACATAACCGCTCCCGTCCCTTTCTCCATGGAAACCGCTTCATCCGTCAAAACCGGGATTTCAAAATCATACAACGGAACCGTTGCCTTCTGTCCTACATACCGTTTGTATCTTTCATCCTCCGGATGAACAAAAATACATACGCAGCCGGACAACAGTTCCGGTCTTGTCGTAGCAATTAATAAATTCCCCATCGGTGTCGGGAAGTTCAGATAATTAAAAGCCGTCTCACACTCTTTTGTCTCTAACTCCGCCTGTGCGATGGACGTCCGGCACTCCGTACACCATAATACCGGTGATTCTTTTCGATACGCTTTTTTCTTCTTTGCCAGCTCAATAAAAGACTTCTGGGAAATTTTTTGCGACAGCTCCGATATCGTTTGATATTGCAGTTCCCAGTCTACGCTGAAACCCAGCCGCTTCCACAAATCTTTAAATTCATTTTCATACTTTTCAATTACACCCATGCATTTCTTACGGAACTCACTCCGTGGCAGCATCCCTGCCCGTACTTTCTCATCCTTTTCAACCAAGCGTTCCGTCGGCAGACCATTATCATCAAAACCAAACGGATAAAATACGTCGTATCCCTGCATCCGTTGGAATCTCGCAATAATTTCCGCCTGCGTATAGGAAAATATATGCCCTATATGAAGCTTTCCGCTTACCGTCGGCGGCGGTGTGTCAACGGAAAATATTTCCCTTTCCCTGCCGTTTTGATACTTGTAAATCTTGTGCTCCTGCCACATTTGTTCCAGTTCTTTTTCAACTTTCTGAAACTCATACTTCTTATCCATATGGATACCTCCTGTAAAATTTTTTTACAAAACAGACAAAAGAAAGTTTCACCCGCCAAACCTTTTCGTTTACGCGCAATCACACAGCGCATCCTGCCCGGAGGGCTTTTTATGTCATAGGAAATGCGAAGCAGGTTCCTATGACATAAAAAAACGCCCTAAGCAAACGCTTAGGGCGAACTAACATGTCCGTGGTACCACCTAAATTCAGAAATACTTCTGCACTCAATACAATACGGGAATCCTCACTGCGATTCCGATATCGCTTCCCCTGATAACGGTGGGAATCTCCGTTGGAGTCTACTAAGAATACTTCTGTTCAATCCAAAGCTCAAAGGCTACTTCCATGCTTCCTTCACGAAAATTTTCACCGGCCATTTTCTCTCTGTCCATCCGGAATTGCATGTACTCCTCCTCGTCAATGCTTTTGTCTGTAATTGTTGCCTTTATTATAGCAGGTAAAAAAGATTTGTCAAGGGGGATATCTTTATTTTGCCCCGCTAAAATTATTGCACAGGCAGGCAGCAAACTTTAATTTATGACAACTTAAAAAGAAACTTTTCGTAATCCTTAACATAGTATCGTATATTTTTTCTTCCCTTTTCAATTACGGTATGTCCTTCCGCTTCCAGCTTTTCCTTCTGATTCAAAACTCCGCCGGGATATTTCTGATTTAATTCGCCGTTCGCTTTTAACGTTCTCCAATAAGGCGTTTTGTCATCCGTGCGCTGGTGGCTTGCCCATGCCGCGACAGAAACAAAAACCCCGGCTGTTATCGGCTCCGTAAAATCAGCTCCACTGCGCTTGGCAAAATACTCACGAATTTCTCCGACGGTAATTACTTTCCCATAAGGCACCTGTTTCATCACCGTGTCATAGTCGAGCGGCGGCGCAAAATACATTCTGGCTCCGCCGTACTTCTCAATACTTTTCCGGTCCGTAATCGTCTGAAATTTCGGCATATCCTTGCTGTCGTGCAGCATCGCGTTAAAATCTTTCTTATCTTCATTTGCCATAGTATTCACCTCCGTCTTAAGTATGACATAGTTTGTCTGTCTGTGCAATGAGACAGTTAAAAAAATCAATTAACCTACCATATCGGAAAATTGTCTGTATTCTATTAAATTACTTGAGTTTTCGCATTTTGTATACCTTTTTATATTCCGCGGATTGGACAATATCTTATTTTTGCATGCGCAACGCTGCGCCGGCCTTCCTCTAAGAGCCGTTAAGCCGCTCGGGTGTGTCCTCGCGTCTAACCGGCTCTAAAAGGTGATTCCGGCTCCGCTAAAAACACGCTCCTTCGGACAAATGCAAAAATAAGATATTGTCCAATCTACGGAATTTTTTAAAATGGCTGAAAAATGTGAAAACTCGAGATTAAATTAAACTTGTTTTTTTTACTGTACGGTGTTAAAATAAAAAAAATTATATACCGTCTCGCCCTAAAAGGGAAGCAATTTCCCTCAGGGCGTATGATTCCGACGCTACAAGAAGGGAGACATATCAATATGCTGGAATCCATGCAAAAGAAATTTATCAAACAAACATTATTGGCGGGCCTGTTCCTGTTTGCCGTTGCCGGTGTCATAATCGTGTTTGCCGGACGCTACATACTGGCAGCCCTGTTCGGCTACAAAGATATTTCCGAACTGGATCCTCAGAACCTAAAAAAACAACCTGTCAAAATTGAAATTACGGACTGTTCTTCATTCTATCTGGGAAACTCCTCGTCAAGCACCCACTATTATTATACACAGGTCGAGACAACGGACGGCTACCGTTTTATCAGCCTCAAAGTCGGAAACAACAGCAAGCTTCTCAGTTCCCTCTCCGACCTTGCAAAATCAAACGGGAGAAAGAGCCTTACTCTGTACGGACATTTAGAGCCAATGGCCGACGGAGAAAGTGGGGCATTTGAAGCTCGAATGGAGTCAAAGGTGAAAGCCGCGCTCAAATCCATGTACGGCGATCAGGAAATTGATGTCGATTCCGTCATGGATGAACTTGTTGAAAAAATTTCAGTCCCGTACCATCTGGCGGTTGTTGACAAAACACAGAACGCCGTTATCGCATATATTGTACTCGCCTTCGTCCTGCTGCTGACCGTCCTGCCTCTGATTAATATCATCAAAGCAGTCACCGGCGCTTCGCTGAACGATTTAAAAGAGGAGTTTTCCAAAGCCGGCACAACGGAGTCCCTTGTAGAAGCGGACTACAATACGGCCGTTTCTTTCAAAAAGAAAGATACCCTGCGGATCGGCAATCAGTTTCTTCACTACACCACAGGTTATACGCCGCACATTCTGCCTGCGGATCACCTTGTGTGGGTCTACCAGCGCACGACAGAACATCGCCGCAACGGTATCACAGTCAGTAAGACTTACAGTCTCCTGCTGACGACAGACGGATTCTCAAAGCCTATTACCCTGGATATGTCAAAGGAAGAGTCCTCTCAAAAAGCATTATCGGAAATCACCCGGCGTTTTCCTTGGGTCATCGTCGGCTATACCGACGAGCTGAAAAGAATGTATGAGAAAGACCGTGAAGCTTTCCTAAACCTGAGATTCCATACTGTAGAGCACTCGCCGTATGATCCAAACGCTCAGGCATGGGCGGCACCAGAGGAACAGAGACCGGAATAACAAAACCACATTTATAGGTCAAGCGGCACTTCGCAGACAGATGGAGGTTTTTATGCGCAAAAAGGAAACCGTAACCGGAAACTGCTGTTATATTAAGACGATTCCCTCACCGGTAGGAGCATTGACGCTGGCAAGCGACGGGGAAAATCTTGTGGGATTATGGATTGAAAATCAAAAACATTTTATGAAAACTTTGGAAAATCTGTCCTGCACCGATTCCGACTTGCCGCTCTTTGATAAAGTAAAAAAATGGCTTGAAGAATACTTTTCCGGACGAACTCCGTCCCCGCTTGACCTGCCGTTAAAACCAAACGGCAGCGAATACAGACAGACCATCTGGAAAGCTCTTTTAAACATTCCCTACGGTCAGACCCGCTCTTATGGGGAAATTGCCGGGGAAGCCTCACCTCTTACCGGGAAAAGGCCGTCCGCCCGCGCCGCGGGCGGCGCAATCGCCCATAACCCTATTTCCATCATTATTCCCTGCCACCGCGTAATCGGCACGGACGGAAGTATAACGGGCTATGCGGGCGGCATAGAGATAAAGAAAAAGCTGCTGGAGCTTGAGGGGGTAAGAATTTAGTGGGGGAATTTGCGTGTATGTGCCCGTATTGTACCGTATTGTGCAGCTTTGATTGAATATATCTTGTAAAATTCAGGGTGCTTTATAAGAGGTTACATCAAATTTGCACCACGTTTTTTGCCCGTCAGTCAAAGCAGATGTCCTTATTCAGTTCAGCCGGCGGCTTCCAGTCTATTCCGTACTGCTACAGCAGTTGCTTTTTTCTGTTCCAATAGGCATGACACATTCCAAGCCCCCGACCTTCTTTAAACTCTTCGTCTAAAATAGGCTCTATGTGCTTCATAGCCTCTTTATACTTCTGGGTTTTCTCAATTGGGTCAACGTCGATATTAAATCTTGATCGTTCCATGTTTATTACCTCCGATTACAATTAAGTCAAGTATCTTAAATCCAAATCCTTTCCTTTTATTGTAGGATTACAATGCATATGTTCTTGAATCGTTCTCGCCCATAATCGTATTAACTCTCTCTACAAAAGAAAATTTAGTTGTACTTAAATTTTTATTATTTACTATTTGCAAATAATTCAGATACATAATTTTTTCATCTCCTCTTAAATGTATTCATTATCCCATTCTCCATATCGTCAATACTGTAGATATGTTCCATAACCTCAAATGTCTCTCGCAAGTTCTCTCTTGCGCTTTTCCAACCGATTCCGTCTGTAAACCACACAAAAGTAAATCCATCTATGGTATTTGCTTCCTGCGAAAGCATCTTATAACTTCTTGCGGTTTCATTGAGTTTTGAACCTCCTCCCCCATAAAAGTTCGCTTCGATACCATATATCATCTTATCTGTTTTGATTACAAAATCAAATCTCTTTGCCGCTTTTCCTTGATTAGAAAGTGCCGATAAATTAATATTCCACTTTTTTTCAATGTCTTTTAAGTACATTTCCTTAAAGTAATTTACATCCTTTTCAAATCCTGCTGCCACTATATACTTCTCAACCAAATCCTCCATCTGGTGACCACCACGGTTTTTACGGCCATTAGAATCAAGCCCTGTTTCAATACCAAGTGCATAGTCTACAAGATTATTTACCAAATGATTTGCAATCATATCAAATAATCCTGTTTTCCGCATAAAGACTTTGTATTGTTCCAGGCCATAATTCGTCTGCTTAAAATTATATAAAAACGCACCTTCGTCATCCTGCGCATAGATTTCATGTCCTCTCACTGCAAGAAGTAGCGGAACACACGTTAATGTTTCCGGATACTTTGTTACAATTTTTTCAAAATCTTCTTCAATGTTTTTAGAGCCAATCAAAGAATTCAAAATATTCAATTCCACTTTGATTTCTTCTACATTCCTTATAACTTTAGCGAAATCAATATAGTAGTCATAACCTGATATACTCGGTCTAAACTTACTTAACCATTTATCAAAATCTCTGTTTGTCATTTGCTGCCTTCTCCAATCTTCTTTTAGATATTTCCAAATATTCTTCACTTATATCTATTCCAATAAACTTTCGTCCTAATCGCAGCGCCTCGACTCCGGTCGTTCCGGAACCACAAAACGGATCTAATATAACTTGTCCTTCCTCTGTTGATGCCAATACAATCCTCTCAAGTAAATATTCCGGTTTCTGGGTCGGGTGCTTACCTTCCGTCTTCTCTGATGGTTTGGTAAGTGTTCCTGTCCACACATCTTTCATTTGCTTGCCATCATTCATTTCTTTCATTTTCTGATAATTAAAAAAATGCCGAGACTTCTCTTCATTCTTCTTCGCCCATAAAATGGTTTCCGTAGAATGTGTGAAGCATCGACACGCTAAGTTCGGCGGTGGATTTGTTTTCTGCCATGTTATGTTATTGATTATCTTGAAATCTTCCTGCTCCAATGCCATACCGATCGAATATATATTATGTAATGTTCCCGATATCCAGATCGTGCCGTTTGGCTTTAATACTCTCTTACATAACTTAATCCACTTTCTGTTAAACTTGTGTTTAGCGACCACACCGGTTCCACTCCCCGAAAGTTTATCCCATGAGCCTTTATTTACAGAAACCATCTTTCCACCCTGACAGGTAATTCCGTCATTACTTAAAAAATACGGTGGATCCGCAAATATCATATCTACGGATTCCGGTTCCATTTTTGTTAGAATTTTAAAAGAATCGCCTAATACTAACTGGGAGCCATCTGTCTCGAAATATAATGGCTCCTTCTTTATAAATAAGTTCTCCATTACTCCGGCTCCTTTAATAGTTACATATGATTACTTCTTCGCCTACTCTGTTAGATGCATCTGAATTAATCATACGTTTCACACTTACAACATCTATCTTGTAGCCTTTGTTGCCGTATAACTCATTTATCATCTCTGTATTGTGATTTGTGAGCATACAATAGCAGCCTCTGGCTGTCAATTCATCGTAAAGTTTTGCCAATCGCTTATGACTTTCTATATCAAACCCTTCTTTTGTATAGGACTCAAATGATGTAGGATTCAAGGGTGCATATGGGCTGTCAATAAATACGAAATCACCCCTCTTAGCATTTCCACACGCTGTTTCGAAATCGCCCTCTATAATGGTTACTCCTTGTAAATATTTCGAAACATCCATAATAACCTTTTCATCAGCAGATGCTCCACGGCTATTATTGTACGGAACATTGAACAGTCCCTTGCCATTTACCCGGTACAAACCATTAAAACAGTGTTTATTGATAAAAACAAATAATGCCGCTAATTCCAAATCATATTCTGCCTTCATCATCTTATCATTATAATGCTCTCTTAGGGAATAATAGTATTTTTTTCCGTCTTCCCACATCTCTGCATCAAGCTTGTTTACCGCTTTTAAAAATTCTTCCGGTGCAATACAGATCTGTTTATATGCGTTGATTAATGCCTTATTAATATCATTAATCAGCGCATTTGCAGGCAACAGTTCAAATGTCACCGCACCGCCGCCTACAAATGGTTCATAATAATTATTATATTTTTCAGGCATTCTCTCTTTTATCTGCGGAAGCAGCTGACGCTTTCCGCCGGCCCATTTGACAAACGGAGCGGCACTTAAACTACTCATCTTGATTCCTCTTCTCTATATTCACAAAATGCCAATCTTTTACACATTTATTATACCTTCAAACACAAAAAATAGCAACCAAAACTTTCATTCTATATAAATTGCTTTACTTTTGAAATACAAAAATATATTCATGCGCCAACAACAAGAAATTGTTATTCTGTTTCTGCCAATAATCTGTAGAACGGCAATTATGTTGCTCTTTAATAATAATTTCTTTATTAGAAAAACCCGCCTGCAAAAAACATTCCATCATGTGAAAGCCTAACGGAACCACTTTTCCATATTTCCTTACATCCCCAATCATTACAGCGCACATCTTCCCCTTTTTTAGTATACGATAGGATTCTTCTGCTGCCTTATGCATCTTTATTAAAAACTCATCTACTCCAAGCAGCGAGATATCCCCATATATCCCTTTACTATACTTGATAATATTGGCATATGGCGGATGCGTACAGATAAAGTCTATACGACTGTCTTTGATAAAACACAAATCTGTAGCATTACCATTTCGTACAAATATTTTTGAATTTGTCTCACATTGGAATTGTAAGTTCGTTTCAGAAATTGAAACGGCTTGCGGATTGATATCAACACCTACCGCATTTCGATTGAGCAGCTTTGCCTCTACTAAGGTTGTTCCACTACCCATAAATTGATCTAAGACCCAGTCTCCCGGATTAGAATAACGAAGTATCAAATTTCTTGGTACATACGGAGACCAATTACCTCGATACTTGCCTGAATGCGTTGCCCAACTGCCTCTGTCCGGAAATGACCAAACTGTCGTCAGTTCAAGCTTGCAATTATTTGGTTGTAAAATTATAAGCTACGCCTCCTTTTTCTGCACAGAAGGGCAAAAGACACCTTGCAATGTACTTGCGAAATCACCTTTCGTTTTTCCATATCTCGGACATTCAGCATATTCTGTTGTATCATATGGCATATCTCACCCCCGTATTTTCATCTATATTACCACACTCCCCTAATAATTTCATCTACAATGCAGTTTCTTTCACTATAAGTGAATTTATATGATATAAATCTTATGCGATAATATTCACAAATAGTGAAAGAGGTGTCCTTATGCGTTTCAACAATGATACTGAGCTGTATCGTGTTATAGGTAAAAATATAAAGCATTATAGAGAACAAACCACACTAACTCAAGTACAGCTTGCAGAACAGGCTAAAATCAGCATCAGCTATCTTTCTAAAATCGAAGCCGCCGGATGCAATAAAAGTGTATCTATATCCATACTTAATCAGATTGCCAATGTACTTGGTGTTGAGATTAGTGATTTTTTTAAGGAGGTAAACTCATAATGAATTATAACAATATGACTCAAATTGTATTAGACTTACCATTTGACACAATGACGGAAGTCTATAATAACGACAAACAGGCAATTCTATTATATCGCCCTGCTACATTACCAAAAAGATTTGAAAATTATGATGTTAACACAAACTTTCAAATTTTTTTAAAAATAGGTGATAGTAAACCTTTTCGCCCAAACCATTTACGCCTACTTTTAGATTTAAAATTACGTTCCAGGGAACTTCCAGAAGTGAAAGAAAAACTTCTTTTGGCATTTGACAAAATTTTCTACGGCGAGGATCCTTTAGATGCAATTAAACCTTTAACTCATATTTGCTTTACACAATACATAAATCCAATAGATATCACTGCCATATTAGCCCAATTATTTATAATTGAACAAAATATCGGATATGGCAGCAAAAGTACTTTTGAGCCACCATCACTATATATTCATGGATGGATACGTACCTTTATTGACTCCGAACAAGAAATTGACCAAATTGTATATAGGATTTGTAGAAATACTCCTCCTGCTGTAAAATATACATGCCAAGATAATAAAAACCATTCTAAATATAATCCGAAACCGGATACATTATGGTATGTTAATTAACAGCTGACAAAAAGGACATTTTCCGGTAATCTCTTGCCGGAAAATGTCCTATACATATCACTGATATGTGTATTACATATATACAGCTTATCTCTTACTGAACTGCGGCGCACGTCTCGCTGCCTTTAAGCCGTACTTCTTTCTTTCCTTCATACGAGGATCTCTGGTTAAGAAACCTGCTTTCTTTAACGCCGGACGATAGTCAGCGTCTGCCTGCAGCAGGGCACGGGAAATACCGTGTCTGATTGCGCCTGCCTGACCGGTGAAACCACCGCCGTGTACATTTACAAGAACATCGAACTTGTCAGCGGTTTCCGTTAAAGCCAACGGCTGACGAACGATAAGCTTTAAGGTCTCAAGACCGAAATACTCGTCAATATCTCTCTTATTAATCGTTACCTTACCGGTTCCCGGTACGAGGTATACTCTGGCAATACTGCTCTTTCTTCTGCCGGTACCGTAATATCTTGCTTTTGCCATTTTTATTTCCTCCTTTCGACCTGATTAAAACTTAAGCTCTAATGCTTCCGGTTTCTGTGCAGCATGCGGATGCTCAGCGCCGGCATAGACATGTAACTTCGTAATCATGCTTCTTCCCAAAGGTCCCTTCGGAAGCATTCCCTTAACCGCGAGCGTAATAACGTCCGTCGGCTTTTTCGCAAGCATTTCCTTTAAGGTCGTCTCTCTCATTCCACCCGGATAATCGGAATGGTTAAAGTAAATCTTCTGATCCAGCTTCTTACCCGTAACCTTAACCTTCTCTGCGTTTACAACGATAACATTATCACCGGTATCAATAAACGGGGTATAAATCGGCTTGTTCTTGCCTCTCAAAATCTTAGCGATTTCAGAAGAAAGGCGGCCTAATGTCTGTCCCTGTGCATCGATTACATACCACTTTCTTTCGATGGTAGCCGGGCTTGCCATAAATGTCTTCATAGCGTTTCCTCCTTTATTCATCTTAAATGTCGTTCTATTCAATCATGGTCAGCTTCCGCTGACAATGCGGAATAACCTTACCAACGTTTCGTATTATAGCGGCTGCCTGATTTAAAGTCAAGTGTTTTTCAAGGATTTTTTTAACTTTTTTCAAATTTTCTCCTGATTCGTTTAGAAAAATCACTTTTAAAATTATATTTTTAAATGAATCTTTCGTTTTTTACATCTCGATATTTTAACTTCTGCTTAACCTCCGCTTCCATCCTACCCGCGGATTTCTTCCTGTTTTTCGTTGATACACTCGTTTATAAACTCCCTCTCCACCCGTTCCGGAGCAGGAAAATAATCGATTTTAACTAACATAAGTCCCTTGGCCGGGGCTGTAGGACCCGCTGCCTCCCGGTTCTTTGCCGCAATCATCTCTGCGATTTCCTCCGGTTTTCTCTGATGCTCTCCTACCAGAAGAAGGGTTCCTGCGATAATCCGCACCATATTGTAGAGGAAACCGTTCCCGGTAACGCGGAGCGTAATCAAATTCCCCTTTTTTTCAATCTCTAAGGAATATATCGTGCGGACATGGTCGGGCACCTGCGCCTTTGTGGAGCAGAAACTGGTAAAATCGTGCTCTCCCAAGAAATAGCGGGCTGCTTTTTGCATGGCTTCCACATCCAGCGTATGATAGACAAAATGCGTATATCCGCGGTTAAACGGCTGCACAAAGTCCGCATTCCAGATATTATATTCGTAGGTCTTTTTGCTGTCCCATTTCCTTGGGTGAAAGTCCGGCGCAACCTCAAACGACTTCTGAATCACAATGTCCTCCGGCAGACTGTGGTTTAAGGCATAGCAGAGCTTCTCCGCCGGAATCCGGGTGCTTGTATCAAACACCGCCACGTTTCCCATGGCATGTACGCCGGAGTCGGTGCGGCTGGCGCCGATTACCGTAATTTCTTCTTTTAACAGGCGGGATAATTCACGGTTTAATACTTCTTCTACCGTAACCGCGTTCGGCTGAATCTGCCAGCCGCAGTATTTTGTCCCGTCATACGCCACAATTAACATAATCCGCCGCATAAGCTCCCCTTTCCTGCCGATTTCACCGTGTCATACCTATCGGCTCAAAACAAAAAACTGCTTCCGATCATGACGCCAAGATAAGCAAATAAAATAATATATGCCGCCGCATCTCTCTTTTGATAGCGAAGCGGTTTCATCTTTGTACGCCCTTCCCCGCCGTGATAACAGCGGGCTTCCATCGCGAAAGCAAGGTCATTTGCACGGCGGATTGCCGAAACAAACAACGGCACCAAAAGCGGTACAAGGGCTTTTGCACGCTGCAAAAGCTTTCCGCTTTCAAAATCCGCGCCTCTTGCCTGCTGCGCTTTCATAATTTTATCCGTTTCTTCAATCAGAATCGGAATAAAGCGGAGGGCAATTGACATCATCATGGCAATCTCATGTACCGGAACCCGGATTTTTTTAAGAAATCCAAGCCCCTTTTCCAGACCGTCCGTAAGCTGGTTCGGCGTCGTGGTAAAAGTCATAAGCGAGGAGCCCAGCACCAAAAGTACAAGGCGCACCGCCATAAGTGCCGCCATAATCACGCCCTCGTCATAAATATGGATAATCCAAAACGAAAATACTTCTTCGCCTTCTCTTGTTAACAGCAGGTTAAACAGCAGGGTAATCAAAAGCAGCATCAGTACCGGCCGAAGCCCCCGCACAATGTAGCGAAACGGCACTTTGGAAAGCTTAATGACACAGCTTACAAACACCGCCGCGATTATATAGCCGAGATACCCCGAAAACACAAACAGGGAAATTAAAAAAATCATAGTGCCGGAAAGTTTTACCCGGGGATCCAGCCGATGAATCGGTGATTCCACCGGATAATACTGTCCGATTGTAATATCACGAATCATCTTCCTCCCCCTCTCCAGTCGGCAAGAAGAAGTTCCTTTGCTTCCTCTACGGTTGTCGCGTTGTACGGCAGGGCAATTCCCGCATTTTTTAACGCTTCCGACAAATAAGTTACCTGAGGAGCCGCAAGACCGATGTCCTCAAGCTCCTTATAGGCTTCAAATACCTCTTTGGGCGTTCCGTCACAGAAAACCCTGCCTCCGTTCATTACAATCAGGCGCGAGGCATATTTTGCCACATCTTCCATGCTGTGGGAAACCAAAATAACCGTTCTGTCTCCTTCGTCATGAATCTTCGCAATACGCTCTAATATTTCATCTCTGCCCCGCGGGTCAAGCCCGGCGGTCGGTTCGTCCAAAATCAAAATATCCGGCTGCATGGCAAGCACACCCGCAATCGCCACGCGACGTTTCTGCCCGCCCGAAAGTTCAAACGGAGAAGCGTCGTAAAGCGTCTCGCTTACTCCCGCCTCTTTTAACGCCGCAAACGTCCGCATATCCGTTTCAAGCTGCGACAGACCCATATTTTTCGGTCCGAACGCGACATCCTTTACTACGGTTGTCTCAAACAGCTGATGTTCCGGATATTGGAATACCAGACCTACTTTGCCGCGCAGTTCCTTTCTATTGTAATCGGCAGCGCCGATGTCGTTTCCCCGATAATAAATATGGCCGGAAGTAGGCGTAATCAGGCCGTTTAAATGCTGCACCAGAGTAGACTTTCCCGAACCGGTATGCCCGATTAAACCGATAAACTCTCCCTTGCGCAATACCAGATTAATATCCTGCAGGGCATGCTTTTCATACGCCGTACCGGCGCCGTAAACATAATTTACATGGTCAAGCACCATACACTCCCGCAAATCTCCGGCTTTCGTCTGTGCCTCCATTACGCTGCCTCCTTTCCGTCCAAATTATTTTATTCCGTTCAAGATTTCCGCACGGCTTTATAAGCCTCCGTGCTTTCTTAACCTCTGCTTTCCTGTAATTTCCCTTTCGCCGTACAATACGCCGCGGTAAACTCCTCCACGGTAAGTATTCCGTCCGGCATCGGTACGCCCTTCTTTTTCAGTTCATAAGCAAGTTCCGTTACCTGCGGCACATCCAGACGATACTCTTTCAGCCGCTCCACCTGAGAGAAAACCGCACGCGGCGTTCCCTGCATCACAACTTTCCCGCCGTCCATTACAATCACACGGTCCGCGTCGATTACCTCGTCCATATAGTGGGTAATCAGAAGAATCGTCACTCCCTCGTTCTTATTTAGCTCATGTACGGTCCGAATGACCTCTTTACGCCCCACCGGGTCAAGCATCGCCGTCGGTTCGTCCAACACGATGCAATCCGGCCGCATCGCCATAATACCGGCAATCGCGACGCGTTGTTTCTGCCCGCCGGACAGCTTATTCGGCGAATGGGTTCGGTACGCGGTCATTCCGACCGCCGCCAGACTTTCCTCCACCCTGCGCCAGATTTCTTCCGTCGGGATTCCTATATTCTCGGGTCCAAACGCCACGTCTTCCTCTACAACCGTGGCAATAATCTGATTGTCGGGATTTTGGAACACCATGCCCGCACTCCGGCGGATATCCCAAAGGTGTTCTTCGTCTTTCGTATCCATTCCGTTTACAAAAACCGCCCCCTCCGTAGGAGACAAAAGCGCATTGATGTGCTTTGCCACGGTGGACTTTCCGGAACCGTTATGACCCAGAATCGCAACAAACTCGCCCCGTTTAACCTCTAAATTTACTTCATCCAGCGCCCGTGTAATACTCTCAACATTTCCTTCTTCATCACGGCGGATATACTCAAAGACGAGTTTATCCGTAAAAAGCATATTCTTTTTCATAACGGCCTCCTTTCTTAATGCAGTGCATTTTCTATGATATAAACAAAGAGTTCTGTTTACAGAACTTTGCGCCGGGCGCAGCCGCGTATGCGGAAGTTTCCCATGACATAAAAAGGGCTATCACACTATTCAGTGCGACAGCCCCGCCATTCACTAAACTAATTCAATGAAAACTTCCATTGCCGCGTCACCCTTGCGCTGACCAAGCTTAACGATTCTGGTGTAACCGCCCTTACGGTCCGCGTATTTCGGAGCAATCTCATCAAAGAGCTTATCCGCAACATCAATCTTCTTTGTATTCTTCTTTTTGCCGGCTGCTTCGGTCGGAACGGAAGTAATTCCGTACAATACCTTGTTCATCTGGCGTCTTGCATGAAGTCTGGAAGCTGCTTCTTTCTTGATTTCTTTGTCCACTTCATCGAATACAGTTACCTTCTTGCCGTCAACTACTTCCTTTACTCTCTTGCCGTCCTTGTCCTTGCGGGCAACTTTTGCCTTAACCGTAACCGTCTCGTAGTTGTCTTTTTCCTTTACCGCCATAGTAATCAAATGCTCAGCTATACTGCGGATTTCCTTTGCCTTAGCTTCTGTCGTTTTGATTTTGCCATGGTATAACAGGTTCGTTACCTGATTTCTTAACAATGCTTTTCTCTGACTCGACGTTCTGCCGAGCTTTCTATAACCTGCCATTGCGCCTTCCTCCTAATCTTAGTCATCGCCTTGGTTCAGAGACAAACCAAGCTCTTTTAACTTCGCAAGTACCTCCTCTAAGGACTTGCGACCAAGGTTACGTACCTTCATCATATCCTCAGGGGTCTTGTTAATTAATTCTTCCACGGTATTGATATTCGCTCTCTTCAAGCAGTTGAACGAACGAACCGAAAGTTCCAGTTCTTCAATGCTCATTTCAAGCGCCTTGCTCTTGTCGTTGCTTTCCTTCTCAACCAGAACCTCAACTGTCTTTGCCTTCTCGGAAAGGTTAATAAAGGAATTCAAATGCTCACTCAATACCTTTGCCGCAAGACTCACTGCTTCGTCCGGCGCCAGCGTACCGTTTGTAAATACATCCAGCGTCAGCTTATCAAAGTCCGTAATCTGTCCGACACGCGTATTCTCTACTGTGAGATTTACACGCTCTACCGGCGTGAAGATAGAGTCGATAGCAATTACGCTAATCGGCATCTGATCGTTCTTATTCTTGTCTGCGCCAATATAACCTCTGCCCTTCTGAATGGTCAATTCCATATACAGTCTGGAGTCCGGACCACCGTTTAAGGTAGCAATTACCTGTTCCGGATTCATAATTTCAATATCCTGATCCACCCGAATATCAGCGGCAGTAACCACACCTTCGCCGGAGAAGTCAATGTAAGCCGTTTTCAGCCCATTTGTTTCGCTTGTGTTCTTAATGGCAAGGCTCTTGATGTTCATAATAATCTCGGTAACGTCTTCTTTTACGCCCGGAATCGTGCTGAACTCATGTACTACGCCGTCAATCTTTACATGACTGACCGCAGCACCCGGCAGGGACGAAAGCATAATTCTTCTGAGGGAATTACCTAACGTCGTTCCGTATCCTCTTTCAAGAGGCTCTACCACAAAACGCCCGTATTTATTATCTTCGGAAATTTCAGCAATTTCAATTTTCGGTTTTTCAAAATCAAACAAAGCGGACCCTCCTTGTTAATTAAAAGTTGATTACTTAGAATACAACTCGACGATAAGCATCTCATTTACCGGAACATCAATCTGATCTCTGGTCGGGATTTCCTTAACCGTACCGGTCAGGTTCTCGTGATCTGCTTCCAACCAAGCAGCAACGGTTCTTCCGCCGGTTACTTCAAGAACATCCTTATATCTCTGGGTGTTCTTAGCCTTCTCGGCAATAGAAATCACATCGCCTGCTTTTACAATGTAGGACGGGATGTTTACGCGCTTGCCGTTTACCAAAACATGCTTATGGTCAACAATCTGTCTTGCCTCGCGTCTGGTTCTCGCGAAACCGAGACGGAAAATTACATTGTCAAGACGAAGCTCTAATAAGATGAGCATATTCTCACCGGTCGTACCGTACTTTAACTTTTTCGCCTTCTCGAAATTGTTGCGGAACGGCTTTTCCAGTACGCCATAGATAAACTTTGCCTTCTGCTTCTCACGAAGCTGCATACCATATTCGCTTACTTTCTTACCTGCTCTTGCGAAGTTTCTGTTTGACTTCTTATCAATGCCGATATAAGCCGGCTCAATGCCAAGGCTTCTGCATTTCTTTAAAACAGGACCCATATCTCTTGCCATGTCAGTTCTCCTTTCACTAATTCATCAGACTCTTCTGCGCTTCGGCGGTCTGCATCCGTTGTGCGGAACCGGAGTTACGTCTTTAATACTGGTAACCTCAATGCCACATGCCTGAAGAGCACGAATTGCTGCTTCTCTGCCGGAACCCGGTCCCTTAACCATAACGTCAACCGACTTTAAACCGTGCGGAATCGCTGCCTTTGCTGCCGTCTCCGCTGCCATCTGCGCCGCATAAGGAGTAGACTTTCTGGAACCTCTGAATCCCAATCCGCCGGCACTTGCCCAGGAAAGAGCATTGCCTTCTGCATCCGTAAGCGTAACGATTGTATTGTTAAAAGATGACTGAATGTGTGCCTGTCCGCGATCTACGTTCTTCTTGACACGCTTCTTAGCCACTTTCTTTGCTGCTAACTTCTTAGCCATGACAAATCCTCCTTATATTACTTCTTCTTATTCGCAACAGTTCTCTTCGGACCTTTTCTGGTTCTTGCGTTGTTCTTCGTATTCTGTCCGCGAACCGGAAGACCCTTTCTGTGACGAATGCCTCTGTAGCAACCGATTTCCTGCAGTCTCTTGATGTTTAAGGCAGTCTCACGTCTTAAATCACCTTCTACCATATAGTCTGCATCAATGACATCACGAATTCTTGCTACTTCCTCATCGGTTAAATCCTTAACACGAGTGTCCGGATTTACATTTGCCTTGGCAAGAATCTTGTTGGAACTTACTCTGCCGATACCATAAACATAGGTAAGGCCGATTTCTACACGTTTCTCTCTTGGTAAATCTACACCACTGATACGAGCCATGTGCGTATTACACCTCCGTTAAATATTGTTAAATAGTTCCCGGCGGATATCCGCCCTGCCCCTTTGGGGCTCCCGCTATGCGGGATTTGACCGCTTTACGCAGTCACCAGCCGCTTTAAATTGTGACGGCATCGGCGTTTCCCGTGCCGAAAGAGAAGGTGATAATGACACCGTCCTCTAAAACATAACGCCAAAAACCGGAAGCCTTTTCACACCCAAAAGGCTGTTTCCCAAACCAACACGCAGCCGCGCGTATCGTATCGGCGTATGCCCACAATATCACAATGTTCCCGCTGCAAACCATGTTTCGGTTCTTTTGCAGGGGATTGTAACACAAAAAGCAAGAACTGTTTCTATAAGTTACCGAACGGTATTTATTGAAACGACCTGCTTTCAGGGAAGTTCCCCACAAAGCAAAGTCTTAGCCCTGTCTTTGTTTGTGTTTCGGGTTCTCACAGATTACTCTGATAGCTCCCTTTCTTTTAATGATTTTACATTTTTCGCAAATCGGTTTTACGGAAGATCTAACCTTCACTGCATTTCACTCCTTTCGAAAAAAGTCCGTTTATCATTATATCACCTATTTTTCCATTTTGCAAGCATAATTTAGAGGGATTTTCAAATTTTTCCATTTAAGTTTCCGCATATTGTATACTTTTATGTTCCGCAGACTGCACGCTCTCTTATTTTTACATGCGCAACGCTGCACTGGACTTCCTCCAAGAGCCGTTAAGCAGCTCGGGTGCGTCCTCGCGCCTAACCGGCTCTAAGAGGTGATTCCGACTCCGCTAAAAACGCGCTCCTTCGGACAAATGCAAAAATAAGAGAGCGTGCAGTCCGCGGAATTTTTTAAAGCAACTAAAAAAGTGCGGAAACCCAAAAAATTTTCCATTATTTACAAGATTCTCTTTCGCATATATAATAGAATCATTAAAACAAGGGGGATATGCTATGTCTGATGTATGGATTATTCCGGAAGATATCAAAAAGCCTGATGACGGACATGCCGCGTCAGTCATCTCCGACAATGCCCTTCTCCCGTTCACAGAACTCTGCCGGGAGCTGTCTATTTCGGAGGCCACGGGACGCAACTGGATAAAACTCGGCAAATTGCTCCCGTCTTTGACAATCGGAACTACTCCGTATTTTACGGCGGAATATGCCGGGCATCTGCGGGCACGCCTTGAAAGCAGTGACACTCCCGTGTTAAAAAGCAGAAGGAACAAACACTTCGTTTCCGGAAACGGCATCTGCCGTGCATACGTTTCCGCACATTCCGTTAATGTACCCGCAGTCCGAAAAATTCTTGACCTGCTGCGCGCCGAAAAAATCGAAGCAACCGACAGTCTCATTCGTATTTTAGTTTCCGAATGTGCCATTCAGCTTCTATGCCAAAAACTCTTTCCTATTGAAAATGAAACAAATGAAAGCGCAACAAACGGGAGCAGCGCAAATAAAATCGCGGCAAATTATTTGGAATCTTATTTATCCGGTTCTCTGCGGCTGGGCGGATACGACTTTCTGATTACGGACCTTCTTCCTGATAAAGATTCCGCACTTGCGGTTCTTGCCGCTAATCCGGAACTTTTTTCCGTTGAATATGTTTATGAGGAAAAAGAAGATATCCTGGGTTTCCTCTACCTGTCGCTAAAAAACTTGAGAAGCCGTAAGGCTGCCGGCTCTTACTACACTCCGACAAATGTGGTAAAAAAACTTTGCAGCCGCTTATTTGATACAAATTCCGCGGCCGGCAAAACTGTTTTTGACCCATGCTGCGGAACCGGCAATTTTTTACTTCAGCTTCCGCATAACATTCCTTTTTCTAACATCTATGGAAATGACATAGATAAAATCAGCGTCCGGATTACACGAATCAATATGGCTTTAAAGTATAAAATAACAAATCAAGATTTTTTATATAATCACATCACCGAATCGGATTATCTTTTTACGGACTCCGCGGCAAACTATGATTTTATTATCGGGAATCCTCCATGGGGATATCATTACACAAAAACCGAAAAAGAGCAATTACGAAAAAAATATATATCGGCGTCGGGAGCGGCCATTGAATCGTATGATGTTTTTATCGAACGGGCAATTTCCGATTTAACGCTCGGCGGGGTACTGTCCTTTGTACTGCCGGAAGCCTTTTTAAATATCAAAGCACATACTCAGACGAGAACGGCGGTTATGCGGACAAACTCATTCCGGTATCTGGAATTTCTGGGAAACGTGTTCGATAAAGTCCAGTGCCCTTGTATCATTCTGCAGATTGTCCATGACAATACCCCTTTCACTGCAATGGGACTGACCGTAAATGACGGAAAACGTACCTATACTATAAGTACGGAACGCGAAGTTACCGCGGATTGTTTCGTTTTTTCCGCTACGGATGCGGAGTATGCCGTTTTAAAAAAGATAGCAAATCTTAAAAATGCGGCAACACTTGAGAACAACGCCGTCTTCGCCCTCGGGATTGTTACCGGCAGTAATCAAACCTATATTTCAGACCAAAAAACGGCGGAAAACGAAATGGTACTGAAAGGCTCGGATATCTATAAATACAGGTTCCGTAACACAAATAATTATATTGTCTTTCAACCCGGAGCCTTTCAGCAGACAGCTCCCGAAAAGTATTACCGTGCGCCGGAAAAGCTGCTGTACCGCTTTATTTGTAATCAGCCGGTGTTTGCCTATGACAATCGGCAAACCTTATCGTTAAACAGCTGCAACATACTTATTCCGGCAATCGACGGACTAAACATCAAATATATTATGGCAATACTAAATTCAGGAGTGAGCCGCTTCTTTTTTAGGAAAATGTTTCACTCCGTAAAAATACTGCGCTCTCATCTTGAGCGGCTTCCTATCCCTCAAATAGAAGAAGACGCTCAGAAACCCGTCATAGATATGGTGAATGCCCTGCTTGGGACTTCCGACCCCTCAAGCATACATGCGCTTTATGACGCGCTTGACTTAATCATTGCGGACTTATACCATATCAGTGAAGACGAATATAAAATAATTAAAGCCTCTATGGACGGAGAAAACCTATTTTTATATTAAACTAAACTTTGTCTGTACCGCGCAAACTTTACGAACCTAAAATCTTAGCGCAACCAGTCCCATCGGAATAATCAGGAGAAAAACACCGATTGCAATGGTTGCAATTCTGCTTAATTTACTGCTGAGGAACATTACCGTCCCGCCAACCACGGCAGAAATCAAAACCCGGACGGAATATATTAAAACCAGGTACTGTCGGATTGTAAGCAATACCGGAAAGAAGCGCGCACATGGAATGCTTTGAGCCGGTTCGTTTAAATGCGCATATTCAAACACCTTACCGATTTGGATATACTGAATCAAATGTATCGAAAGTGTACAAATCGTACAGATTCCTAACATAATTAATATTTTTCCGAACAGGGTCTGCTTCCTTCCTTTGTAGAGAGAGTTCAGCAGCATTTCCATATTCGACGCTTTCTCGAATGCCATAATCCCCGACAGCATCAGTACGACCGTCAGCAATGTATAGAGATAATTTCGCAGAATGGTTCTCTTATCATTATAAAGCAGCAGCTCATATGCAGTGGGATCTATCAGTTCCGGCGCTATACCTGTTTTCAGATAAAACTCCAATCCTGCCTCCGCCTGCTCAAACACTACCGAAATCCCTTTTAACTCTTTTTTATATTCCTCCATCAGCTCCCGCCGTTCGGAAATGAGCCCGCTTATATAGTCGGTTCCTTTTCCTGTCATAATATTTCTGATCAGATTTTCCTCAAGACGCTGTATTGATATCTCCAGCTTCTCAATCTTTATTTCCAATTCGGTCTTTTTGTCACGAATCTCCGTTACCTTTTCTTCATCAATTTTTCCCGCAAGTTCCTCATACCAGTGTGTTATATACCTGCTTCTGAAATCCAGATAGTTGGCTTCCGTCGATGCCGAAAAGGCAAGATAAAACAAAATTACAAATATAAACAGAGCCTTTTGTGAAAACAGTACCTTTTTCAGTTCCCATAAGAATAACGGATACGACGGCTTATGACGACTTACAAAAGTGCGTATCTTTTCTACGAACCAAAGGCTCTTGTATTCACTCTTCGGATATTGTACGGCATACCGAATCAGACAGAATAAAATCATAACTGCAGTTCCGATGAAAGCCAATACATCCGCACCTGCCGCAATATTTAAAGGATGTCCGAAAACATTTAAATTATAATAATGCGCATACTCCGTTCCGCAAAAAACATATGTATATAAATTGAGATATTTAAACGCACTCCATTTTCCCGTCGGAATAATCAGAGTATATAATCCGTATTCCCCCGCAAAAAGAAGGAAAAAAATAATAATACAAAGACTGGAACGGAATATCGACATACAAAAATACAGAAGCAGGCAGGTAAGCAGACAGCCTATTGCCTTTTTCAGAAAAAACAGCAGCAGAAATCCGCCGATAGAATAATGTCCTGTCACACTTCCAAACTCCGGAACAGACTGAATAGGCCTTCCCATGTCACAGCCGGGAAACAGACGCATACTCATTAAAAGAGTGCTTCCAAACAATAAAAGGGCGGCGGTCAGAATCCCAACACCAAGGATTCCGATTCTTTGCAGCGAAAGCTGCATCCTTCCCTTATATGTACAGCGAATCAGCAGATATAAACCTTTCTGCCGTTCCGCCATAAAGCACAAAACAATATAAATTCCAACCAGAAGCAGAACAAAACTTGTCAGGTTAAAATTTAACAGAGTAACAATGCCCCGGTTTTCCCCGATGACAGGCGTTATTCCGGTCAGTCCTGCATAATCGTCTCCGGTCTTTATTAAATTCCGGTATACAAAGGACTCCTCATTGTTAAACAACGGATTTTCCCGCATTACAGCCACATTTTCATGAACAGAATTTACATAGTCCGCATAACCGTCAATATATTCTTCCAGTGCTTCTCCTGTCAGTGTATTTGATTTTGCCTCATTACACTGAAAAAAGAAAAACACGCCATGAAGAAGCAGTAACAGACCAAAGAGAAGAAAGCTTCTGCGGTTCCATAAAATTCGCTTTAATTCTAACATAGCACCCTCCTTAGCAGACTACTCTTCTGTCAATTGTTCCTGCGCATGAAACAGGTACACATCCTCCAAAGTCAGCGGATGCTCCGGTAACTGCTGTTTTTCCAAAAGCACTTCTTCCGTTTCCCGAAGCAGTTCCTCCGTTGATGCGAAACGGCAAAGCAGACCGTGATGAAGCAGCAGCACTTTTTTGGCAATCGTCTCAATATCTCCTATTACATGCGTCGCCAAAAGAACCGTTCTTTCTGCGGCAATAGAAGCAATGTAATCCCGCAGACGTATTCTCTGCGTCGGGTCAAGGCCCGCGGTAGGTTCATCCAGAATTAAAATTTCCGGTTCATCCAACATTGCCGCGGCTAACAGCACCCTCTGGCGCATTCCTCCCGAAAAGGAGCCAAGCCTGTGATGCGCGCTGTCAGACAGACATACGATATCAAGAAACCGTTCGGTCTGTTTTTTACACTCTCTGCTCTTCATTCCCTTTAACGCGCCTATGTAATGAAGAAAATCCCGTGCCGTAAAGTCCTCGTACATTCCCTGTAACTGGGGTGTATAGCCCACCCTTTTCCGATAGCTTCTGCCAAGGGAAAGTATCTCTTTTCCGTTGTAGAGAATCTGTCCGGAAGTACGGGGCAGGTTGTCCGTAATCAAATTCAGCATGGTAGACTTGCCTGCGCCGTTTGCTCCCAGCAATCCGTACACTCCCGTCTCAAAAGTCACACTTAACGCATGCAGCGCTGTTTTATTTCCGTACTTCTTTGTGCAGTCAATTAATTCCAACATACAAAATATCCTTTTTCCTACAATATATTTATGGTGAATACATCTGACACCCCATGGTACAGCAGTTTCTTTTCCCGGAGCCGGCATCAGTAGTAATTCAGGGTATAACGCGGTATCTCATAGAGAAGTTCAGGTTCCGTATTTCCATCCAGAAAATCACTCCGTTTACACCTATAAATCTTTTCCGTTTCCTCTACCAGGCTAAAATAAAGATCATCTCCCAAAGAAACCACGTTTTTATAATTCCAACCCCACAAATCCGAAATATTTTCCGGAGGAATTGGAATTACTTCCGTCAGATTTACCGTTGCGACTTCTTCAAAATCATAGTTTAATACCTGAAAAGGTACCCATATCTCTTCTGTTTTTTCCGGTCCATTCGGATTTGAATGAACAGTCATCCATTTCTTTCCGCAAATATATATATAGGTACCGTCGGTCCTTATAGCGGATATATTGTATGCTCTATCAGGGAATACTCCTTCATCCCAAGGAACACTAATAGAGGGTCTGGTCACCGTCTTAACCTGTTCGGTCAGTCCTGTGGAAGGATGATATAAACTAAGCATACTCCTATTAGATCTGATATAAACAATATTATCCTCGTCAAGCACAACATAGTCTCCTTCAAATCCCGGCTGCAGTGTATAGCTTTCGTCCGTTCCGTCTGTTACATTATATCTATGTAAAACATTTCTTCTTCCCTCCTTCTTATAATAGTAAATATGCTCTCCATATGCGCTCATCCCTTGAACCTCCAGATTTTCCTTACTTAAAGGCTCCTCATCAAGATAACTTACCTCCTTGGTATCCAAATCCAGAATTGCCGTACCGTAATAGTAGGTATCTTCCAAGCTTTCTTTTCCCACCAGCGTCATGGGAAGCATTGCTTTATTGCGATGAATAACCAGTTTTCCGTCATAAGAGAACCAAGGAAGCTGTCCCGTCTTTTCCAACGTCATATAAGTGGCGAACTCACTCATCTCCGAACCGTCTAACGCTATGGTAAGCACTTTGTACAGGTATTGCGTATCCGTTTCTTCAACAACAGCCGCAAAAATTCTATCGCTGTACAGCCAAAGCCTGTTCATCATGTATTTCTCATTTGTGGCAACACAGAAAGCATTTCCGTCATGCCTGCATTCCGGCT
>JAFLSZ010000032.1 GCA_022510665.1 Lachnospiraceae bacterium
GATTGTCATTATATATCTTTATTTTCATGACAGTCTGGAAATCGGATTGGAGAGTGTGAAATTATGAAGACACAAAAAGCGGCAAACGGAATTTTGGCGGTATTTTTTACGATTATGCTTCTGCTTACTTTGTTTGCGGAGGATTTATACCGGCTCACGCTGCCGAAGGTAGTAACAGAAACCGTGCTGCGCAGACCGTTTCCTTATGAGAAGACGGACATGGAGGGAAATCCGATTACCGTGGAACAACTGGAAGTGGCGGTTCCGTTGGGAGTGCTTACCGGGAACAGGGTGTATGTACTTATCAGGACGGAAAGCGGAACTTTCGTAAGAGAGCGGGAGGTAACAACCGGGAAAATCGAGTCGGGATATATTGAGATTACCGAAGGATTGAGAAGCAAAGACAAGATAGTAGTGGGAAGCGACAGGGCATTAACGGACGGTGCAGAGGTGTTGGAAACCGAATGGAATGAGCAGATTCTTTTGCATGGTCAGCGGGAAACGCAGCCGGAGAAGGAAATATCTTCTCCGTATTTTCGGAACGGTATGCGGAATAATGTCTGCTACGCTGTGGGGATTGCCGTTATAACTGCCGTTCTGGTCTTTCTTTGTAAAAAGTTTTTAAAGAGGCGTCTGCGTTTTTTACAGACTCCGGTGCTTATTCTCTGGTGCGTGCTGGTATGTTTTTTCCTTCGGAAGAATCTGGTAATTCCGGGCGAGTGGATACCGGAAAAGCTGATTGACTGGAACGGTTGGAAGGAAAACATAAAGCAGTTTCGAATTTAACAAAGAAGTGTATTGACAATATTTGAAAATCTGATTAAAATAATTCACGGGAAGGCGGGGCGCGGCAGCGGTTCGCCTTTATACGTCTTTAGGGCATGAGTGTACAAAAGACGTAAAATCAGCGAAATTTTTCTTGCCTGTATCAATGAAATGAGGTATACTAAACAGCGGATACAGTGAATCGGAAAGGAAGGTTTATTATGGCGGTAAAACAGACAGAGACGACAAAAGATAAGAAAGGGACAAAGCCTTCAAAAAATGCGTGGTTAAAATATACAAAGACGGAGAAAAAAGCGGTATTTGACTTTGCGGAAGGGTACCGTAAGTTTATTTCGGAGTGTAAAACCGAGCGGGAATGCGTGAAAGAGATTGTACGCATGGCAAAGGCGGAAGGATATATTGACTTAAAAGAGGCCATTGCGAAAAAAAGAAAGCTATCCGCGGGTGATAAAGTATTTGTAAACTATATGGGAAAAGCCGTAGCGCTGTTTTTGCTTGGAAAGCAGCCGTTAGAAGACGGTATGAAGATTCTTGGCGCGCACATTGATTCCCCGCGGATTGATTTAAAGCAGGTGCCGCTTTATGAAGATACGGAAATGGCGCTTTTGGATACCCATTATTACGGAGGTATCAAAAAATACCAGTGGGTAACTCTGCCGCTTGCGCTGCATGGCGTTGTGGTAAAGAAGGACGGTACGGTTGTGAATGTGGTAATCGGCGAGGCACAGTCCGACCCGGTGGTTGGCATTACGGACCTGCTCATTCATTTGTCCGCGAAGCAGATGGAGAAAAACGCTTCTAAGGTGATAGAGGGTGAGGACTTAAATATTTTAGTCGGAAGCATTCCGTTAAAAGACGGCGAAAAGGAAGCGGTAAAAGAAAATATACTGACGCTCTTAAAGGAAAAGTACGATATTGCCGAGGATGATTTTGTGTCGGCGGAGATTGAGGCGGTACCGGCAGGCGCGGCAAGAGAGTTCGGTATTGACCGCAGCATGATTATGGGCTACGGACAGGATGACCGTGTGTGTGCGTATGCGTCCATGAAGGCAATGTTTGAATTAAAAGAGACTGACCGCACGGCAGTGTGTCTTTTGGTGGATAAAGAGGAAATCGGCAGTGTGGGTGCGACCGGTATGCACTCCCGTTTCTTTGAGAATGCGGCAGCGGAGGTTATGAATCTGTGCGGCGATTATTCCGAGTTAAAGCTGCGCCGGGCGCTGGCAAACTCCTGTATGCTTTCTTCCGATGTGAGCGCGGCGTATGACCCGAACTATCCGGCAGTCAGTGAGAAAAAGAACACGGCGTATTTCGGAAAGGGACTTGTATTCAACAAATATACCGGTTCCCGCGGAAAGTCCGGTTCGAATGACGCCAATGCGGAGTATATGGCAAGACTCCGTGCGGCGATGGATAAGCATAAGGTGACGTTCCAGACCTCGGAACTCGGTAAAGTAGACGAGGGCGGCGGCGGAACGATTGCGTATATTATGGCAAATTACGGGATGGAGGTAATCGACAGCGGCGTGGCGGTGCTTAATATGCACGCACCTTGGGAGATTACCGGAAAGTCCGATTTATACGAGGCATTCCGGGGTTATATTGCGTTTTTAAAAGAATTGTAAGGAAAGCCGCAGAAGAAAGGATGAAAAAGATGGAGTTTGAATATCAGTCCCCGCCGCGGGTCGCGAAGTTTTCCAAGGTAACAAAGGAGCGCTTTATGGCGGATTTTGCGGACGCGTTCCCTGACGAGGCGGGGCGTGCCGGGGAAATTTATGAGAATCTCAGGCTTCCGGCAAGGGCGACTTTTGGTTCCGCGGGGTATGATTTTTTTATGCCGGTGACGGTGGAACTGGCGCCGGGGGAAACGGTAAAGATACCGACAGGGATTCGTGCCGAAATGGCGCCGTGTTATGTACTGCTTTTGTTTCCGCGCAGCGGTCTCGGTTTCCGCTACCGTCTGCAGTTAAATAATACGGTGGGCGTAATTGACAGCGACTATTTCTTTTCGGACAACGAAGGCCATATTTTCGCGAAAGTAACAAATGACTCAAAGGAAGGAAAAAGCGTCACTCTGACGGCCGATACCGGTTTTATGCAGGGTATCTTTCTGCCGTACGGAATTACGGTTGAGGACGCCGTAAGCGAAAAACGAAACGGCGGGTTCGGCAGTACGACGAAAAAATAAGCAGGCTGCACGGGCAGCAGAACGGAGGAAGTTTTATGGTTAGGGCAATCGTAGGAGCAAACTGGGGAGATGAAGGAAAAGGAAAAATCACCGATATGTTAGGGGAAGTTTCCGATATCATTGTAAGATTTCAGGGCGGAAGCAACGCCGGACACACGATTATTAACAAGTACGGTAAATTTGCACTGCATCTTTTGCCGTCCGGTGTGTTTTACGACCATACCACAAGTATAATCGGCAACGGCGTGGCACTGAATATCCCATATTTGTTTAAAGAAATACAGGGGATTGTGGAGCGCGGCGTACCGATGCCGAAGATTTTGGTATCGGACCGCGCGCAGATTATGATGCCGTATCATGTACTGTTTGACCAGTATGAGGAAGAACGTCTGGGGAAAGCGTCGTTTGGTTCGACCAAATCGGGAATTGCTCCGTTCTATTCGGACAAATATGCGAAAATCGGTTTTCAGGTTTCCGAATTGTTTGATGAGGAACTCCTGAAAGAAAAAATAGATCGTGTTTGCGACATGAAAAACATTATGTTGGAGCATATGTACCACAAGCCGTTAATTGATAAGGAAGAGTTATTTCAGACGCTGCTTTCCTACCGCGATATGGTGGCTCCTTATGTATGCGATACGGGACTGTTTTTGCATGAAGCAATCAAGGCGGGAAAAAATATTTTGTTAGAGGGACAGTTGGGCGCGTTGAAAGACCCGGACTTCGGAATTTACCCGATGGTAACGTCCTCCTCTACGTTAGCGTCTTACGGCGCAATCGGAGCAGGGATTCCGCCTTATGAAATTAAAGACATTATTGCAGTGGTAAAGGCATATTCCAGTGCCGTTGGCGCCGGTGAATTTGTCAGTGAAATTTTTGGAGAGGAAGCGGACGAGCTGCGCAGACGCGGCGGTGACGGCGGCGAATACGGCGCAACAACCGGAAGACCGCGCCGCATGGGCTGGTTTGACGCGGTTGCGACCCGTTACGGCTGCCGTATGCAGGGGGCAACGGAAGCGGCATTGACGGTATTGGACGTGCTGGGATATCTGGATGAACTTCCGGTCTGCGTAGGGTATGAAATTGACGGTGTGGTTACAAGGGAGTTTCCGACGACCACCAAGTTAAAGAAAGCGAAACCGGTTTATGAAGTACTGCCGGGCTGGAAAACGGAAATCCGGGGTATAAAAAATTATGCCGAGCTTCCGGAAAACTGCCGCAGGTATATAGAGTTTATCGAGAAAGAGATTGAGGTGCCGATTACATTAGTTTCCAACGGACCGGGACGGGAAGAAATTATCCGGCGTTAAAAGGAATAAAGTTATGATAACGGCGGTAGATTCAAATGATGAGTGAATAGTGAATAAAGAGGGGATAAAATGTGAAAATCGGATTGTTTACGGACACTTATTATCCGGAAATAAACGGCGTTGCCGCGTCCGTGTTTTTGCTGCGGCAGGAGTTGGAAAAACGCGGACACGAAGTATATGTGTTTACTACCACATCGCCCGGTTCTCCGGAAAATGAAGAACATGTTTACCGTGTTCCGAGCCTTCCGCTTATATTTTTAAGCGAACGGCGGGTCGGGATGTTTTACGAGCATAAACTGAACGGCGTTATCCGTAAGTTAAAGTTAGATATCATTCATACGCACACGGAGTTTGCTCTGGGGATATTCGGGCGGATTGCGGCGGCAGAGTATAAAATACCGACGGTACATACCTACCACACAATCTACGAAGACTATACGCATTACATTATGCCGATTCGGATTTTTAATCGTGGCGTAAAAGCGTTTGCAAGAAGATATTCAAAGTTTTTTTGCAATCACGGCGGCCATGTGATTGTACCGACGGAAAAGGTAAAACATCTGTTGGAGCGGTATCAGGTAGAAACGGAGATTTCCGTGATTCCGACCGGAATCGATTTGTCAAAGTTTGACGTCAGCCGCTACAAAGAAGAGATTCTTTCGGAAAAAAGAGCGGAAGTGGGACTTGCCGGAACGGAAAAAGTAATTCTGTATGTCGGCAGAGTCGCACAGGAGAAAAACATCGAGGAATTGATAAAGATGCTTCCGCCTTTTTTGACACGGCATACGGACGCAAGGTTTTTGGTAATTGGCGACGGTCCCGCGCTGGAAGGTTTAAGACATCTGGCGGAGGAAGAAAATATTTCCGGTTCTGTGATTTTTGCCGGAGCAAAACCATGGGACGAAATCGGCGCATATTACGCGTTGGGAAATGTTTTTGTCAGTGCGTCGCAAAGCGAGACGCAGGGCCTTACTTATATTGAGGCAATGGCGGCGGGGCTGCCGGTAGTCGCAAAGAAAGATGACTGTCTGCGGGATGTACTCTGCGACGGGGAAAACGGCTTTTCTTTTGAGTCGCAGGAGGAGTTTCTTGCCGGACTGGAAGAAGTTTTATACGGTTTAAAACAGGCGGACTATTGTGACAGCGCAAAAAAGGCAGCAGTACCGTATTCCAAGGAAGTTTACGCGGAGCGGATTGAGCAGATTTATCTGCGGAGGTAATACTTTCAGCTGATAATGGAGCGGTTTATTTTGAATCCAATCATTGTAATACCGGATTATAGTTTTTTGGAAGACGTATCCGACACCATTTCCGCCTAGCAATTAAACACCATAATTCGGAGCAGGAAGGGAGTTTTTATGGAGCAGAAGGAAAATTTAAAAAGCGAAAAAACACGCCGCAAAGTCTGCGTACTCCTATGGGTTCTTGTCGGGATAAGCCTGATTGCCGTTATTGGATATCATTATGAAGTATGGGAAAAATACCTGAATCCATATAAGGATCGGAGAGTTGGAGGTCGGAATTTTATCATAGACGGACAGGAAAGTTTAGCGGTATCCGGCGGATTATTGTATTACTGTGATGTAAGCAATTATGCTTTGTGCAGTTACAATCTGGAAACAAAGGAAATACGGATTTTGGAGGAAAAAACAGGCGTGCTTAAAAAGACGGGAACCGGTATTTATTATATAGTGGATTTTGAGGTATATCGGGTTTTTGAAGGAGCGCTTTCTTTTGTATGTCGTATTCCTGCGGATGTTATGAATGGTGTGAAGTTTATTGATATTGATAAGGATGCGGCGTATTGGATAGAAAGTAAAGCACAGCCGGAGGCTGATGAAGCGGCTGAAAAAGAGGGTTTGCCGTGTTCTTTTGTTTATTCGGGGAATATCACGGGGGAAAACGAACCGAAACTGCTTTTTCAAACGGATGGGATTGTTCGGGACGCGGTATTTGTGCATCAGAATATCTATGTGATGACGCAGAACGGTGTTTACAAGGTGGAACTCGAAACAGGAGAAACAGCCAAGCTATCGGATTTGCAGGGCAGAAAGTTTTGTTTTGATGAAATCCATATTGTATTTCAGGAGTATAGTGAGGACGAAGATGAAAGAAATTATTACGAAATACTGCCGGACGGGAAAATAAAAGAACTGGCGGCCTGTACCGGATATGCCGGGAATAAGAGCGCGGCGGTTGTTCAGGGAAAGCTGTATTATATTGATAATGATTGGCTAAGGGTTTGTGACCTGACGGCGGAAACGATACAGGAGGAACCTTTGTTTGAACTGAAGCTGTCGGCGCGATGGCTGGAGATGTATGAGCAGGAAGTTATTCTGCGGCAGGATTTTATTTGCGGTGCCGGAGATATTTGGGTCTGCGACTTGGAAAGCGGGGTTAAAGAGCGTGTGATTGATCAGGACTAAAAATGGCATGAATTGTAAAGAGCACGGTGCATCTAAAAGATGCGCCGTGACTCTTTTTGTAAAAATCACTTGCCTTTTATTGGTAATTATAGTAGAATTAATAGCATAGTTATAAAAAATAGATTTTGTTTTAGGGAGGAAAGGAAGTGTTTTCAGATATGAAGTCAAAAAAACCTGTCATATCATAATTGTTAGTTCTGTTTTTGCGTTTCTGTTTATAGTTTTAGGAACCGGCATATTTATTGCACGTCCGAAACATGTCTATGCGGAGTATACCGTATGCTCGGAGGAAGGCGATACAAAAGAGGTTATTTTGGATGTGACGGTTCATAAGAAATGGTTTGTCAATAAGAAGCTGCTGAGCTTTCAGAAATTAACAGGGAAAATTACTTTTGACGGAACCGAGTATGTTGATCCGTATGGTGAATATAATAAGCGTTCCAAGTTATGGCCGGAGGGCGGTCGGATTCAGTTTGTTATTCCCGGCACGGACAGCATGGATATCAAACAACGTCTTTATGTATGGATAAAGAACGAAAAATTAGAGTATGTAATGATTCAGGAAGTTGATTCCGATAATCCGGAGGAACAATATATTTATTATGGGCCGGCGGATACGACAGAAAAGCAAAAAGAGATAGTAAATGATTATGTAAACGGGGACCCGTGGGCATCTTACTAAGCGACATGGTTTTCATAAAGAAGTTTTATGAAGCGGCAACAGTGAAATTTAGAACTTTAAGGAAAAGTTCCAAGGGAAAAGGAGGTAAAATTTATGAGAATTACGAAAAAAATCACAGCGTTTTTTTTAGCAATTTTGATGCTGACTTCCGGTTCGATAAAGGCATATGCGGCGTCGGAGGATGAAGAAAAGGCTTATTTGGCAATTAAGGAAGAAATGGCTGTATGGCTGACGGAGTTTGGCATTGAAAAGGAGAATTATAAGGATGAACTAGATGTATTTTTGGCGACGCTTAGCAGTGAAGGAGAGGATTATTTAGCAAACAAGGATGAAATAGAAAAGGAATACAAGATCCGAATATTGCTTGATGAGATGCAATTGCTTAATTTAGAGCGATATATGAAAGAGATTGCGTTTCGGGAGACGGAAACCGATGAAAATAGTATAGCTGCCGAAAAGGCAAGACTGATAGAAGAATATAATAAAAAGGTAGAGTTGTATGAGGCGGAACTTGAGAAACTGGGAGTGCATAAGGTAGACCCGTCAAATCCTAAAGAGATGGAGATACTTAATGAGATGCAGGGCGATATGGTTTCGAAAAGCAATGGTTTTTTGGCCTTAGTTGATAGAACCGGTTCTGATTTTCCTCCTAATTTTACTTTGGTTGCTCTAAGCGCCTTGGTGATTGCAGCATTCATATCCTTATGTCGGCGGAAAAAGGAAAATATCTATATAGAGCGATATTATGATTGAAATTTTAGGGAAATGGTAGTATACTAATATAGAAGGAAATTTTGGAAACCTTATTGACGCAAATTGTATTTGTTTTTAGAAGTAAAAAGGGAGGAGTGGTAGACATGACAGCAAAAAAAATTGGCATAATTAGTGCGGTTGCTCTTCTTGTAATAGTAGGGGCTGCATTTTCTGCTTTCAGAATCAGGTCATATGTTGCTGTGAAGAAGATTATTCAGGAGTTTGAAGAAAGGAATAAGAATCGGACCGTTGTGGAATATTTAGCGGGTACAAGGGAATCATTTATTGAGTATGTTATCCTTTTCGATGATCCGGTAGACGGCTGCGGCGTAGAGGTTAAGAGCCGTTCGGGAATAGGAACATTGGCTTTAAGCAACAGTGCAAACGAATGGAGAAAAATAAAGAGCGATGAGAAAATCGCTTTGAATGAAGCAGGAGACGGTGTGTGTTTTACCGTATGGCAGACGTTGTCGAATGAGCTGGAAGATTATGAGATTATTGCAGCGGAGCTTGACGGGAGTCCACATTTTGTGGTGAACGGAGATAAAAGAAAATAGAAAAGTTACGTTATTGAGTTTACGGCGCGTCTTTTTGGACGCGCCGTAAAAAAATTCTTTTCTTTCCGTCGAAAAGGTGGTATACTATGTCTATATTTAGGGAAGAATGGATGAAAAACGGCCGTCCGGTGCCCGGACGGAGGTTTTACAAGGAGGTACGGAGGTATTTATGAAAACAGTAGAAGACTATATCAGAACGATTCCGGATTTTCCGGAGCCGGGAATTATGTTCCGCGATGTGACAAGTGTGCTGCAGGATGCGGAAGGGTTTCGGCTTGCTGTCGGAGAAATGCAGAAAAAGATAGAAGCGTTAGAATTTGATGTAATCGTAGGCGCGGAGTCGCGCGGGTTTCTTTTTGGCGCGCCGCTTGCATATAATCTCAAAAAGGCCTTTGTGCCGGTACGCAAAAAGGGAAAGCTTCCGTGCGAAACCATAGAGGAAACCTATGATTTGGAATATGGCACGGCAACGATTGAAATACATAAGGACGCGATACGGCCGGGACAAAAGGTAGTTATTGTTGATGATTTAATCGCAACCGGAGGCACCATAGAAGCCGCAATTAAGCTTGTTGAGCGGCTTGGCGGTGAAGTTGTAATGGTTCTGTTTTTATTGGAACTTGCGGGATTGGATGGCAGAAAGAAACTTGCCGGTTATAACGTGGAATCGGTTGTAACGTATTCGGGAAAGTAACCGCAGGAGAAAAAGTTGTTTCGGTTTCATGGTGGGTTTTACGCAGAAAGGCAGATTGCCGGAGTAGGGGGCAGCATGGAAACAAAAGTAACGGTGACGGCGAAAGAAGAAAGTACGCAGATGAAGCGGACGGACAAAAAAGAGCTTAGTACGCCGGAGGATTTTACAAGTCCGGAGGCTCTCTATCAAAAGCTGATTGAGACAGTGCGCTCGTACCATCCGTCTACGGATTTATCGATGATTGAAAAGGCATACCGCCTTGCTGATGAGGCCCACAAAGGGCAGCTTCGTAAGTCCGGTGAGCCTTATATCATTCATCCTATTTGTGTTGCCATTCTTCTGGCTGAACTGGAACTGGATAAAGAAACGATTATTGCCGGCATTCTGCATGATGTGGTGGAAGATACCGAGTATACACTGGAAGATATTACGGAAATGTTCGGAAGCGAAATTGCGCTGCTGGTTGACGGCGTAACAAAGCTGACACAGCTCAATTACTCCAAAGATAAGGTGGAACTGCAGGCGGAGAATCTCCGGAAGATGTTTCTTGCCATGGCAAAAGATATCCGTGTTATTCTGATTAAACTTGCGGACCGTCTGCATAATCTGCGGACGCTCCAGTATCAAAAGCCGGAAAAGCAGATAGAAAAAGCAAGAGAGACGATGGATATTTACGCGCCTTTGGCACAGCGCCTCGGTATTTCCAAAATAAAAATCGAGCTGGACGATTTATCTTTACGCTATCTTGAACCGGAAGTCTGTAAGGAACTGGAAGAAAAGATAGAGCTTCGCAAAGACGAGCGGACAAAGTTTATTAACGGAATTATTGAAGAGGTCGGGGAACATATCCGTAAAGTAGGTATTCAGGCGGAAATCAGCGGCCGCGTGAAACATTTTTTCAGTATTTATAAAAAGATGGTAAATCAAAATAAAACGCTGGACCAGATTTATGATTTGTTTGCGGTGCGTATTATCGTGAATAATCTGAAGGACTGTTACGCCGCGCTTGGTGTCATTCATGAGATGTATAAACCGATACCGGGACGGTTTAAGGATTACATTGCCATGCCGAAGGCAAATATGTATCAGTCCCTGCATACTACGTTAATCGGTCCGAACGGTACGCCGTTTGAGATTCAGATTCGTACATTTGACATGCACCGTACCGCGGAATACGGTATTGCGGCGCACTGGAAGTATAAGGAAACGCAGGGAGGGGGAAAAACTTCCGATACGGAAGAAGAAAAGCTGGCATGGCTGCGCCAGATTCTGGAGTGGCAGCAGGAAATGTCGGACAGTAAGGAGTTTTTAAGTTCAATCAAAGACGACCTTGACCTGTTCTCCGACCGTATTTACTGTTTTACTCCGACCGGAGACGTGAAGAATCTCCCGGCGGGTTCCTGTCCGGTGGATTTTGCCTATGCAATCCACAGTGCGGTAGGAAATAAGATGGTAGGCGCCAGAGTGAACGGAAAACTGGTACCGATTGAGCATCAGCTGCAAAACGGGGACCGCATTGAAATTATCACGTCGCAGAACGCGAAAGGGCCGAGCCGTGACTGGCTTGCGATTGTAAAGAGTACACAGGCAAAAAATAAAATCAATCAGTGGTTTAAGACGGAGTTAAAAGAAGACAATATTCTCCACGGAAAAGAACTGCTTATCGCGTATTGTAAGACAAAAGGTTTTTCTTTTGCGGAATTGACAAAGCCGGAATTTATGGATATCTGTATGCGTAAATACGGATTCCGTGACTGGGATTCGGTGCTTGCCGCGGTCGGACACGGCGCTTTAAAAGAAGGGCAGGTTATAAACCGTTTACGGGAAGAATATAGCAAGAAAGCGAAACGGGAGGTTACGGATGAAAAGATTTTAGAGTCCGTAGGAACCGCAAAAGAAGTAAAACCGCTCGCAGGCAAAGCAAAGACCGGAATTACGGTACAGGGGGCTGCCGATATGGCGGTACATCTTTCCAAATGTTGTTCGCCGGTACCGGGAGATGAAATTATTGGTTTTGTTACGCGCGGCAGGGGCATTTCCATTCATCGGACCGATTGTGTCAATATTATCCATGCTTCGGAAGATGACAGACACCGTATGATTTCCGTGGAATGGAACATTCCGGAGGATACGAAGGCGTCCGAGAGCTATTTTGCGGAAATTACGATTTACGCAAATAACCGCAGCGGTGTATTGATGGATATATCCAAGATATTTACGGAGAATAAAATTGATATTGCGTCACTGACTTCCCGTACGAGCAAACAGGGGACGGCGACGATTACGGTCGGTTTCCGGGTAAAAGGAAAGGAGCAGCTCCAGTATCTGATTACGAAAATTGGAAGTGTGGAGAGTGTTCTTGACGTGGAACGGACAACCGGCTGATAAGAAGGAGCGGATATGGTAAAGGTATACGAAATACGGGTCAGTTTGTTTGTTACAAACTGTTACCTTGTCATAAATGAGGAAACCAAGGAAGGTTTTTTGATTGATCCGGGTGATTACGAGGAAAAAATTCTTGAGGTTTTAAAAGAGAAAGAAGTGAAACTGACTGCGGTTTATCTGACGCACGGTCATCTGGATCATATGATGGCGGCGGAGCGGATTCGGAAAGAATACGGGGTGCCGGTCTATTGTCATACGGCGGAACTCGCGGTTCTTGCGGACCCGGTACAGAATTTAACCGACCGTTTTTTAAGACATTCCTACGTGTTTGACAAAGCAGAGCCTCTTTCGGACGGAGCGGAGTTTTTGGCTGCAGGGATACGGGTGAGGCTTCTCCATACGCCGGGGCATACTCCGGGCGGGTGCTGTTATTATTTACCGGAAGAAGGAATTTTGTTTGCCGGTGATACATTATTTCACAGAAGTGTCGGGAATACGGAATTTCCCGGCGGCAGCATGTCGGTGCTCGCGGAGTCCATTCGGAAAAAGCTGTATGTGCTTCCGGAGGAAACGGTTGTGTACGCGGGACATGGAGAGGAAACGGATATTGGCTCGGAAAAACGGGAAAATCCTTATGTTCCGGCAGTCTGAATCCAAGAAGACGGAAGGAACAAAGAGCAATGATTCGATTAAAACTGACGAATGAGGCGTTTGAACAGGACATCAGACCATTAATAAAGTCTTTTTTCCCGAAAGAGGAGCTTGTTGTTTCTTATGAGGGAGAAGAAACAGAGGCGGATTTTTTGTATCTTCTGACCGGGGAGTGGAACGAGGATGGCTTCCTGCTTTTATTGTACAGGAACGCGGATTTGACAAAGGCGGTGCGGGAAGAAAAACAGGAGGTGCCGCTTGCGGAACGGAAACGTTACCGGGATGAGGTAAAGCGCGCGGTATACCGAATACTGTCCGAAGAAACGGGGCGAAGCCTTCCGTGGGGAACCCTGACCGGAGTGCGTCCGGTAAAACAGGTACTGGAGCGTATGGAAGCGGGAGAAAGCCCGGAATCCATCGATTCTTTTTTACAAAAGGAGTACTACTGTTCCAAAGAAAAGAGGGAGTTAAGTCTTGCAGTAGCGGCGAAAGAGAAAAAACTGCTCTCGCAGTTAGATTATAAAAACAGTTACAGTCTGTATCTTGGAATACCGTTTTGTCCTACTACCTGTCTGTATTGCTCGTTTACTTCTTATCCGTTGGAACGGTTCGGACATCTTACCGGTGATTATGTAAAAGCTCTGAAGCGGGAAATTGCGGCAAGCGCAAAGCTTCTGTCCCAAAAGCGGCTTGCGGCCGTTTATTTCGGCGGCGGAACTCCGACGGCGCTTTCTGCCGGGCAGCTTCGGGAAGTAATTTGCGCCGTAAAGGAGTATTTTCCGGTGGAGCAGGTGGCGGAATGGACCGTGGAGGCCGGAAGGCCGGACAGTATTACGGAAGAAAAGCTGCAGATGCTGCTGGAAGAAGGCATTACAAGAATTTCCATTAATCCGCAGACAATGAATCAAAAGACATTGGATTTAATAGGAAGACGACACACGGCGGAGCAGATCAGGGAAGCATATGCCGCCGCGAGGGCGTTGGGCTTTACCAATATTAATATGGATTTAATTTTAGGGCTGACCGGAGAAAACGCGGAGGACGTAGAAGAAACGCTCCGGCAGACCGGGGCTCTCGCGCCGGACAGCGTAACGGTACATACCTTAGCGGTAAAACGGGCGGCGCGTCTGAATATTGAGCGGGAACAGTACCGGAATCAGGGAGCGGTGCAGGTGCGGGATATGCTCGCGGCATCGGTCCGGTTCGCAAAGCAGTACGGATATGAGCCGTATTATCTTTACCGCCAGAAGAACATGGAAGAAAATCTGGAAAACGTAGGATATGCCAAAGAAGGAAAAGAAGGTCTTTATAATATCCTGATTATGGAGGAAAAACATTCGATTCTTGCGCTTGGCGCAGGCGGAGCGACAAAGCTGGTGCTGTCAGGCGGAGGGCGGATTGAACGCTCGGAGAATGTAAAAAGCCTGAAGGATTATCTGGAGCGGACGGATGAAATGATAGCGAGAAAGCTGGAGTTTTTCCGGCAGTATGAGGGTCTTTATTAAGGAAGGGAAAAGTTAGGAGGATATCGGAATAATGTACAGCGGTACGGATGATTATGAACGCGTATCTCACAATATACTGGAAGTATATGAGAAAGCGGAAATTAAAACGGCGGTGCAGGGAGATTTGGAAGATGCGATTGACCACGGTGTGCTGGTGACGAAGACGGTGCGCCTGCTCTGCGAGTCGCTGCGGTTATCGGATGAATTTAAAGAACAGGTGCTTACGGCGGCAGGGTTACATGATATCGGAAAATTGAAACTGGGGCAGTTTCTTTACGGCCGTGACAAGAACGCGATGCACGTGGAGGAAATGCGATATATGCGGATGCACGCGGAGACGGCACGGAATATGTTAGAGATATGCGGATACCCGGAGACGATTGTGCAGGCGGTGTATCACCATCATGAAAACTATGACGGTTCGGGATATCCCGACAATCTTGTCGGAATCAGGATTCCGCTTTCCGCCCGGATTTTAAAAGTGTGCGATACGTTCTGCGCTCTGGTTTCGGAGCGGCCTTACCGGAAGGCGTTTGAGTTTGATACGGCCTTAGAGATGATGATAGAAGATTCCAAAGATTTGGATATGGGAATTTTTTTGGAGTTTATGAAAGTATATCATTCGGAGGCGTTTGAAGAGATCAGAGAGTATGCGGAATTTTCCAATCAGAAAAAAAACTATTTACACGGAGCCTAAAATAGTGTAATATAAGATAAGGTTAAAATTCTTTTATATTTTGGAAAGGACAACGGAGGAAATTACAATGGCAGAGTCAATGTCCGGTTTAAAAAGAAGCCACCGATGTACGGAAGTGAGAAGCCGTAATATCGGTGAAACCGTAACCGTAATGGGGTGGGTACAAAAAAGCCGCAACAAAGGCGGAATTATATTTTTGGATTTACGAGACCGTTCCGGTCTACTGCAGATTATATTTGAGGAAGAAACCTGCGGAAGTGAAAATTTTGCAAAAGCAGAAAAACTTCGCAGTGAATTTGTAATCGCGGTAGTCGGTGAAGTGGTTGCACGTTCCGGTGCGGTGAACGAGACAATGGTGACCGGTGATATCGAAGTGCGCGCAAGGCAGCTTCGGGTTCTGTCCGAGGCGGAAGTGCCGCCGTTTCCGGTGGAAGAGGATTCAAAAACGAAGGAGGAGCTTCGTTTAAAGTACCGTTATCTTGACCTGCGTCGTCCGGATTTGCAGAGAAACCTGATGATGCGCAGCAGGGTGGCGACTTTGACAAGGCAGTTCCTTGCCGACGAGGGGTTTCTTGAAATTGAAACTCCGATGCTGACAAAGAGTACGCCGGAGGGGGCTAGAGATTATCTTGTACCGAGCCGCGTACATCCGGGTACTTTTTATGCGCTGCCCCAGTCGCCGCAGTTGTTTAAGCAGCTTTTGATGGTGTCCGGTTACGACCGTTATTTTCAGATTGTAAAGTGTTTCCGCGACGAGGATTTGAGAGCGGACCGCCAGCCGGAGTTTACCCAGATTGATATGGAGCTTTCTTTTGTGGATATTGAAGACGTATTGGATGTGAATGAGCGTCTTCTGCAAAAGCTTTTTAAGGAAGTGCTTCAGGTGGAGGTGGAGCTTCCGATAAAACGTATGACATGGCAGGAAGCGATGGACCGGTTCGGTTCCGACAAGCCGGATACCCGTTTCGGAATGGAACTTACGGACGTGTCCGGTGTTGTGTCGGGCTGCGGATTCGGCGTATTTGCCGGAGCCATAGAAAACGGCGGTTCCGTGCGCGGTATCAACGTAAAGGGACAGGCGGGAATGCCGCGTAAGAAGATTGACGCGCTGGTTGAGTTTGCGAAGGGTTACGGCGCAAAAGGGCTTGCCTACCTTGCGGTGGAAGCGGACGGAAGCTATAAGTCTTCCTTTGCGAAGTTTATGACAGAGGAAGAATTAAAGGCGTTAGTGACTGCCATGGACGGCGAAGCAGGCGATTTACTCTTATTTGCCGCGGACAAGAATAAAGTGGTTTATGACGTATTGGGCGCGCTTCGTTTGGAACTGGCAAAGCAGCTGGAGCTGCTTGATAAAGACCGCTATGATTTCCTCTGGGTGACGGAGTTCCCTCTCTTGGAGTATGACGAAGAAGAGGGACGTTATGTAGCGATGCACCATCCGTTTACCATGCCGATGGAAGAAGATCTCACGCTTCTTGACACCGACCCGGGGAAGGTACGGGCAAAGGCATATGATATCGTGTTAAACGGTACGGAAATCGGCGGAGGTTCCGTGCGTATTTTCCAGAATCAGGTGCAGGAAAAAATGTTTGAGTTGTTAGGCTTTACGAAGGAGGCAGCGTACGAGAGATTTGGCTTTTTACTGAATGCGTTTAAGTACGGCGTACCGCCGCATGCCGGTCTGGCATACGGTTTGGACCGTCTGGTAATGCTGATGGCAAAGGAAGATTCAATCCGTGATGTCATCGCGTTCCCGAAAGTAAAAGACGCATCCTGTCTGATGACGGACGCACCGAATGTCGTGGATGAAAAGCAGTTGGAGGAACTGGCGTTAAGCATCACGGCGGAGCAGGAAGCGTAGAAGGTAAAAAGTGCGGAATCGGTTGTCCTCGTGTTTTTCAGTAAGGAGAAGATTATGCATATACCAAAAATGCCTGAGCAGGTAAAAGACCTGTTAAGACGGCACGAAATAAATGAAAATGATATTTTAGCAGGAGTAAAGACCGATATGAATACCGCCTGTGAATATGCGGACGGTTTCGTGGTACTGACAAAGGAGAAGCTTGCCGTAGTGTCTTCTCCGGCGGTGCCGGCGGCAATTCATGTTTTTAAGGGATATCCGCAGACGGAGCTTTCGGAAGCCCTGCGGGAGTGGACAATAACGGTTTATTCCGCGGATGAGCTTTCGGAAGTGAACATTGAGCGTCAGGTGGCGTGTGCCGTGCTTACCGCGAAGGTAAACGATACGGAGCGTATTCTTGCCGCGTTTTCCAATCTTTGTATAAAAAACGCATATGAACTGGCGCGTCGTTTCAAAGACCGTGACAAGGATGTGAAAGAAGAGAAAAAAGAGGAAGAGGAGTTTTGTCCTAAGTGCGGAACAATGTATCCGGATCAGAATCGGAAAATTTGTCCGAGATGTATGGATAGAAAATCCGTTTTTTTCCGTACTCTTTCTTACTTTAAACCGTATACCGGTGCCATAATAGTGTTGTTTATCAGCATTGTTATGACTGCGCTGTTAAACCTTGTATGGCCGTATTTAAGCGGTACGGTATTGTACGATTATGTACTGGAAAAGAATTTCGCGTTTTTGGAGCCGCTCGGCGTAAAGAACATAGAAGCGGTCACTGCATTGCTTTTGCTGGTAGTGGTAATGTTTGTGACGAAACTGGTGTTACAGATTTTTCAGATTGTACACGGTGTAATTACGGCAAAAGTCGTAGTGAATGTTGTCCGTGATATGAAAAAGGACATATTCCACCAGATGGGCAAGCTTTCCATTCAGTTCTTTAAGAGCAGACAGACCGGAAGTCTGATGACGCGTGTTTTAAGTGATGCGGACCGTATCACCGGCTTCTTTGTTGACGTAATGCCATATGTGTTTGTGCATGGCTTTACAATAGTGGCTACCTTAATCGTCATGTTTTTAATGCGCTGGCAGCTTGCCCTTGCGGCAATGGTTTTGATGCCGGTTACGCTGGTTATCAGTTTAAAGCTGCGTCCAAAGCTTTGGGGGCTGTTTGGACGCCGTCACAGAAAAGAGCGTACCGTCAACAGCAACGTCAACGACAACCTGACCGGCGCCCGCGTGGTAAAGGCATTCGGGCAGCAGGAAAATGAAATCGTGCGTTTTGAAAAGGGGAACCGCAGCTTGTCCGAAGCGGAGATGGATATTGTCCGTTATAATAATAAGTTTACCGCGATTTTCTCCGGGGCGCGTGAGCTGATCAGCCTGATTGTCTGGACGCTTGGCGTATTGTTTGTGCTTGGGACGGACAATTTTGAAGTCGGAATGCTTTTAACTTTCACCGGATATGTCGGTCAGTTAAACGGCCCGATTAACTTTTTCTCCCGCTTTTTCTACAACTGGTCGGACAGCATGAACAGCGCACAGCGTATGTTTGAGATTCTGGATTCCATACCGGAGATTACGGAGCGTGAACAAGCGGTGCGTCTGACGAATCCGGAGGGAGAGATTGTACTTGACCATGTGACTTTCGGCTATGAGCTCAGTAAGCCGATTTTAAAAGATATTACATTACATATTAAACCGGGCGAGATGTTAGGAATTGTCGGACGTTCCGGCGCGGGAAAGACCACGCTTGTTAATTTGATTTCCCGTATGTATGACCCGCAGGAGGGACAGATTTTAATTGACGGGGTGAACGTAAAGGATATGGCGTTTTATGATTTGCGCCGTAATGTCGCGATGGTGTCTCAGGAGACCTATATCTTTATGGGAACGGTAGAGCAGAACATTGCCTATGCGAATCCGAATGCGACAAAGGCACAGATTATTGAGGCAGCAGTGCTCGCAAGCGCACATGAGTTTATTCTGCGGATGCCGGACGGGTATGATACGGTAATCGGATCTTCCGGAAGACAGCTTTCCGGCGGTGAAAGACAGCGTATTTCTATCGCGCGGGCAATCCTTGCGAATCCGAAGATTCTGATTCTTGACGAGGCGACGGCTTCGGTGGATACGGAGACGGAGAAAGCAATCCAGCGTTCCATGCAGTATCTTGTAAAGAACCGTACAACGATTTCCATCGCCCACCGTCTTTCTACGCTGCGGGATGCCGACCGTCTGATTGTCATTGACAACGGAAAGATTACGGAGGAAGGAACCCAGGCGGAACTGGAAGAACTTCACGGCACTTATTATAAACTGATGGAATTACAGACGAAGGCTCTTGCGTTAAAAGGGCTGGAATAGGAGGATATTGTGGCTGAAGAGTTTGATTTAGAGCAGATGGAAAAAGAAACCGAGGCAATGCTCAGGCTCAGGTATCTGACGCCGGATACGGCGGTATTTACAAAGACCGAAGGCGGATTTGTGAGTTTGCGGTTAGGTGAGGAGTTCTATCCTCGCGTACAGGTAGTCCGTATGTTTCCGTTTTCGGAGCCGGAAAAGTATGTTTCAATCCGCACGGCGGAGGAGACTTCAAAGGAAATAGGCGTAATAGAAGATTTAGGCACGTTCCCGCAGGAGGTAAGAATCATACTGGAAGAACAGCTTGGCCTGCGCTATTTTACACCGGTTATTAAAAAGATTTACCAGATTAAGGATGAATACGGATACGCGTACTTTGACGTAGAAACGGACCGCGGACGCTGTCGGTTTGTAATTCATATGGGCGGCAACGCGGTGGTGCATCTTTCCGATGTCAGAATACTGATTTCCGATATTGATGAAAACCGGTTTGAGATAACGGATGTAACGAAACTTACGGTAAAGGAACAGAAGCGTTTAGACCTGTTTTTGTAATGTAAGAGAGGAAAAAGTTATGGTATTAAAATTTGATTTAAATGAGGAGGAACTGGCGGCGCTTTCCCTGAATGAAGGCGAGCAGGTTCTGTATGCGGTACCGTATGACTGTGACCTTTCCGGACGATATGTGGAGCAGGCGTTTACGGTCGTGACCGATACAAGGCTGGTTCTGCTCTGCGGCGGAGTGAAGCAGGCGGAATACCGGCTTGAAGATTACGACGCGGTCAAGGCGGAGCCGCGGATTAACTGCGGCGTACTGTACGCGGTAAAAGACGGACAGGATTTTTTGCTGGTACGGTATTCGTCGAAGCATCTGGCGCGGTACGCTTATGTGGCACGCGGAATTGCGCTTTTAAAGAGCGGAAGCAAAGAACTGGCGCACAGTGACGAAAACGAAAAAAGCTGTATTGTCTGTAAAAGGGCGCTTCCGGGAACCAGAGAGTGTCCGTACTGCAACAGGAAAAGCCGCGGAGCAATCCGTCAGATGATGGGGCTGCTTACCCCTTATAAGGCGCAGATGGTACTGATTTTTATTTTGATGCTTCTCGCAGCGCTTTTGACATTGTTAGCTCCCGAGGCACAGAAGCATTTGGTAGATGATGTTCTGCACAACGGAAAGGGAGGATATCCGCTCGCGTTTTTCCTTTTGGCGATGATGTTCTTACTCGGAATCGGTATAGCGGCAGTTAATATAGGCAAAAGTTATTACTGTGCGAAGCTGGGATCGACGCTTGCAAAAGACCTGCGCTCTAAGCTATACAGCAAGATTCAGATTTTGTCGCTTTCGTTTATTCACGAGAAGCGTCCGGGTGAACTGATGAACCGTCTGATGCAGGATACCGGCAGAATCCGCTTCTTTATGGAAGATGTTTTCTGTAACCTGTTTACGGTTTGTATTATTTTTATATCCGTAGTGGTTTATATGCTGATACTGAACTGGAAACTGGCGTTGATTTCCTTTATCTTTGTACCGATTGCGGGAGCGATGTCCATGCTGTGGAGAAAGAATATACGCCGCAGATTCCGCTTACAGGGAAAGAAATCGGATGATGTACACAGCGCCCTTCAGGACGTAATTTCCGGTATGAATGTGGTAAAAGGCTACGGAAAGGAAAAAGAGGAGTCCGACAAGTTTAATCTTTATTCGGACGTATTTGCCAACGTACAGAGACGAAACGAAGTGTTTTGGGCGCTGTTTTTCCCGCTGCTTTCCTTTTTAATGGGAGTCGGCGTTTATTTCGTTATCTTTTCCGGCGGCCGTGAGGTACTCGGAGAAACCATGAAAATCGGTGAGTTGATGCAGTTTGTAAGCTACACGTCCCTTTTGTATACCTATCTTGGATGGTTAAACAATATGCCGAGGCAGCTGATGAACTTTATAACCAGTACGGAGCGTATCAACGATGTGCTCTTGCAGGAACCGCAGATTCAAAACACCGAGAAGGCATGTAAGCCGGAAATTAAGGGGGCGATTGAGCTTCGCAACGCTTCGTTCGGATATCACTCCTATGACCCGGTGTTGGAGGGAATCGACCTTACGGTAAAACCGGGCGAGATGATTGGTCTGGTCGGAGCTTCCGGCACAGGAAAGTCTACGCTTATTAACCTGATTATGCATCTGTATGACATAGACGGCGGCGAATTGTTTGTAGACGGCGAAAACATTAAAGACATTGATATCGACTACTATCATTCGCAGATTGGCGTGGTACTGCAGGAAACGTTCCTGTTCTCCGGCACCATTTATAACAATATCCGCTATGCGAAGCCGGATGCCACGGAAGAAGAGGTAATCCGGGCGGCAAAGATGGCAAACGCCCATGACTTTATCTGCCGGATGCCGGACGGTTATAATACTTATGTAGGAGAGAAGGGAAGCCGTCTTTCGGGCGGAGAACGCCAAAGAATCGCAATCGCGAGAGCGATTCTGAATAATCCGAAAATCTTGATTTTGGATGAGGCGACGGCAAGTCTTGATACGGAGAGCGAATACCTGATTCAGACCGCCCTGGAGCGTCTGACTTCCGGAAAAACCACCTTTGCCATTGCGCACCGTCTGTCCACCTTAAAAGATGCGGACCGTCTGGTAGTAATTGACAAGCACCGCATCGCGGAAATCGGTACCCATGAGGAACTGATGGAAAGGAAGGGAATCTATTACGGACTGGTAACGGCGCAGCTTGAAATGCAGGCAAAGAAAGAGCAGAGCATTCCGGCGTAAGGAATAAAATAAGCGCGTCCGGCGGCAGGACTGCCTAAGAAATATCGGATGAAATTTATGCCCCCTATACAGGAAATTTGGGAATTTCCTGTATAGGGGGCAGGTTTATTTAAAGGGAGATAGTTTTTGTAGATAGGTAAGGTTTATAAGCATAAGAAACATAAAAAAATGAACATACATAGAAAAGTATTGACGAAATTAGTAAGATATGGTTAAATATCGTTGAAAGGTATATAGAGAAGATATTTAGTCGTCATGTGGATTATATGAGGATTATTTAAGGAATAGTTCACAGTTATTTTAGTATAAAAGCGAAAGGAGTTTACCTGTTTTATGAAAAGGAATATGATAAGGTGTGTTTTATTGATTGTTACGCTTTCTCTTTTTGTTGCCTGTAAACAGACGGAGGAATCTCCGGACGAATGGGAAAAACTTGAGCATTTGTCTTCGGAGATTCCTGCTTCGTTAAATTCGGGAAAGGTACTGGAAAACCTTGTGGCAGTGGGGAAAGATTCTCTGTATTACTGTAATCTGGAGGAGAATATGTGGGGCGGAGATGCCGGACAGTATCAGGTTTTGGTCTGCAAAGATCCGGTGTATGATATTACCTATTATGTAAATTACGGACGGGACTACTATATTTATGCGCTGCGGGACGGTGTTTCGGAGTTTGCGGCAGCGGTTCCGGCAAAAGATTTGTTCTGCCGAAACGGGGAGCTTTATTTTATCGCGGATTCCTACGGGCTTTATGAGTTTGACGGGTTTGCGCAGGGAAATATTTTAAAGTATAATCCGGCGGACGGCAGTATAGAGATTGTGGTGGAAGCGGCCGCGACGGGGATGAGGGTGTATCCGGACGGTATTTGCTATCGCTGCGTCGGGGAGCCCGAAGAAATGGCTCCGGGCGCGGAAATGTATACTACTTTGACAGAGAGTTTTTATTTTTCATTTGCGGAAAGGACGGCAACGCCTTTTGAAATGGGAAAAAATGAGATAGGACGATGGAAAAACAATTATTTTGTATTAGAATTTGAGGATATACCGGAGACAAATCCGGAGGTACAGGAACTCCGTGCATTGGGATATACAGATAATTTTAAATATGCAGTTGGCGTAGATTTGGTTGATGCTGCCGGAAATGTGAACGGGAGATTAAAAAATATAAAAAATCTTCCGGCTCCTTACGTAATTATCGGAGATTTACTGTATTACACGGAACAAAGAACGGAAGAAGGTTCGGAAAGAAGCAGGAGTGTTTTGATGACCTATAACTTGGAAACCGGAGCGCAGGAGGATGTTGCCGTTTTAGATAGTCCGATTACTTTGATGAATGATTTTCTTTTACATAATGATACGCTGTATTTTGGTAAAAGCTTAAGAGTATCTTTAAAAGACGGAAGCCAGTGTCAGCCCCGGTTTGCGGATGAATCGATGGAAGGCAGAATAGATGCGTTTTATACCGACGGTGAGGCAGTATTCTGTCTCTGGAGTGGTAAACTGTGGCGCATGGAGGAAAACAGGACGGCAGCAGTAGCAGTAGTAGAGAACATTCCGGGAGTTCCGCTTGAAATCGGAACCTATGAATATCAGCTGTATCCGTTGGGGAAAGAAAAATAAACGGGGAATCAGACCTATGAAAAGACAATCTGTATTTGGCATATGTTTTATCGGTATGCTGCTTGCCATATCTGCCGCCGGGTGCAGCAAAAAAGAAAAGGCGGCAGAGAGACCGGTTCAGGAGGCATGGACGGTATATCATCCGGAAAATGTTATGGCGTATACTTTGGATGAGGAAGGAAACTTATATACGTTTGAACTGTATATGGATACCCTTGAAAATGCGTCTTTGGAAAATGAGCCGGGCTTTTACTTAAATAAGTATGATAAAGAAGGAAATCAGGTGTTTTCCCGCCGTTTAAAAGACGAATTGAACTCCTATATTTCTGCCATGTCGGTAAAGGATGGCATCCTTTATTTTGCTCCGAATATGTATGAAGAAAACCGGATGTGTCCCGTGTTACATTCTTATGACATTGAAACAGAGGAGCTTACACCGTTAAAGGCATTTCCTTATTATGATAAGGTGAAGCGTATTCTGGTCGGAGAAGAGCGGATTTATCTGCTTGGCTCTAGTACGGGAGGCAGCAGAAGGACGGATAGTTATTCCTATGCGGGGGAAAAGATAATGTACTATATGCCCGCCACGGGAAAACGCTCTGAGTTTGCGATTGCTGAGCCGATTGATATTTCTTTTGACGGGAAAGGGAATCTGGTCGTGTATGCCCATACCGGGGACGGTTTCTGTTTTCTTTTGTATGACGCCGGGCGGAATGCCATAAAAACACTGGCAAAGACGGATATTTATAAAACGTGCAGCATGGCGCTTGGCAGTCAGGGAGAGGAGGTGCTGTATCAGACCTCAAGGGGACTGGTGCTGTCTTCTTTTTCGGATTTAGAAACAGAAAGCGAACTGCATCCGGACGGAGAATTTTGGGATAACAACCTGTGCTGTGTCAACGGCAGGGTTGCGTGTATGACGAATCAGGGAGAGATTGTACAGTTTTCTCTGGCAGGCATAAAGAAAGAGAGCAAAACAATCCGCTATCTTGCTCTTGGGCATGAATTTAAGGAACCGTATGGCTGCGGTTATAAAATGCAGCGGACGAGAATGTCCTGGGATGATGAGGATAAATTCGCTTTAAAAATCATGGCGTTAGACAGGGATTTTGATTTATGCCTTGTGAATA
>JAFLSZ010000033.1:0-13179 GCA_022510665.1 Lachnospiraceae bacterium
GGCTTAACGGCTCTTAGAGGAAGTCCGGTGCAGCGTTGCGTATGCAAAAATAAGAGAGCGTGCAATCTACGGAATATAAAAAGGATACAAAAAGCCCCAAGCCCAAGGTGCATACCTTGAGGCTTAGGGCAGACATTGCTTTCCTATTACAAAATAATGACGTTGGCACAGCCAAGGTCGTTGGCAAGGTCATATATCCTGCCGGTTGTCAGTCCCATTACTTTCGGACGCAGCATGGACAGCGGGCTGTTTTCGATTACCCTTGCCGTCTCCCCGTTCGAGAGCGCAACGTCCGTACCGACCGGATAGAGAATTACGCTTTCCATAAAGCAGCGCATCACATCGATATCAAGCTCGCTCGTCATGGACATAATCATTTCCACCGCGTCACGCGGAGAAAACGGCTTCTTGTACGGCCGTTCCGTCACAAGAGCATCGTATATATCCGAAATCGAAATAACCCTTGCAAACAGGTTGAGCTGCTTCATATCGACTCCCAGCGGATAGCCGCGCCCATTTATCTTTTCGTGATGCTGCAAAACCCCCATTTTGATGTCGTTTGAGAGTTCTTCCTTCGGCATCAGGATACGGTAGCCAAATACCGAATGCTGCTTCATCAGCGCAAACTCCTCGTCTGTCAGACGTCCGGCCTTATTGAGCAGCTCATTCGGAATCTGCGACTTCCCGATGTCATGCAGCAACCCGGAAATCCCGATTTCATAGACCTGCTTATCCGTGAAACCGTACCGTTTTGCCACAATCATGGACATCGCCGCCACATCCACGCTGTGCTTAAAGGTATACTCATCGCTTACCTTTAACGCGCTGATATCAACCGCAATCGCCGAATTGTCATCGATTGCCTTTACAAGGTCACCCGTAACCGTCTTTATTGTGTCGGTAAAAGATTCCGAGTCAACCTCCTGATAGAGGAACTTGAGTCCCTCTGCCACACGCTTACGCACGCTGTCCGACAGCTTTACCTTCGCCGGATCTTCTACCTTCACCTTCTCATATTTTTCCTGTATCGCCTTTGGCACCTGCGGGGCTTTCTCTTCATCCTCCGGTTCTTCTTCACCCTCCCGGATGTAAATCCCCGGCACGCCCATCTTTTTGAGCGACTCGATCATATATTCATCAAGCACAGCTTTTCTTGCAATCAGCACGCGGCCCGCCCTATTGATAATCGCCTGATCGATTACCATTCCCGGCTGCACTCTTCTTATTGGTAAATATATTCTTTTAACCAGCTCATTCACCGCCCTTATCTAGCAGTTCATACAACTTCTGCGGACAATTTATCTTCTATAAATAATTTACCACATTTTCGCCAAAAAGGGAAGAGGTTTCCTGCTTTGAATTTTTGCATTTTTATTCTATAATTTTTATTTCTTTGATAAAGAAAAGATTAAAAAAACAAAAAGAAAAGCTCTAGAACCTGCTCATATGGCAACCTCTAAGACTTTATAAGTGTGCGACCAGAGGTTCGAACCCTGGTCCCCCTGATTAAAAGTCAGGAGGGTCTGCTTTCATTAGAGCGCTCTCCCGGCTTGATAATTATTTAACGTTATAAAGAGGATATCTTTCATTTGCTTTTTGGGAAAGAGTATGTTATACTGACGAAGTCTTTGCGTTATAGAAATCCGTACGGCTTTTATAACGTATAACAAAAATATTAAAAATAATAAGGATAGCAGGAATAGTATGAGATTTGATGAAACAGAATTAAACGCACCGATTCTGCGTGCGGTTGCGGAAATGGGTTTTGAGGAAATGACGCCGATTCAGGCGGCGGCAATTCCGGTCGTACTGGAAGGAAAGGATATTATCGGACAGGCACAGACCGGTACAGGCAAAACGGCCGCGTTCGGCATTCCGCTGTTACAGCGGGTGAACCCGAAAGACCGGAGTTTACAGGCGCTGGTACTCTGCCCGACAAGAGAACTCGCGATTCAGGTAGCGGAGGAACTCCGAAAACTGGCAAAGTTTATGCATGGCGTCAAAGTGCTTCCGATTTACGGAGGACAGGATATTACAAAGCAGATTCGTTCTTTAAAGGGCGGCGTGCAGATTATTATCGGTACGCCGGGCCGTGTCATGGACCATATGCGCCGCCATACGTTAAAAATGGAAACGGTAAAGACCGTAACGCTTGACGAAGCGGACGAAATGTTAAATATGGGCTTCCGCGAAGACATCGAACTGATTTTAAACGAGCTTCTGGACGAACGCCAGACACTTTTGTTTTCCGCGACGATGCCGCAGCCGATTCTGGATTTGGCGGCAACGTATCAAAAGGACGCAGAGTTTGTCCGTGTGGTAAAGCGGGAATTAACCGTACCGAAAATTGAACAGTATTATTATGAAGTACGTCAGAAGAATAAACCGGAAGTGCTGTCGCGTCTTTTGGATATGTATGATCCGAAGCGTGCCCTCGTGTTCTGTAACACAAAAAAGCTCGTAGATGAACTGGTTTCGGATTTACAGCTGCGGGGGTATTTTGCGGACGGACTGCACGGAGATTTAAAACAGCAGCAGCGTGACCGCGTAATGGAGGCATTCCGTAACGGAAAAATTGACATTCTTGTCGCTACCGACGTTGCCGCAAGAGGAATTGACGTAGACGATGTGGAGGCGGTATTTAACTATGATGTGCCGCAGGACGACGAATATTATGTACATCGTATCGGAAGAACCGGAAGGGCAGGCCGTGTAGGAACCTCTCATACATTAGTAGTCGGAAGGGAAATTTACAAATTAAAGGATATTATGCGCTACTGCAAAACAAAGATTCATATGCGCCCCGTACCGTCAGTAAACGATATTAACACAATCCGGGCGGAAAAGCTGATAAACCGCGTGGATGAATTAATCGCAGACGGCGAGCTTCGCAGCATGGCGGAGATTATCGAAAAGCATCTGGAAGAAACCGACTGCACGGCGCTGGAAATGGCGGCGGCACTTTTGAAACTCTCTATGGGCGAATTTACGGAAACGGCACTGGACGAAGGTCTTGATATGAGCGAGGGAGAAGGCAAGGCTGCAAGAGTCCGCCTGTTTGTAAATGTCGGCAAAAAAGACCGTGTGCGTCCGGGAGATATTGTCGGCGCGATTGCGGGTGAGAGCGGAATGCCGGGACAGTTAATCGGCGCGATTAAGATGTACGACAACTATACCTTTGTGGAAGTACCGGGCGAATACGTTGAGGAAGTGCTTCAGGCAATGAAACATGTAAAGATTAAGGGGAGAGACATACACATCGAACGCGCAAATTCGGGAAGCAGAACCGAAAGCAAAAGTTCCGGCAAAACCGGAAAAACCGGCGGCAGAAGCGCAAAAGGCACGGGCAGCACTAACAAAAAGAAAAAGGCTCCGGCAGATAAGTAATCTACCGGGGCCGCCGCTCCTTTGGTTTTGTCAGTTCATAGCTCATATCGATAAGATTTCTGGTTTCTTCCGCGGACACCGTATCATCCAGAAGAATACTGATCCACTTATCTTTATTCATATGATACGCCGGAAAAAATCCGGGCTGTGTCCGCAGGGAACCGATAAGCATCGGCTCGCATTTTACATTTATAACGTCCACCGTCCCGACTCCGCCCAGGCCCAGCTTCTTCCTGTCCACTTTAAGAAGCGCCGCGTACCATTTCTTATTTCCTTTATGCCTGAGTACCGCATTATCGTCTTCCCACGGATAGTCCGGCTCCGTGCCGTACTGCCGTTTTACATAACGAAAAACCGTCTGTCTGTCCATAAAATCATACCTACCCTTCCGCGTCCATATCAAAGCCAATCGCTTTCCACAGCACTTCATTCATCTCAATTTTTGCCTCGGCACGCCATGTTTCGTAAAGTTGTCTAAACGCTTCTTCCTGCCGGAGCGCAATCAGTTCCTCTTTTTTTGCAATCGTAGCGTCCTCGTCATATTCCGATACACAATAAAAAACATAATAGCCGTCCGCCGCTCGAATCTGCATCACTTCCCCGGTTTTCAAATCATAAGCTTCACTCAGTTCTTCCGGAAGATCCCCCTCTCCTACCCAAATATCAAGATACTCCTGATTTTCCGTATTTGCATAAGCAAGAGAATAAAAATCCTTTGTCGTCTGCGCCGAAGTATATAACGAATCAAAGCGGTCCAACGTTTCTATCAGTTCCAGTACCGTAAGGGCGGAGCGGTTGCCTAACTGGTCCTCATGGTAATTCTTTAACATCAGGCTCTGCAGATGCTTCTGCGCCGCTTCTTCATTGGAAATATCCGTATCCACATTCAGCGTCACGCTGTCATAAATCTTTTGTGCCAGCGCATTGTCCATATACACACGCTCCACATCTTTGCGGGCAATGCCATAAAGGGCAAGTGTCGTATACTCGGCCTTTGCCATGTATGCTTCCGTGCGTTCAGCCGCCATCTTTTTTTCTTCGCTGTCTAACTCAATCCCAAGTTTTTTTGCCTGCTCACACACAATTTTAATATAGATAATCTGCTCCAGCGTCTGATTTTTCACCCATTCCCCAAGAGTTGTCCCGTCCTCGTTTAACATATACTGCCAGATTTCCCCGCCATAAGCGCTTTCATATTCCTGCTTTGTAGACTGCAGATACAGCATTGCCTCCCGGTAACTTACACTGATGCCGTCAACCGTTATCACGGCGTCATTCATATATTGCGTGACGTCTCCGCCGATTGTCGGCGTCTCCTGTGCTTTTTCTCCTTTTTTGCATCCTGCTGCCGCCACAAGAAGTACACATAACAACAGCACTGCCCCCGTCCGTCTGTTTCCTTTCATCCGCAAAACTCCTTCCTTAGGTCAATTCCTCTTTCATCTTCTGCAGCAATTCCTTTAACTCTTTCAACACTGCCCTTACATCGGCGCGTATGCCGCTTTTACCGCGCATCGACTCTAATTCATACTGAAACTCCGGCGTTCCTTCCGCGAAAAATTTCAGCCTTCCCCCATAGTTCTCTATCAGCGCCGGAATCCGTTGGGCAATTAGTTTTGCCTTCGGATACAATAAAATCTTCGCCCTGTTCCCGTGCCATGTCAGCTGCGTTACATAAACCTCATGGGCATATGACTTTAACAGCGCGATTTCAAGCAGCCTGACAACGCTCTGCGGAACATCGCCAAAACGGTCAATCAGTTCGTCCTGTAATTCGGAAAGTTCTTCTTCCGACTGAATCATGGCTACCCGTTTATACATATCGAGCTTTTGCATCTCGTTACGGATATAAGATTCCGGAATATACGCGTCCGCTTCCAAATCCACCGTTGTATCAAACTCCTCTTCCGCCGGTGCGTCCCCTTTTAACTCCTTTACCGCGTCATTTAACAGCTTACAGTACAAATCATATCCTACCGCTTCCATATGTCCGCTCTGCTCCGCACCGAGCAGATTTCCCGCGCCTCGGATTTCAAGGTCACGCATCGCAATCTTAAAGCCGGAGCCAAGCTCCGTAAACTCCTTGATTGCCTGTAAACGCTTTTCCGCAATTTCTTTTAACATCTTATCCCGTTTATACATCAGAAACGCATACGCGGTGCGGTTGGTACGCCCTACACGTCCCCGAAGCTGATAAAGCTGTGACAGGCCGAGCCGGTCCGCGTCCGCGACAATCATCGTATTGACATTGGAAATATCCATGCCGGTTTCGATAATTGTCGTAGATACCAGCACATCAATCTCACCGTTGATAAACTCATACATAATTTTTTCCAGCGTGCGCTCGCTCATCTGCCCGTGTGCATAAGCCACCGTCGCGTCCGGAAGCATTTTAGCGAGTCCCGCGGCCACTTCGTCAATGCCATGCACACGGTTATATACATAGTACACCTGCCCGCCTCTGGCAAGCTCACGGCAGATAGCCTCCCGCACCATCTCTTCGTTCTGCTCCAACACAAACGTCTGAATCGGCAGACGGTCTACCGGCGGCTCTTCCAAAATACTCATATCCCGAATCCCTATAAGGCTCATGTGAAGTGTACGCGGAATCGGCGTTGCCGTCAGCGTCAGAACATCTACATCGCCTTTCATCTGCTTGATTTTCTCTTTATGCGCCACCCCGAAACGCTGCTCCTCGTCCACAATCAGAAGTCCGAGATTTTTTGCCTGTATATCCTTTGACAATACTCTGTGCGTTCCGATGACAATATCCACCGAACCTTTTTTTAATCCTTCCAAAACCGCTTTCTGCTGTGCCGGAGTACGAAAGCGGGACAACATTTCAACACGCACCGGGTATTTCATCATACGCTGCGTGAAGGTATTGTAATGCTGCTGCGCCAGAATTGTCGTCGGCACAAGCACAATCACCTGTTTTCCGTTGGAAACCGCTTTAAACGCCGCGCGTAACGCCACTTCGGTCTTTCCGTACCCTACATCGCCGCAAAGCAGGCGGTCCATGATGCGGGTGCTTTCCATATCTCTTTTAATTTCCTCAATCGCACGGAGCTGGTCGTCGGTTTCCTCATAAGGAAACAGCTCCTCCATCTCTTTCTGCCAGACGGTATCTTTTTCACAGGCAAATCCCTTCTTGGAACTGCGAAGCGCGTATAATTCCACAAGTTCTTTTGCAAGGTCGCGCACGGCTCCACGTACCCTTGTTTTTGTATTTTTCCATTCCACGGAATTTAGTTTATTCAGCTTAGGCTTCTTTGCCGCGTCCGCCGACGCGTATTTCTGAATCACATCAAGTCCGGTTGCCGGCACATAAAGATTCCCGCCGTCCCCGTACTCGATTTTTATATAATCCTTAATCACTTTTTCTACTTCAATTTTTTCGATTCCGCGGTAAATCCCGAGACCGTGGTTTTCATGCACCACATAATCGCCGAACGACAAATCGTTCAGGCTTCCGATATGCTGCCCGTCATAGAGCTTTCTCTTTTTCTTTTTTTTGTGTTCAACGCCGAAAATATCGCTCTCGGAAATTACCGCCCATTTAATCAGCGGATACTCAAAACCGCGGTGAACGCTGCCGCTGCCCACTAAAATTTCCCCCGCCTGTACCACACGGTCCGGGTCCTCGCTGTAAAACGCGGTCAGCTCACGCTCTCTTAAATCACCGGCAAGCCGTTCCGCGCGGACTTTGGACGCGCAAAGCAGCACCACCCGGTAGCCGCTCTTTTTCCAGGCCTGCAGGTCTTTTACCAAAAGCTCAAAGTTATTGTTATAACCCGCAATGGAACGCACGGTAAGATCAAACCGCTCCGTCGTCGGAAGATACGAAAGCCGTTGTTCAAGCATGGACAAAAGTATCATGTTTTTCCGTCCCCGATTTGCAAGCAGCGCTTTATAATCAAATATAACATCCGCCTGTCCCGGCAGAATATATCCCTTTTCCAAACGGCCGGTCATACTCTGCGCAAACTCTTCCGTTACCGCCTCACCCTTTTCCGCAATCCGCGCCGGTTCGTCCAAAAATACAACGGAATCTTCACCGAAATAGTCAAAAAAGGAGACCGTATCCTCATAAAAATAACAGATACAATGATCCGCTCCCGCAAGGCCGCCCATATAGGAAATGCGCTCGCAAAGTTCTTCCGTTTCCCGGCGAAGTCTTGCTCCTTCTTCGGTCTTCATTCCCTTACGGAACACTTCTGTCTGTTTCTTTGCTTCTGCCCGCAGTTTTTCAATCCCGGCGTGCTTTTTTTCCTCGGTTAAAATTAACTCCGCCGCCGGATAAATGCAAATTTTTTCCAGCCGGTCGATGGAACGCTGGTTTGTGACATCAAAATAACGGATGGAATCAATTTCATCCCCAAAAAACTCAATACGAAACGGCGTTTCTTCGGTCAGCGCGAACACATCAAGAATACCGCCGCGAACCGCGAACTCTCCCGGATGCTCTACCTGTCCCTGACGCTCGTATCCGAGAGACACAAGCTTTTCGATAAGCTCCGTTAAATCCGCCGTAGCCGCTTCCTCCAAAGAAATGACGCTTTCTTTGATATAGGAAAGAGGCAGTACATGGTCGATACATCCGTCAATCGTCGTTACAATCGTAACCGGCTGTTTCTCCGCCAGTTTCCGGATGACCTGCATCCGCTCCCGCACCAAGGTATTTCCGTGAATATCCGCACTGAAAAAAATAATGTCTTTTGCCGGATAATAAAGCACTTCGGAATCATACAAACGGTAATCTTCACAGATTTCTTTCGCTTTTAAATCATTATAAGTAACAATCAGGCGCACCCGGTAATTTTCTCCCAGGGTATGCACAAAATGGCATTTCTGCGAATCAATACACCCTGTTACGGCAATCGGTGTTTTTTTTCGCAGCAATGCCTCCGCACATTCTTCATATTCCCGCAGCGCCTTTAATGGTTCCGTGTAAGTACGCATACTCCTCCTCACAGGCAGTTGCACCTGTTCATGGCTGTTTCAATTCCTTCTTTCATAATAATGCCACATGCTTTCGCGGCGTTTCCTACCGCTTCCCTCATCGCAGGAAGTTCTTCCGCTTGGAATCTGCCTAAAACATAATCCGCCAAATCCCAGCCGGACGGCTTTTCCCCGATTCCGATGCGGACGCGCGCAAACTCCTCCGTCCCCAACGCGGCGATAATACTTTTCATGCCGTTATGGCCGCCCGCGCTTCCCTTGGCACGCACGCGGATTTTCCCTACCGGCAGCGAAATATCGTCGTAGATTACTATAATATGCTTACAATCAATTTTATAGTATTCCGCTGCCTCTTTAATACAATCTCCGCTTAAATTCATATAGGTAAGCGGCTGTACCAGCAAAACCTTCTCCCCGGAAATGACTCCCTTGCCGCAAAGTCCTTTATGCTTTTTTATATCGAGCGAAATCCGGTAATCGTCGCAAAGTCTTGTAATCGTGTCGTATCCGATATTATGTCTGGTTCCCGCATACTCTCTTGTCGGGTTTCCCAGTCCTGCAATTAAATATATCATCTTTTTATCCTTTTTATCCGGTATCACCGTCTTATAACGGCTTGTCCCATAACGCTTTAATTGTAGGAACTGTGGTAAACTTTTCCGTTCTCCAGTTCCACGCCCTTATAATAGAACAGCTCGCGCAAAGTCACAATCTGGTAGCCTTTTGCTATTAACTGCGGAATCAGTATTTCCGCGGCATCAATCGTACAGGCATGAATATCATGCATCAGCACAATTTTTCCGTCTCCTGCCTCCGCCAGTACATGTTCCACAATCGTATCCCTGTCACGGGACTTCCAGTCCTCGCTGTCCAGATTCCAGGTAATCAACGGCGCATTCGCGTACTTGCGCACATCGGCACTGCTGCTTCCGTAAGGCGGACGCACAAACGTCGGATATTCTCCGGTCAGCGCGAAAATATTGTCGTCTGCCTTCGTGATTTCCGCAATCATATCCTCCAAAGAAAGAGTTGCCAAATCTTTATGCGAATAGGTATGGCTTGCTATCTCATTGCCGGAATTCCAAATCATCTTCACCGTTTCTTTATTGGACTCCGTGAAATACGAGCGGTCTCCGAGAACGAAAAACGTCGAGCGCGCTCCGTTCTTTTCCAAAACCTCTAACAGTCTCGGCGTATTAATATAATGCGGTCCGTCGTCAAAGGTCAGCGCTATCATCGGTTTTTCCGGGTCCAGTTCACGGATTCTGTCCGCAACTACATTACCGTTTACCGTTACCGCCATATAAGTGTGAATCTCCGCATACGGAAGCGTTACCGACTTCTCCGAGCCGTCCGCTTCATAATAAAACTTCGCGCCGTCTGCGGTTAATAAATAAGAAGAAAAAGTTTCCCGTTCCCCCGAAAGTTCCGTTTCCTCCGCCGCTTCTGCAGCAGCAGCATAAGCACGGTCGGTGAAAAGCGTTTCGGCATCAACTGTCCGGCCTTTCTTTTTATTAAAAATCCACTGTTGCTTTTCCGACTCCGTTACGCCGCCTGTTTCCCTCTCAATCCGGAATAATACGGATACCAGTTCTCCCGCGCTCCCGTCTTCGTAATCGATTACCAGTTTACATTCGTCATCCGCAAATCCGGAAAATTTCTTCATCTGTGCCGAGAGCAGCTCATATGCCGCGGCTTTTACCGCATCTGCACAGGCTGCGTCTTCATAAACAGGATACCGCAGTCCGTATGCAATACCGCTCTCATAAGCAAGTACTTCCTCCGCTTCGCCTAAATGTGTATATTCCTTCGAAAACTCTGCCTTTACTGCCGGAACCGAAGTCGGTACTTTATCCGGCGCCTTGCTCGGTACATTCGGCCCACCGGTAACATTCGGAATATCTGTTACCCCTGCTTCCTGCCATGCCTGCAGCGCGGTATCAAAACTGCCTGCATTCGCATACTTTCTTGTATTTGATAATTTTCCGATATAATTTATAAAGAAAAAAGTCAGCACCAGCATCAGCACACAAAAAGAACCAATCAGCAGCCGATTCAAAACTAACTTTGTTTTTTTCGTATTTTTCATAATTTCTCCTTTCCGTTTGCATTCTCCACCGCTTATTATCTTTTAGCTTACTCCAAATCGTAATAAGTTTCAAGCCCCCTTTTGCGCAAATCGGAAAGAAAATGTTGGAATTTGAATCTTTATATGGTTTTTTACAGAATAAAGAGCAGCATAGAAACCCGAGCAATATAGAAGGGGCCGCGCTTAGTGCAACAGCCCCTTCTCCGCTTTATTTTATTTTGTCTGCTTATCCAAAGGCATATCGGTCATTTTTTTCCACTACAACCTTTATTTTGCCGTCTTCTCCCACATGTGTGGAATTAGGACGAATCGTATCGCGGCTTTCCACAATACAGTTCTCAAGGTAAGTATTATCGCCGATGTGTACGTCATTTAAGATAACGCAATTCTTAATCGTACAATTATTGCCGACAAAAATCTTTTTAAACAATACGGAATTTTCAACAACACCGTTAATAATACACCCGCTGGATATCAAACTATTCTTTACCACCGCTCCCGGATTATACTTTGCCGGCGGCAGATCATCAATCTTTGAATAAACATCCGGATACTGCTTGTAGAAATAATCCCGGATATCCCTCTTTAAGAAATCCATATTTGTGCGGTAGTAAGACTCCACGGAAGCGATATTGCTCCAATATGTGTCCATCTTATAAGAATAAATCTGCTTCGCGTCCTTATAACGAATCAGCACATCCCGTACAAAGTCAAAACGTTCTTCCTCAACGGTCTGCTCTAACATCTCAATCAGCTGGCGGCGGCGGACTACATAGATTCCGGTGGAAATCAGGCTTCCGGAAGAAAGCAGCGGTTTCTCTTGAAATCCGATAATGCGGCCGTCTTCTTCTGTTTCTATCACGCCGAAACGGCTGCGCTCATCGTCCATGGCAAGCTCCGTCGTTACAACGGTAATATCCGCCTTCTTTTCAATATGATATTCCAAAACCTTGTTATAATCCAGCTTGTATACACAGTCACCGGAAGTAATGACCGCATACGGTTCATGGCTGTTGCGCAGAAACGTAAGGTTCTGCGCCATCGCGTCCGCGGTGCCCCGGTACCAAAAACCGTTGTCATTTGTAACGGTCGGCGGGAAAACAAACAGTCCTCCCTGCTTACGTCCGTAATCCCACCATTTTGAGGAGCTTAAATGCTCGTTTAAGGAGCGGGAATTGTACTGTGTCAAAACCGCCACTTTCTGCACATGGGAATTTGACATGCTGCTGAGCGCAAAATCAATCGCGCGGTAGCTGCCCGCAACCGGCATCGCCGCAATCGCACGCTTATTAGACAGTTCATGCATTCTGCTTGAATTTCCGCCTGCCAGAATAATACCTAATGCTCTCATACACGATCACCTGCCTTAATAATATTTTCTCCGCTTGCCAAAATACCCCTCGGATAATCATCAAGCGTAGTACCGCCGAAAATCGCGGTATTCTTTCCGACGCGGACTCTATCCGGTACAATGGAGTTTTCTCCGATGGTAACCATTCCATGCGTATAAATATCCGGTTTCCATGAATTCGGCACTTCATCAAAGACACCCAGTTCGCATCCCGTACCGATAAAGCATTTCTCCGCAATAATTGCTTTATTTACTATGGTGTTATCTCCGATTACCGTTCCCTTCATTATAATGGAATCCCGTACAATACTGTTTTCCCCGATAACAACACCCGGCCCGATTACGGAGTTGTATACCTGACCGTAAATTTCGGCTCCTTCGCCGATGATGGCGCGTTCAATAACGCTGTTCTCCGAAACATACTGCGGCGGTATTACATCACTCTTTGTATAAATTTTCCAAAATTCTTCGTAAAGGTTAAACTCCGGAATCAAATCGATTAACTCCATGTTGGATTCCCAGTAGGACTGCAGAGTTCCTACATCCTTCCAGTAACCGTTGTACTCATATGCGTACACTCTGTCACCCCGCTCATGGCAGTACGGAATAATATGCTTACCGAAGTCACAGCCTTTCTGTTCCGAAAGGGTTATCAAAGCCTCTTTCAATATCTTCCATGTAAAGATATAAATACCCATGGAAGCCAGGTTGCTGCGCGGCTGCGGCGGCTTTTCCTCAAACTCCAGAATGCGCTTATCCACATCGGTTATGACAACGCCGAAACGGCTTGCCTCCTCAATCGGCACCGGTATGGTTGCAAGCGTAATATCCGCTTTTTTCTGCTTGTGAAATTCAAGCATGGATTCATAATCCATTTTGTAGATGTGGTCACCGCCCAGAATCAATACATACTCCGGATTGTAATATTCCATGTACTTCAAATTCTGGTAAATTGCGTTCGCCGTACCGGTGTACCATTCACTATTTGTACTCTTCTCATACGGCGGCAGTATGGATACGCCCCCCACATTACGATCCAGATCCCACGGAATACCGATTCCGATATGCGTATTCAGACGCAGCGGCTGATACTGCGTCAGAACTCCGACGGTATCAACACCTGAATTGATACAGTTACTCAGAGGAAAATCAATAATACGATATTTTCCGCCAAACGCAACTGCAGGTTTCGCGATTGATGCTGTCAACACACCCAGACGGGATCCTTGTCCGCCCGCTAACAGCATCGCAATCATCTCTTTCTTAATCACATGAATCACCCCTTGTTTCTTAGTTTTAGCAACACCAACGCGCTTGCGGCTCCGCTCCTGCATATACGCTCGGCAATCTCCCAAAACTTCGTTTTTGGGAGTCGCTGGCGCGCTTTCGC
>JAFLSZ010000033.1:13279-24218 GCA_022510665.1 Lachnospiraceae bacterium
CACCTACGCTCGGCAATCTCCCAAAAACTTCGTTTTTGGGAGTCGCTGGCGCGCTCGTATAACAAGCTCCTTACGCAAATACAAGTATTCCGTAAGGAGCTTGTTATACTCGTTTTGCCTTCGCGTATATTATAACACAATTTTAGGAAAAAGTATATGGTTTTTCCATAAAGTTTTAGAAAAAAAATAATATTTTTTACATTTTACTTTCAATCTTAACCTTTTCTGTGCTTTTCCAAAATAATGCCGTTACTCCCTCACTTTTTATCCCTCCTTTCCTAAATAAAAAGGTTCGCTTGCATAACTCTCACACCGGGCGTTGCGCTGCGCATGCAAAAATAAGAGAGCGTGCAATCCGCGGAACTTTTTAAAGCTGCCAAAAAATGCGGAAACTCGAGTGTGTCTTGTCCACTTGCACATAATTCAAAATATGCTATACTATTAAATATCCTACTTATTTCCAACTCTATGAAAGGAGCTTTCGCTATGTTCCACATTGACTTTTCTGCTCCGGTTTCGATTCATTTTGTCGGTATCGGCGGCATCAGCATGAGTGCGCTTGCAGAGCTTTTACACAGACAGGGTTTTCGCGTAAGCGGTTCCGATCTTAAATCGACTCCGCTCACAGAACGTTTGCGTTCCCTCGGTATTACCATATGTTATACCCAACAGGCCGAAAATATAACCAAGGAACTTTCTGTTATTGTTTATACCGCCGCGGTACATTCCGACAATCCGGAACTTGTACGCGCAAGAGAACTCGGACTTCCTGTTTTGGAGCGGAAAGACCTGCTCGGTCAGATTATGCAGCAGTACCGATATGTTGCCGGTGTTTCCGGTACTCACGGGAAAACAACTACAACCTCCATGCTTTCTCTTATGCTTATGGAAGGAAATTTAGACCCTACTATTTTAGTCGGCGGCGTTCTGGACAGTATCGGCGGCAATCTTCATATGGGCTCTTCTTCTTATCTTGTCGCGGAAGCCTGCGAATATTGTAACAGTTTTTTAAGTTTTTACCCTTCGGATGCCATTATATTAAATATAGAAGAAGACCATCTGGATTTTTTCCATGACTTAGAAGATATACGCCGTTCCTTCCGTAAATATGCAGAACTTCTTCCGCCGCACGGCACATTAGTCATCAACGGCGATATTGACCGTCTTTCCGAACTCACAAAAGACCTTCCCGCGCATACCGTCACCTACGGCATCTGCGACACTGTCAAAGACCTTACAGCTTATGATTACGCCGCAGCAGACATTTCCTTTGACGCAAACGGTTTCGGAAGTTATGACTGTTACGAAAACGGCACTCTGCTTGGCAGAGTCTTCTTAAAAGTTATCGGCCGCCACAATATTTCCAACTCTCTCGCGGCGGCGGCACTTGCCCGAGCTTATGGAGTTTCCTTTGAAGCAATCGCGGCGGCGGCGGCAAAATACACCGGAACCCACCGCCGGTTCGAATATAAAGGCTCGGCAAACGGTGTCCGTGTATACGATGATTATGCGCATCACCCTTCTGAAATTTCGACAACGCTGCGCGCGGCGCGTGTATGCGTCACCGGCACTCAGAAGCTCTGGTGCGTCTACCAGCCGCATACTTTCTCACGCACAAAGGCTTTCCTGCATGAGTTTGCGGAATCGCTTTCCCTTGCGGATGTCGTCGTATTGGCAGACATTTACAGTGCTTCACGCGAAAAAGATCCGGGGGATATTTCGTCCGCCGATATCGCCGCCCTGTTGAAGGAAAAAGGTAATAAAGTTTACCATTTTCACTCTTTTGAAGAAATTAAAAAATTTTTATCGGAGAACTGTCAAACAGATGATTTGTTGATAACTATGGGTGCCGGTGACATTGTGAGTGTCGCGGAATCCTTAATTCAGGGGTAGTTATTCACGTTATCCACAACCTTATCAACATTTTGGGCTTGATTGGGTTGTGGATTTCTTTTTTTCACATTCTTTTTTCTACAAAAATAGACCTACAAAAGTAGAACTATATTTTCTAAGGTTCTACTATTTTTTCCGTTTGCCTTTTTTTAAATCAACCTGATTTTTCCACATTATCCACACTATCCACAGCTTGTCCGGGGCAAACTTCCGCCCGATTGCAATTCCGAAAAAATATGTTATACTCTTGGTAACGATTTTAGCACCCGAAAGCAAAACGGATACGGATGCGACAGAGGAGGACATGTATGGACGGAATCTCGGTATATTCAGAGGATACAAGGACCACGCTGGTTCCGAACGAATTTATCGATTATTATATGCCGCGCGCAAACGGCACTTTTGTAAAGGTTTATCTGTATCTGCTCCGCTGTCTGACCGCTCCGGAGGCAAAGTTCGGTATCAGTGTTATTGCGGACGCGTTAGAGGAAACCGAAAAAGATATTCTGCGCGCGTTGCGCTATTGGGAACGTGAAAACGTACTTTCCCTTACCTGGAACGAACAAAACGACATCAGCGGAATCAAGTTAAACCGCCTGACAAAACCAATGAAAGAACCCGCTCTGCGGCCGCAGACATCCCCTGTCCCGGCAAAAGTTCCGGAGTATTCTCCGGAACAGTTAGAGGCGTTCGCCGACCGCTCCGATACCGGCTGGCTTTTACATGCTGCGGAAGGATATTTAGAGCGTCTGCTAAAACCGGCCGATGTACAGCTGATTCTCTTTCTGCATGACGAGCTGAACTTCTCTAACGAGTTGATTCTTCATCTTTATGAATACTGCGTATCCCGCGGAAAGAAAACGCCTTCTTATATCCAGAAGGTGGCGCTCTCATGGCATGAGGAGGGTATTGATACGGTGGAGAAAGCAGAGGAACGCTCGTTACAGTTTGATTCCTGCTTTACCGCCGTCAACCGGGCGTTTGCCTTAAACCGGGCTCCGGGCGTTTCGGAACGCCGCTTTTTAAGCCGCTGGAGCGCCCTCGGATTTTCTTCCGATTTGATTGAAGAAGCCTGCAGCCGCGCACTCCTCTCCACTTCGCGTCCCGACTTCAAGTATGCGGACAAGATTCTGGAGCGTTGGCACGACAACAACGTACATACCATGTCAGACATAAAGAAACTGGACGACGCCCATAACGCGCGCGTCTCCAAGGGACAAGCCGCAGAGCCTAAACAGACAGGCAATAACCGTTTTAACGCCTTTCCGCAGAGAGATTACTCCGGAAACGACCTTGCCGCGCTGGAAAGCGCCCTGCTTGCGCGTCCAAATTCCCGGTAAATAAGGAGAAGGGCTATGCAGTATGAAGAACAATCTTACCGTCATCTTCTTCGGCAGTACGAAGAAACGAGAATGCGGCATCTGCGTGAACAGCGGGCACGCCGTGACGATATTTACGCCAAACTTCCCGAGATTGCAGCATTTGACAGCCGGATTGCGGAATCTTCGGTCGCTGCGGCACGCGCTGCACTGAACGGGGATACTGCCGCGCTGGAACGGCTCTCGGATACAAACCGCCTCATTTCCGCGCAAAAGGAAAAGGTACTGCGGGAAGCCGGATATCCGAAGGATTTTTTAGAGCTGACTTATACCTGTCCCGATTGTAAAGACACCGGTTTTATCGGTACCGAGAAATGCCACTGTTTTAAACAGGCGCTTACTCTTGCTCTTTCCAAAAACTCCACGCTCGCTCATATTCTTGAAAAAGAAAACTTTGAAACATTTTCTTTTTCTTATTATGACGACCTGACCGCCGACCCCCAGCTGCATCTTACTCCGCGTGACAATATCCGGATGGTTGTGGCGGATGCCAGACGGTTTGTGGATGAGTTTGATACCGGCTGCCGCAATCTTCTGATTTACGGAAATACGGGAGTCGGCAAAACCTTTTTGACAAACTGTATCGCAAAAGCGCTGATGGACACCGCCCACCATGTCGTTTATGTGACCTCCCACACGCTGTTTGAAACTTTCGAGGCGCACCGCTTTGACCGTTCCGAAGATTTCGAAGATACCACCCTGTATCATTATATTTTTAACTGCGATTTGCTGATTATCGACGACCTGGGTACGGAGCTGTCCAATGCGTTTACAAACTCATGGCTCTATACCTGCGTCAACGAGCGCCACCTGCGCCAAAACGCAACAATTATTTCCACCAACCTGTCTCTCGAACAGTTACGCGACCGTTACAGTGAACGTATCTTTTCCCGCATTACAGGGAACTATACATTATTAAAGCTCATCGGGAAAGACATCCGTGTGCTCAAACGCATGGAAGAGGCAAATCGGGGAGCGCTCCGGTAGCCCGCCACTATTTTTCGTCGTTCCTTGACAAAGTAAATTTGTCATAGTATGATATAAAACGCAAAAACACTAATACAAATTCGGAGGAAAAGATTATGCCGCTTCAAGAAGATTATGTTGCAACCGTACCTGTCGGAAAACTTGGTATTATCGCTCTGGAAAGCTGCCAGCAGCTTGGAAAGAAAGTAAACGATTACCTCGTTAATTGGAGGACTGCACGCATTAATGGGGCGCATACGCCTACGGTTTTGTTTGACGGCTATCAGCGGGACTCCTATCTCGTAGACGTAAAATGTCCGCGTTTCGGTTCCGGCGAAGCAAAGGGCCTGATTACACAGTCCGTCCGCGGCGACGACCTCTATATCCTTGTAGACGTCTGCAATTACAGCCTGACCTACTCCGTGCGCGGTCAGATTAACCATATGTCCCCGGATGACCACTATCAGGACTTAAAGCGCATTATTGCCGCTGCCAGCGGAAAAGCGCACCGTATTACCGTCATTATGCCGTTTCTGTATGAAAGCCGTCAGGACAAGCGTAGTTCCAGAGAGTCCTTAGACTGTGCGGTTGCTTTACAGGAGCTTACAAATATGGGAGTAGAAAGCATTATTACGTTCGACGCCCACAATCCGAGTGTCCAGAACGCGATTCCGTTAAAGACGTTTGAAACGGTGCTGCCTACATACCAGTTTATCAAGGCGCTTCTTCGTTCCACTCCTGACCTTATCGTTGACCCTGCTCACCTTATGGTAATCAGCCCGGACGAAGGCGGTATGGGACGCGCCGTCTACTTTGCCAATTCCCTCGGCGTAGACGTCGGTATGTTTTACAAGCGCCGTGACTATACCACGATTGTGGACGGCCGCAACCCGATTGTCGCACACGAGTTTCTCGGTGCGGATGTAGAAGGAAAAGACGTTGTTATTATCGACGATATGATTTCCTCCGGCGACAGTATGATTCATACCGCAAAGGAATTAAAAAAGCGCAACGCAAACCGCGTGTTTATCTGCTCCACGTTCGGTCTGTTTACAAACGGTCTTTCCAAGTTCGATCAGGCATACGAAGAAGGCTTCATCCACCGTGTTATTACGACAAACCTGATTTATCAGCCGGAGGAGCTTTTCCAAAAACCGTATTATGAAAACGCCGATATGAGCAAATATCTTGCGCTTTTAATCGACGCGCTGAACCATGACGGTTCTATCAGCGAATACTTAACGCCGACGGGACGTATCCAGAACCTTTTAAAAAAGCACGAAAAGCGCTGATTATTCATAAAAATCATTATATTCCGGCAGTCCCCCCTGCCGTTCCTGCCACCATGCGTCGTCATATTCTATCCAGCCGGTGGAAGGAGTCGGTTCCGGCAGCGGAGCGGTTTCACCGTCTCCGCCTGCCGTTTCTTTTGTTTCTTCCCCTGGGTTTTCTTTACCGCCGTCGGAGTCTTCGTCTTCTCCGTCCGTTTTGTTCCCGCTCTCGTCAGGCGTGGTTCCGGATATATCGTTTCCGTGCAAATCGTCTCCGGACAAGTTATCTCCGGATAAAGTTCCGTCTTCCGGCATCTCCGTGTCCGGAGCCGTCGGAGCCCAGACAGCCGCATCCTGTTGTTCTTTCTGGGAATCGTCCGGAATTACTACCGGACGGTCGTCCTCATACAGCACAAACTCCCTGCGCTCCAACCCTTTATGCAGCTCATCCATAAACGTCTGCCAGATATACCCCGGATAAGTGTTTCCCGCGAGATTGTCCAAAGCTTTCGGCAGATCATAGCCTACCCACACCGCGGTGGTATAGTACGGCGTATAGCCGACAAACCAGCCGTCCTTAATATCATTTGTCGTACCGGTTTTTCCCGCCGATACGGAATTTTTCAACTGTAATTTTACTCCGGTCCCGTTTGTCATAACTCCCTGTAAAATATCCGTCATCATTCGGACGGCATTTTCTTCATAGATACGTACTTCCTCCCGCTGCCTGCCGACAATTTCCTCTCCGTCTGCCGTTGTTATTTTTATAATACAGGTCGGATTCCGGTAAATTCCGTCGTTTGCCAGCGTACAGTACGCTCCCGCCATTTCCAAAGTACACACGCCGTATGTCAGTCCTCCCAGCGAGGCCGCCGGAACATAGTCGGAAGGTACAATATTGCGAAACTGCATTTTTGTTACATACGAAAGTCCCACCTCCGGCGTCAATTCTTCAAACAATTTCCATGCGACGGTATTTTTCGATACCTCAACCGCCCTCCGAAGCGTAATCTTTCCGGAATACACCCCGTTGGCGTTGCGCGGACCGCCCGAAAAGCGCTCGTCCACAACAATCGTATCCGGAAAATACCCCCTCTCCAGCCACGGCGTATACACAATCAGCGGCTTGATAGAACTTCCCGGCTGACGGAAACTCTGGTATGCACGGTTTAATGAATAACCGTACTCCACTTCGCCTCTGCCGCCTACAATCGCCACAACGCGTCCGGTTTCATTCTCAACACAGGTAGCCGCTCCCTGCAGGGTATAAATCCCCTCCTCGGTTTTTTCGTCAAACTCCGCCAGCTGGTTTTGTACGGTTTCAAGCAAAAGCTCCTGTTTCTTCAAATCAATCGAAGTATAAATCCGGTAACCGCCATGATAAAGCCGCTGTTGCCAATACGCATAACTTTCCTCATAATATTTCAGATACACGTCCTTTGCCGCGTCATCCGCAAACTGATAGCAGAACGGAAAACCGTTCTCCTCCATCAGCGCCCTCGTCGCGCAGAAAATTGCAAACGTCTCTACATAATCATTATACTCTTCTTCCTGCGGGCAAAGCACAATCTCCTCCGCACAGGCCGCCATGTAGTCCTCTTTGCTCAGTTTTCCGTCCTGATACATCTGCTCCATGACGGAATCCCGTCTTTCAAGCGTATCTTCAAAATTCCGGTACGGGTCATACAGCGAAGGATTATTCGGTATCGCACACAAAAACATCAATTCCGAAAGAGAAAGCTCCGCTACCCCGCGCGAAAAATAGCCGTGCGCGGCCGCCTGTATGCCGTAATATCCGTTGGCAAAATAAATATTATTCAGATAGAACTCTAAAATTTCCTGTTTCTTATACCGCTTCTCCAGTTCGGCAGCCAGAAAAATTTCCGTTATTTTTCTCTCATAAGTCTGCTCTGCCGAGAGATAAATATTTCTGGCAAGCTGCTGCGTAATCGTGCTTCCGCCCTGATAAATCGTTCCTTTATGTTTCACCAGACTGTATGCGGCACGCAGGTTTGCCAGATAATCCACACCCTCATGGTAAAAAAACTTTTTATCCTCCGTAACAATCATTGCCGTAATTACCGCTTCCGGAATATCCTTATAAGAAAGATAATATACCTCTTTTCCCGACTGCAGCGTCTTAATCACCGTTCCGTCGTTCGCGTAAATAATGCTTGTCTGTGAGCGTTTAAAATCCTCTCTGGACGCCTCGCGCATAATACTTTTCGCTTTATAATAAAAAGATAACACCCATCTTCCGTACTTTGCGTAAAAAAACAGCCCTGTGACAGTCAATGCTAAAAAAAAGAACAAAAACAGAAAGCCCAGAACACGAAGCCCGCGCCTTTTTTTCCGTTTTTTCTTTTTTAAACCTTCCTGAGCAGCAAGTGCCTGTCCCATGGCATTCCTTCTTTCCCGTATCTTCTTTATATATCGGCATTTTTTCAAAGTTTCTTAAATACCTTGGGTTTCCTCATGCGGAAACTCAGATAATTATTACTTGCATTCTCCGTCCCCATGATGTATAATCAAAACGCTGTCAGTTCGAAATCCTCCTGACATAAAACAAAACTAAGGAGCCATTATTATGAAAGAAAACAAAGAACGTACCTCGTCGGTACGCTATCTCACCACCGCGGCTATCATCGCCGCGCTCTATGTCGTTTTAACCGGCATTTCCGCAATGCTCGGCATCTCGTCCGGCGTCATTCAGGTGCGGCTTTCCGAAGCCCTCGCCGTCCTTCCCTTTTTTACTTCTGCTGCCGTTCCCGGCGTGACCGTCGGCTGCTTTTTGGCGAATTTTTTAATCGGTTCACCCCTGCCTGACGTTATTTTCGGTACATTGGCCTCGTTTCTCGGGGTGCTTGCCGCATCCTTTTTGCGGAAACATAAATACTTAGTCCCGCTGCCTACAGTCCTTTCGAATATGCTCATTATCCCGTTTGTACTGCAGTACGCATACGGCGTTAAAGACGCGCTCTGGTATCTGATGCTTACGGTCGGCATCGGCGAAGTTATCAGCGCCGGACTTCTCGGCGGGCTGTTACTGCACACATTACAAAAGTACCGTCTGTTCCAAAAACAATAAGACAAAGCAATAGGACAAAACAATAAAACTTTAAAAGGATTTCATGCCCGCTTTTCTGTCATAGAAAATGCAAGACAATTTCCTATGACAGAAAAAGGGTGCCCCAAAAAGCCGTAAAATAATCGGGAGCACTCTCTTCTTATCCACGGAAAACTCCGCTCCTTCTACACATTATGCTCACGGATGAATTTCAAAAACTCCTGCTCCGGAACCGGTCTTGAAAAATAGTACCCCTGAATATAGTTAATACCCAGATTTTCCATAATATCGTACTGTTCTTTGGTTTCAATTCCCTCCGAAACAATTTCCAGCCGCATCCCGTGAATCATATGGATAACCGCATCCATAATATATTTCGCTTTACCGTTCTCAAAATACGAATTTGTCATGCTGCGGTCAAACTTCACAATCGAAACCGGCATATCTACAATGTAATTCAGATTGGACTGTCCCGTTCCAAAGTCATCAAGAGAAAAACTTGATCCATAATCAATCAGCTTATTCATGTTATCCAGGACAACTTTTTTTGTGCCGAGCGCCGCGGTTTCCGTAATTTCCAGGTTAATAAACTGCGGAGAGATTCCATACTTCTCCATAATCGCAATGTAGGTATCCGCTAACGGCTCATAAGCACATTGAATCGCCGACAGATTGGCTTCTATGTAATGGATACCATACTGCTCCAGATTGCTTTCTTTAATAAACTGGCAGATTTTTTCAAATATAATTTCTCCCAAACGCAGCATCATACCGTTTTTCTCGGCAACCCAGACAAAATCATACGGCGGCACTACCGCTCCGTTTTCGTCCGTAATACGCACCAGCGCCTCGGCAGAAGTAAACCGCTTTTCCTTGGTGGAATAAATCGGCTGGTAATACACCGTAATCCGGTTCTGCTCCATCGCGCTGAAAATAGTCTGCTCCATTGCTCTCGTATGATACATCTCCTGTGCCAGCTTTTCGTCAATCCGCAAAAAACCGTTATCAATAAGTTCTTTACTGTTCTGGCGCGCATGTTTAATAAGATGGAACACATCTTTTTCTTCCTTGAGTACGGTAGAATCGGGAAGATAAATCCAAAGCGGATGCTGAAACACCGCCTGTCCCTTTCCCCAGCCGTTTTCAAAACGCTTTCTGAGAATTCTCAGCCCTCTTTCCGCTTCTTCTTCCTTCTCGTACAAAAGCAGAATTTCATCACCGGCATTCTTAAACGCCATTGTTCCCGGCACTTTGGAAATGAAATCAATCATCTCCATTTCCGCCGCCGTTTCGGACTCCTGTGAAATGTTTTTGTAAAAAGAATGCTCCAACACCAATGATACGACGGAAAAGCGCACCCCCTTGTTGGAAAGCTGCCTAAGGTACCGTGTCAGCGCCGTTTGGTTAAACATCCCTGTCTGCCTGTCCAGATTCACCTCCGGATTTTCCAGTTTGATGTACAGCACCATAATTCCGATTGCACTGGCATAGCCGATAATTAAAAGCTTATTATCAAGAAACTGTATCAGCGCGGCGCCGCCCCATATCACCATCCAAAACAACATGGAAATACGCCGGCTCCTTAAAATAACCGACCTTTTACTTATCAGCAGAAATATATCAATCACCAGATAAACCAACGCAGCAACATACGCAGCAAAGACGCTTGGTCCATAGGTGTAGACCTCCCGTCCCGGCATATCGCAGTAAATAGAAATCGGCAGAGCATAAACCAGTACAATTCCGACCAATCCAATCATGCCATTGCAGTAAATCACCTGTCTATACTTTACCCGCTTTGTGTAAATATCGGTACAGACATAGTACATCGCACAAAATACAAGCAGCATTACCGATATCAGATAGGTTTTACAGACAAGTTTCACAAACACAAGCGGCAGCTTGTCCATATTACAAATAGCGACAATCGAGAGCACATCCAGTGTAATTGACACCAATGCCACTATAAGTGTGCGTAAAAAGGCGGTTCCCGTGTTTAAATGCAATCTTTTCTGCTGCAGATAAAAATACAGAAAAACCAGCAATAACACAATGCCGCAACACTGTACTTGTATATTCAAGGATTATCTCTCCTTTCCTCCTGTTTTCCCTTCCTCTATTAAGATTGTACCACCTTTTTACACTAATTACAAGAAAGAAAACCTTCGAGTTTACGCATTTTTTAGTCTTCTTAAAAAATTCCGTGGATTGTATGATATCTTATTTTTGTATGCGCAACGCTGCACCGGACTTCCTCTAAGTGCCGTTAAGCCGCTCGGGTGCATCCTCGCGTCTAACCGGCTCTAAAAGGTGATTCCGGCTCCGCTAAAAACGCGCTCCTTCGGACAAATGCAAAAATAAGA
>JAFLSZ010000034.1 GCA_022510665.1 Lachnospiraceae bacterium
CGGAGCCGGAATCACCTCTTAGAGCCGGTTAGGCGCGAGGACGCACCCGAGCGGCGTAACATCTCTTAGAGGAAGTCCGGTGCAGCGCTGCGTATGCAAAAATAAAATATCGTACAATCTACGGAACTTTTTAAGGAGACTAAAAAATGCGGAAACTCGAGAAAACAAAATTTCTATTGACAATTCCTTTCATTTTATGTTATGATAACACTACTTTGGAAGGAATGTTCTCAGAGCCTTTCCAAGCAATTATTAGGACCACTCGCAGGAGTTAAGGCCATACGGACAGCCGGGTCCGCTGCCGCTTGGCAACGTCAGTTGCCTTATTGATTGAGTTAAAAGCTCAAATTTTATAAGTTGGTTACTTCATAACCGAATTGCGTTATGCGCAGACTTGTGAAACGATCAATAAGAGTAGTAAAAGTGATTGCTATATAGACTCTGATCATCCCGCATCCAGATACCTGACAGATTTCCGTTACAGGGGATTTTGATAGTTTAATTCCTTTGTTTTATATGGATAATGTGATTTTGTTTTTTCATTAGGTAATGTGATATTGCAAGCTGCGTTTTGGCGTAGGCTTGCTTTTTTTATATCATAAGAAATAAAATATGATACAAAATTTGAGCTTACCGATTACATATGTATATAAAAGGAGATTCTTGGTATGAACCAGCCATTTCAGCAAGGGATATTAGACCAAAACCGCGCGCCGATTTACGAAGCGTTAGAGCATTTCCGCCAGAAGAGGGTTGTTCCTTTTGATGTTCCGGGACACAAGCGCGGCCGCGGAAATCCGGAACTGACTGCTTTTTTGGGCGAGCAGTGTGTGTCAATCGATGTAAACAGTATGAAACCGTTAGACAACCTCTGCCACCCTATTTCGGTTATCCGGGAGGCGGAGACCCTTGCCGCGCAGGCTTTCGGTGCGGCGCACGCGTTTTTGATGGTGGGCGGCACTACCGGTGCGGTACAGAGTATGGTACTTACCGCATGCAAGCGCGGAGATGAGATTATTTTACCGCGAAATGTGCACCGAAGCGTCATTAATGCACTTGTTTTGTGCGGTGCCATTCCGGTTTATGTAAATCCCGAGGTAGACCACCGTCTCGGAATTTCCCTCGGCATGAAGCGGGAACAGGTAGAACGGGCTATTCGGGAGCACCCGAACGCCGTTGCCGTTTTAGTCAATAACCCTACCTATTACGGCATTTGCTCCGATTTAAGGGAAATCGTGAAGCTGGCGCACAGTCACAATATGCTCTGTCTTGCGGACGAAGCCCACGGGACGCATTTTTATTTCGGGAAAGACCTTCCGGTTTCCGCCATGGCCGCGGGGGCGGATATGGCATCCGTTTCCATGCACAAGAGCGGCGGAAGTCTCACCCAGTCAAGTTTTCTGCTTGCCGGGCCTGATATTAACGAAGGCTATGTAAGACAGATTATTAACCTTACCCAGACAACATCGGCAAGTTATCTTTTAATGAGCAGTCTGGATATTTCCCGGCGCAACCTTGCCCTGCGCGGGGAAAAGGTGTTTGAACAGGTACAGCAGATTGCCGATTATGCCAGAACGGAAATCAATTCTATCGGCGAATATTATGCTTTCGGACAGGAACTTGTAGACGGAGACGCTATTTTTGATTTTGACCCGATTAAGTTAAGCGTACACACGCTGGACATTGGTCTTGCGGGTATTGAAGTGTACGATTTGCTGCGGGATGATTACGATATTCAGATTGAATTCGGTGACATCGGAAATATTTTGGCCTACCTTTCCATCGGAGACCGCAGTCAGGAGATTGAGCGGCTGGTAAGCGCTCTTGCCGAGATTCGCAGGCGCTACCAAAGGGATAAAACCGGTATGCTGACGCAGGAGTACATTGCGCCTTTGGTTATTGCAAGTCCGCAGGAAGCCTTTTATGCTCCTAAAACAAGTATTCCAATTATGGAAACGGAAGGGCGTGTGTGCAGCGAGTTTGTAATGTGCTATCCGCCGGGCATTCCGATTCTCGCGCCGGGTGAGAAAATCACAAAAGATATTCTTGATTATATCCGGTACGCCAAAGAAAAGGGATGCAGCATGACCGGCCCGGAAGACCCGCAAATCGAATACTTAAATGTTTTAACATAGATACGGAGGTTTCCCATGGATTTATGGTTCAGTGAAAAACATACGCCGGATGTAAAGCTCAGCATTCGCGTAAAAAAACAGCTTTTTTGTGCGGAAAGCGATTACCAGAGAATTGACATTTTTGACAGCTGTGAATTTGGACGGATTCTTTCTCTGGACGGAAATATTATGTTGACGGAGCGGGACGCGTTTATTTATAACGAAATGATTGTTCACGTTCCGATGGCGGTTCATCCGGGAATTGAAAAGGTACTTGTTATCGGCGCGGGAGACGGCGGCGTGGTAAAAGAACTGACGCGTTATGAACGCCTGAAACACATCGACCTTGTAGAGATGGATTCCATGGTAGTGGAGGCGTGCAGACAGTATCTTCCGGGAAATACCTGCCAGCTGGATGACAGGCGTGTCTGCATTCATTATGAAAATGCCCTGAAATTTATACGTTACTGTGAAAATGAGTACGACCTTATTATTGTGGATTCCAATGACCCTTACGGTCCGTCGGAAGGGCTTTTTACAAAGGAGTTTTACGGTAACTGTTATAAGGCGCTGCGCGGGGACGGAATTATGGTAAATCAGCAGGGAAGCCCGTTTTATAAACAGGACGCGGACGCCATGCAGCGCAGCCACCAGCGGATTGCAGCCACGTTTCCGGTCAGCCGTGTTTATCAGGCGCACATTCCGACCTATGCCGCCGGTTACTGGCTGTTTGGTTTTGCGAGCAAAAAGTACCATCCGCTCGATGATTTAGATGCCGACGCGTGGAACAGACTGCAGCTTAGAACCAAATATTATACGACCAATTTACACAAAGGCGCTTTTTATCTTCCGGCATTTTTGGAAGAAATGCTGGAAGCGGTGGAATAAGGAAGGGGGGAGCGGCATTGAAAAAAAATATAGAAACTTTTATCGGCTGTGACGCCGATTATGAAAAAGCCTCCCTTGTACTGTTTGGCGCGCCGTTTGACAGTACTACGAGCTACCGTCCCGGAACGCGCTACGGCTCCTCTGCGATACGACACGAGAGTTTCGGTCTGGAGACGTACAGCCCGTATCAGGACGAAGATTTGACCGACTACTCTGTTTTTGACTGCGGCGACTTGGAGCTTTGCTTTGGTTCCGCCGAGTCTGCTTTGGACGATATTGAAACACTCACCGCACGGATTTTACGGGATGAAAAGTTTCCTGTTTTGCTCGGCGGGGAGCATTTGGTTACACTTGGCGCGTTTCGCGCCGTCCTGAAAAAATATCCGGAGCTTCATCTGATTCATTTTGACGCGCATACGGACTTACGGGACGATTATCTGGGCGCAAAATTAAGCCATGCCTGCGTGATAAGGCGCTGCCATGATTTGCTCGGTGACGGGAAGATTCATCAGTTCTGTATTCGGAGCGGGGAACGGGAGGAGTTTCGTTTTGCCGCGGAGCATACGGAGCTTCATAAATTTAATTTTGACGGTCTGAAAGACTGTTTAAAACAAATCGGAAACGCCCCGGTCTATCTTACCGTTGACCTGGACTGTCTTGATCCGTCGGCTTTTCCGGGTACGGGTACGCCGGAAGCGGGCGGCGTGAGTTTTACGGAGCTTCTTTCTGCCTTAGAGGAGGTTTGTAAAGCAAATGTCGTCGCCGCGGACGTAACCGAGCTGTGTCCTATTCTTGACGCAAGCGGCGCAAGTACCGCCCTTGCCTGTAAGGTAGTAAGGGAACTGCTGCTTTTTGTGGCAAAAAAGGCGCGCGGACAGGCGTGAGAAAATCCTAAAAAAGAAAAAGCGAGGTAAATTATGAGCAGAGTGTTAATTATCGGCTGCGGCGGCGTTGCTTCCGTAGCGATTCAAAAATGTTGTCAGGTAAGCGAAGTGTTTAAAGAAATCTGCATTGCGAGCAGAACCAAGTCCAAATGCGATGCCCTTGCCGCAAAGCTCGCGGGAAAAACCGCGACGAAGATTACAACCGCGCAGGTAGATGCGGACAATATGGAAGCAGTTATTGCCCTGATAGAAAGCTATAAACCGGAACTTGTAATGAACATTGCGCTTCCTTATCAGGACCTTACTATTATGGACGCCTGCCTTGCCTGCAAAGTCAATTATATGGATACCGCCAATTACGAACCGGAAAATATTGACGACCCCGCGTGGCGCGCCGTTTACGACAAACGCTGCAAAGAAAAAGGGTTTTCCGCTTATTTTGATTACTCCTGGCAGTGGGCTTATATGGAAAAGTTCAAAGAAGCCGGACTTACCGCCCTGCTGGGTTCCGGTTTTGATCCGGGCGTGACACAGGCGTACTGCGCTTATGCTTTAAAGCATGAATTCGACCAAATTGATACGATTGATATTCTTGACTGCAACGGCGGCGACCACGGTTATCCGTTTGCCACCAACTTTAACCCGGAAATCAATCTTCGCGAGGTTTCCGCACCGGGAAGTTACTGGGAAGACGGACGCTGGATTGAGATTCCTGCCATGAGTATTAAGAGAGAATACGATTTCGAGGAAGTCGGCAAAAAGGATATGTATCTTTTGCACCATGAGGAAATTGAGTCTCTTGCAAAAAACATTCCGGGCGTAAAACGTATTCGTTTCTTTATGACCTTCGGACAGAGCTATCTGACGCATATGCGCTGTCTTGAGAATGTAGGTATGCTTTCCACTACACCGATTCTCTACGAAGGAAAAGAAATTGTGCCGATTCAGTTTTTGAAAGCGCTTTTGCCGGACCCTGCTTCCCTTGGTCCGAGAACCAAAGGAAAGACAAACATCGGCTGTATTTTTACCGGAAAAAAGGACGGAAAACCGAAGACTTATTACATTTATAACGTCTGTGACCATGAGGAATGCTATAAGGAAGTGGAATCCCAGGCAATTTCCTATACTACCGGCGTGCCTGCGATGTGCGGCGCTCTTATGCTGTTAACCGGAACGTGGAAAAAACCGGGAGTTTATACGGTAGAAGAGTTTGATCCGGACCCGTATATTGAAGCTTTGGACAAATACGGACTTTTGCACCGGGAGAGTAATTCGCCGGTGCTTGTGGAATAGCAAACGCGGAAAGGATATCTAATTGTGACAAAACAAATTCAAGAGCGCCTGATTTCCTCCTCCCTTCCTACCCCGTGCTACATTTTGGACGAGGAAAAGCTGATTGCGAACGGAATAATTTTAAAGGAACTGCAGAGTCAGACCGGCTGCAAAATACTGCTTGCCCAAAAGGCATTTTCCAACTACGGCCTGTACCCGGTTCTGGCTCCGTATCTGGCGGGAACCGAGGCGAGCGGGCTTTACGAGGCGCGCCTTGGGGCGGAAGAGATGTCCGGAAAAGAGTGTCATGTATTTTGTGCGGCTTACCGGGAAGAAGAATTTGAAGAATTGCTCCGCTATGCCGACCATATTGTGTTCAACAGTCCTTCGCAGTTAAGAAAATTCGGTGCTTTGGCAAAATCCGCCGGAAAAGAAGTGGGGATTCGCATTAATCCGGAGTGTTCCACGCAAGAAGGACACGGCCTGTACGACCCCTGTGCGCCGGGAAGCCGCCTCGGAACCACACGGGAACAGTGGCAGAACGAAATGACACCGGAACTTGTCTCTCTGCTTGACGGCATTCACTTTCATACACTGTGTGAACAAAACTCCGATGCCTTAGAACAAACCTTATGCAGCGTCGAAGAAAAATTCGGTTTTATACTTCACAGTGTAAAATGGCTGAACATGGGCGGCGGCCACCATATTACGCGCGCGGACTATGATATCGAGCGCCTGAAATCCTGTATCCGTCATATGCAGAGTGTATATCATCTGGAGATTTATCTGGAGCCGGGAGAAGCCGTCGCGTTAAACGCCGGTTATCTTCTTACCCGTGTTCTTGACATTGTAAAAAACAATGACGTTTCCACGGCAATTCTGGATATGTCGGCGGCGTGCCATACTCCGGATGTCCTTGAAATGCCTTACCGCCCGCCGCTTTTTTTATCGGGCGAAGCAAAGGAAAAGGCCTATACCTACCGGCTTGCCGGGCCGACCTGCCTTGCGGGAGATGTTGTAGGCGATTATAGCTTTGATGCGCCGCTTAAAGAAGGGGATTTTCTTCTTTTAGAAGATATGGCAATTTATTCCACCTGCAAAAACAACACGTTTAACGGGATGCCGCTTCCGGATATCTGGGCAGCCAAAAAAGATCAAAGCTATGAACTGCTGGCGCGCTTCGGGTATGAGGATTTTAAATACCGCCTGGGAAGAAAAAAAATTTTATTTTAAAAATGAATTTCCTATATATACCGGATGAGCTATAGCCTCAGGCTATAGCTCGCTATATTTATATGGTATTGGACTTTTCGGTTTTGGAGGAGTATGATAAGAAAAACGAAAGGAAATAGGGTTTGTGGCAAAAAGAAAATTTACCCGAAACGGAGAGTGACAGTATGATTGAATTTCAAAATGTCAGCAAAACCTTTCACACACCGAAAAGTGATGTGAATGCTTTGAAAAATGTAAACCTGACCATAGAGAGCGGAGATATTTACGGTATCATCGGTTTTTCCGGTGCAGGCAAATCCACTTTGCTGAGAATGATTAACGCTTTGGAACGGCCGAACGAAGGCAAAGTTCTTGTAGACGGTGCGGATATCAATTCGCTGTCCGCTGCCGAACTTCGCAAAAGGCGCAAGAGCATCGGCATGATTTTTCAACAATTCCAATTGCTTGAGAGCAAAACAGTCTATGCCAACGTGGCCCTGCCTCTCAAACTGAACCATGTTCCGAAAGATCAGATTAAAAAAAGAGTGGATGAGGTTCTGGAATTTGTGGAGTTGTCCGATAAAAAGAATGCCTATCCGGCAAAGCTCTCCGGAGGACAGAAGCAAAGGGTCGGTATTGCAAGAGCGTTAGTATCCGATCCGTCCATTCTGTTAAGCGACGAGGCGACCAGCGCGCTCGACCCGAAAACGACCGGTGCAATTTTGAACCTGTTAAAGAAAATTAACCGGGAACTGCACATCACCATTGTTTTGATTACACATGAAATGCATGTAATCCAAAGCATCTGTAACCGGGTTGCGGTGATGGAAGACGGGAAAATCGTGGAACAGGGAAACGTACTGGATATTTTCGCTTCACCCGAACAGCGGATAACAAAGAATTTTGTAAGAACTGTTATCAATGACAGCGTGCCTGACCTGCTGGTGGAAGGAATCCGGAACGAACCGCGCAACAACAAGGTTTTAAAACTCAAGTTTTTGGACACGGAAACGACCGAATCCGTCCTTGCCGCCGTCAATAAAAGATTTGACGTGGAAACAAACATTTTGTTTGCCAATATCAGCGAAATACAGGAAAAGGTACTCGGAATCATTATTATTCAGATTATCGGCAGCAACGAAGAGATTCAGAAATCACTTTCCTATTTTGAACTATGCAAAGTAGGATGGCAGGAAATTAATCTGTCCGAGAATCTGCCGGAAAAGGAGGAGAGCGCATGAAAGAAGTACTTGAAAATTTTTTGGGTATCTCTATGGAAAAAATCGGAGAGTCTATTGCCCAGACGGTTTACATGGTAAGCGTTTCACTGATTATCGCAACGATTTTTGCGTTTATCTTTGCCATACTGCTTACCTTTACGAGAAAAGGCGGACTTTTCCAGAATCTTATCGTTTATAATATTCTGAATGTCGTTATTAACATTATCCGCAGTACGCCGTTTGTGGTGCTGCTGGTGGCGGTAATGCCGCTCACAAAGGCGCTCATCGGAACCAGAATCGGTCCCACCGCGGCAATCGTCCCGATGACCCTTTCCAGTATTCCGTTTATGGCGCGGCTGATGGAAAACTCCCTTCTGGATACGGGGAAGGGGATTCTTGAAGCGGCACAAAGCATTGGCGCAACGCCGTTTCAGATTATCGTTTATTTTATTCTGCCTGAATCGCTGGGCTCGCTGATTCTTTCGCTCACAACGGGAATTGTCGGACTTATCGGTTCCAGCGCGATGGCCGGCTACGTCGGCGGCGGCGGTATCGGCGCACTGATTCAGAATTACGGATATAATAAATTTAATTTTACGTTGATGTATTCTTTGGTTGTGCTTCTCATTCTTGTAACCCAGCTTGTACAGTCACTGGGAAGCAGACTGGCAGGAATCGCGAGAAGAAACAAATAGTTTATATATACACATATAAAGGAGGCTTATACCTATGAAATCATTTAAAACATTCAAAAAAATTGCTGCACTGGCGTTTGCAGTTATTGTAGCGGCGCTTCCGCTCGCGGGCTGCGGCTCGAAACAATCAACGCTCGGCGAAGAAAAAACGAACATTAGTTATGCCAAAGGTTCCGGCCCTTATACGGAACTGTTTGAAGAAGCCATCATCCCGATTCTGGAGAAGCAGGGATACACGTTTAAATGCGTGGAACTTCAGTTGAACGAAGCAGATGTGGTCATCAACGACGGTGACGTGGACTTATCTGTTGAACAGCACACCGCCTATATGGAAGCGTTTAATACTTCGGTGAAAGGAAATCTGGTTGCGCTTTCCAGAATACCTACCGTTCCGGCATCGGTATTCTCGAATAAGCATACCTCGCTGGATGAAATTGCAGACGGTATGACGGTTGCGATTCCGCAGGATGCGGGCAACATGGCGCGTGCAATGATTATGCTGCAGGACATAGGCTGGGTTACGCTGAAAGAGGGTGTCAATAAAGCAACCGCAAGTCCCGAAGACGTTCTGGAATACAACTATAACATTACGATTCAGGAGTTGAATACGACGCTGATTGCGACCACGCTGGATGATTTTGATTACGGCATTATCACCGGTTCGATTGTCGCCTATACCGGACTTGATCCTTCAACGGCGCTGTTCAATGAAAATCTGAGCGATGAATTTTGGCTGCAGGTTGTAGTGAAAGAGGAAAATAAGAATACCCAGTGGGCAAAGGACGTAGTTGCGGCTTATCAGTCGGAAGAATTTCTGAGTTGGCTCAAAGAGAATAACGTTCCTAAGTATAATAATCTCTGGAGTATTCCCGAATACAATTAAGGATAATTAAGGAGGAGAAAAATGGATGCGGTAGAAAAAAGAATTATTGAAAATATTGATGCACATAAGGATGAAATCATTGCCTTTGCGCGGGATATTTATACCCATGCGGAGCTTGGCTATAAAGAGTTCAATACGGCGGGAAAATTTGCCGATTATATGAAAAAACTGGGGCTGAATGTGCAGGAAAAACTGGCAATCACCGGCGTTAAAGCCTATCTGAACGAAGAGAAAAAGGAGAACGTCAGTCTGGCGCTGATCGGAGAACTGGATGCCCTGCGTATTCCAAATCACAAATATGCCAATCCGGAAACACAGGCTGCCCACTGCTGCGGGCATCACAGTCAGCTCACCGGAATTCTTGGTGCTGCCATTGCGCTTTCCGACCCTGAAGTGGCAAAGGAGCTTGACGGTCAGGTAGTTTTCTTTGCGGTACCTGCCGAGGAATACGGGGAGATTGAATTTAAGAATCAGCTTAAAGAAGAGGGTAAAATTAAATACGGCGGCGGAAAGTGCGAACTTATCCGTATCGGCGCATTTGACGATATTGATCTGAATATCGCGCATCACACAGCAATGGGCGATAAGATTTCATTCAGAGAGGGGAGCGGAAGCGGCGGAAACGGTTTTGTCAGCAAGACCATCCGGTATAAGGGAAAAGCCGCTCATGCCGCTGCAGCTCCGCATCTTGGCGTGAACGCGCTGAACGCGGCATCCATCGGTCTTACCGCGCTTGCTTATCAGAGGGAGACCTTCCAGGACCCGGACCATGTTCGTGTACATCCAATCATCACCAAGGGCGGCGACCTTGTTAATGTAGTTCCCGAAGAGGTCGTTCTTGAAACACTCGTTCGCGCGTCCAATTTCGAGGCGATTCTGGACGCGGCGGCCAAGACCGACCGGGCATTTTTTGCAGGCGGAGCCGCCGTCGGGGCGACCGTGGAAATCGAAACGATGCCGGGCTATCTTCCGAGCCTTTTGTCGGAAAAAACCAATCCGGAACTGCTGGAGGCGGCAAAGATTGCTGCTGACGGAACGTATGAGGTGGAAATCATCGGAGACAATCCGAAGCGGGTGAGCGGCGGTTCAACCGATGTGGGGGATGTACAGCATATCCAGCCGGTTCTCTGTTTCAATACCGGCGGAGCGGCCGGCGGAGCTCACAGTTCGGATTTTGATATTACGGATGAGGAGCTTGCCTATATCGTAACAGCCAAGATTTTTGCGCTTGGTGCATACCGGCTTTTGAAAGACGGTGCCCGCGCGGCGAAAAAAGAGGTTGAGGAATATAAGCCTGTTTTTACCAAGGAAGCCTATATTGAATTTATGGATTCCCTGATAAAAACAGAAGTAAGAGAACCGTAAAGAAGCTAAGTTAAAACATAAGCAGGAGGATGCCATGACACTTCAACAACTGTATTATGTCATTGTTATTTCGGAAACAGGAGCGCTCAGTAAAGCTGCCGAGGTATTATATATCTCACAGCCATCCCTTTCCGGCGCCGTACAGGAGCTTGAGAAGGAACTGGGATTTGCTCTGTTTCACCGCAACGGGCACGGCATGGCGCTTACTAACGACGGTATGGAGTTCATCACCTATGCCCGGCAGGTTTATTATCAGTATGAGACGCTTTTGGAAAAATACGGAAAAACCGGAAAAAGGAAAAAGAAATTCGGAATTTCTACACAGCATTATTCCTTTGCGGTCAAGAGTTTTGTGGAAATGGTAAAGCAGTTTAATACTACGGAATATGAATTCGCGATTCGGGAAACGAAAACCCGCGAGGTGATTGACGATGTTCATACGTCGAGAAGCGAAATCGGCATCATCTACCTCAGCGATTTTAACCGGAAAATCATTACCAATCTGCTGAAAGCGAATAATCTGGAATTTCACAAGCTGATTGACTGTAACGCATATGTGTATATCTGGAAAGGGCATCCGCTGGCACAATGCAAATCAATCCGCTTTGCCCAGCTGGCGGATTACCCCTGCCTTTCCTTTGAGCAGGGCAGTGAAAGTTCTTTCTATCTGGCCGAGGAAATTCTCAGTACGGAGAATTATCCGCGCACCATCAAAGCCAATGACCGGGCGACTATGCTGAACCTGATGATTGGCTTGAACGGATATACTCTTTGTTCCGGTATTATCTGTGAGGAACTCAACGGTGACGATTATCTGGCTGTTCCTTTTGAGGCAGATGAGGATAATCCGAACAGCAGAATGGAAATCGGCTACATTGTCAAGAAAAATTTGATTATGAGTCAGATGGGAGAGCTGTATATTGAAGAAATGAAGCGTTATCTGAAACAGTACGAAAAAGAGGAAGTGATTAACGATGAATGAAAAATTTGAAACCCGATGTATTCACGGTGATCCTGCCGTGTCTTTACAGGACCGATACCGTGCAATCAGTTTTCCGATTTATCAGACGGCGTCGTTCAGTCATATTCGGACCGGACACAATGACAGCGGTTTTGATTATACAAGAGAATCCAATCCGACACGCCGGCACCTTGAGGAAATTGTCTCCTCTTTGGAGGGAGCAGCGGGAACGACCGCCTTTTCCTCCGGCATGGCAGCGATAAGTGTTTGTTTTGAACTGTTTTCGCCCGGCGATCACATTATCTGTTCGGAGGATTTATACGGCGGCGTGATTCGTCTGCATAACTTAATCGGCATAAAGAACGGTCTTTTGATTGAATATGTAGATACCACCGATTTGCAGGCGGTAGCCGATGCCATCCGCCCGAACACAAAGGCGATTTATGTAGAGACGCCAAGTAACCCGATGATGCATATTACCGATTTGCGCGCCTGTGCGAAACTGGCGCAGGAACACGGACTGCTGCTTATTGCGGACAACACGTTCCTTTCCCCGTATTTTCAGAATCCGCTGGCTTTGGGCGCGGATATCGTAATTCACAGCGGCAGTAAATTTTTATCCGGACACAATGACACCATCGCAGGATTTCTCTGTACGAAAGAGCCGGAACTTGCGGCCCGGATATGTCTTCTTTCAAAGACTACCGGCGGAGCGCTCGCTCCGTTTGACAGCTGGCTGGTGACGCGGGGGCTCAAAACTCTTGCCGTCCGTATGGAACGTCAGCAGGAAAACGCCGTTAAAGTAGCGGAATGGCTGCTTGAACAGCCGCAGGTGACACAGGTATTTTATCCCGGACTGAAAACGCATCCCGGCTATGAGATAAATATAAATCAGGCAACGGGTTTCGGGAGCATGATTTCGTTTCATACGGACAGTGAAGATACCGCGCTGCGTGTCCTGCATAAGGTAAAGCTTGTCATATTTGCGGAAAGTCTCGGAGGAACCGAATCACTTATTACCTACCCGATTGTCCAGACACATCCCGATGTGTCTCAGGAAATGAAAGAGCATCTTAACATTACCAAGACGCTGTTACGTTTGTCGGTAGGACTGGAAAACGCGGACGATATTATTTCTGACTTAAAACAAGCATTTGAAAAGTGAGTAGAGTTTAGTATGAACATATATAATTTTGATAAAGAGATATCCCGTAAAAATACCAACAGCCTCAAATACGATTTTGCCGCAGAGCGCGGATATCCCGAAAATGTGCTGCCGCTGTGGGTGGCGGATATGGATTTTCCTGCCGCGCCGCCCATACTTGAGGCACTGCATAAAGCGGTAGAGCACGGAATTTTCGGTTACAGTGAGGTTAAGAATGAATATTATAAGGCGGTTTCGGGCTGGTTTAAAAAGCACTTTGACTGGGAAACAAAGCCGGAATGGCTGATAAAAACTCCGGGTGTGGTTTTTGCGCTGGCTATGGCGATTCGCGCACTGACAAATAAGGGGGACGGGGTACTCATTCAGCCGCCGGTATATTATCCCTTCTTCTCGGTGATACGGGATAACGGGCGCCGTGTTGTAGAGAATGAACTCTTGTACAGAAACGGACATTACGGGATAGATTTTTCCGATTTTGAGGCAAAGATAAAAGACAACAATGTGAAGCTGTTTATTCTTTGTTCTCCGCACAATCCCGTAGGCCGGGTTTGGACAAAGGAAGAACTCCGGACAATGGGGGAAATCTGTGAGCGGTACGGCGTTATTGTAGCCTCCGATGAAATACATTGTGATTTTGCCTTTTCGGAGCATCCGCATACGGTTTTTACAAACGCGTATCCGCAACTTTCTGAGAACGTAATAATCTGCACGGCACCAAGCAAAACTTTTAATCTTGCGGGGCTTCAGGTTTCAAACATATGGATTCCGAACGCCGAAATAAGGCGGAAAATCCAAAAAGAAATTGACAGGAGCGGCTATTCGCAGTTAAATACTTTAGGACTTGTTGCGTCGCAGACCGCATATGAAAGCGGTGAAGAATGGCTGACACAGTGTAAAACCTATCTACAGGATAATTTAAACTTTCTGCGGAGCTTTTTGCGAGAAAGACTTCCGGAAATCAAACTTGCAGAACCGGAGGGCACATATTTTGCATGGCTGGACTGCGGGGAACTGGGACTGAATCATAAAGAGTTGAATGCTCTTGTAGTAAACAAAGCGGGACTCTGGCTGGATGCCGGACATATATTCGGGACGAATTCGGCTTTGTTTCAGCGTATTGTGCTTGCCTGCACCCGCAAAACCCTTGAGCTGGCTCTCATCCGGCTTGAGGCTGCAGTCCATGGAAAGTCAATCGACTGAGTATATAGTATATTACCGAACGGCGGAAAAGACAGAAAAACCCGGGAATGGCGCAAAATAGAATTTCCGAAAATCCGAAGATAAAAAAGCTGCATGGAATTATTGAATCAACACTTCCATGCGGCTTTTTTTCCGTGGGGGTTATGATGTGAGAGGTGTCAAAAATTACCTAAATTCTGTCAGCAGGTGCTCTTTTAAAATCGGAAACGGTGCCGGTCCGGTCTCTAAGAGGAATGTGTGGAACAAAAGGAGCGGGGCGCCGTTTCCTTTTAAGGAAAGGTACTCCTCCAACAAGGAAGAAAATTCCAGATAACCGACGGCATACGGCAGATAAATAGCCGGTTCTGCGAGCTGCATATAGTAAAGTTCCGTGGCGCCTTCGTCGGACAGACCGTAGCCCTGTAAAAAAGAAAGGACGCTTTCCCTGCTTTCGTTCCGGTAATGGATGCGTATGTCGGAAAGGCTGTAAAGGCAGAGCCCCGCGAGCTGTTCCGAAATTAAAAACCGGCGCAGTTCTTCGGAACAATCGGCGTAGCGGTAAGCGTACATTTCCGCGTAAGTTGCCCAGCCCTCGTCATATCCCGTAAAGTTTAAAAGCATACGGACAGGATGAGGAGAAGAAGCCGCAAAGTAAGTGTTCTGGTAAAGATGTCCCGGATATCCTTCGTGTGCGAGGGTAGAAAACAGGCCCTCTAAGGAGCTTTTTGCCTGATTGATGTAAATTACATTTTCGGTATAGCCGTCAAGCGGCGGAACCAGATAAAGCGCCGGACTGATAAAATCTTCCAAGGAAGGATGGACGCTCTGCACACGGCAGGAAGCCTGTGCGGGAGACGGAAAATCGACAAGAAGCTGTTCCCGCAAAGCGGAAAGGAGCGCGTCTGCCGACGTGGCATCTGCCCTTTTGGCCGCGCTCCCGTCCTGCGAAGCGCCGTTTGAAAGAACGGAAAGCCCTTCTTTTTGGCATTTTTCCAACTCCGCGCGCAGATGTACGTCGTCATAAAGCGTAACCATAGTGAGCAGGCTGTTAAAAAGAGTGGTTTCCAGCATTTCTTCCAATTCCTCAATGCTCCGGCCGGAGCCGGTGGTACTGCGGACAAGGTATTCATAATAAGCGGCGCCGTTTGGCAGGGCACCGAGTCCGCTCTCCGAAACGGAAGGGTCCGAAAGTTCTTCAAGCGTTTCAATCAAAAGTTCATAGGCCGGAATTACTTTGGTAAAAACAAGAGTCTGATTACGGACACAAAGTTCTGCGGTCTGCGCGGCGGTTAAATCGGGCAGCACCGTAAGACGGTCACGAAATCCCGCAATCAGAAAATTTTCTTCCGGATTTTCAATAAAAGCTTTGCACTGCAGTATAATACGGGAAAGCACTTCCGCACAGGACTGGGTTTTTGCGGCGGAGCGCTGCCGTTCAAACTCACAGAGGTCGGAAAAATAATTCGGAAGGTCCTCAAGCAATAAAAAGTAGTCTTCCACATCGGCAGAGGAAGAAAAACGATATTCCGCGAGCAGTATGGGGAGCTGTGTCTGCAGCCCGGTCACAGGGCCCAGCGGAGTGTCGTAAAGTTCCGTACCTTCCGGCAGAATCGAAGTTTCGAAACTATATTTCAACAGGTCATAGGTCAGCTGTTCAAAAGGTTCCAGAGAATCACGGGAAAAGGAGGAAAGAAGGTGTAAGTTTTCTTTGGCGGAAATGCTTGATTTTTTCAGTTCTTCCACGGAAAAACGTCCTAACGATACCGGCGGCATTGTAATTTGCATTGCCTCCGGATTGTTTATGATATAATGCAGGGACAGGCTGTCGGCAGCGGCATACTGCCGGAACAGATTGTCTAAAAAAGAAGAAAAGCCGGAAGCAGGGCTTGTATCCGGCACAGAGGAAACGGACGGAGTCCCGCCCTGCGTCGGGGTAAGAGCGGAAGAAGGCGTCTGTCCGGCAGAGGAACAGCCGGAAAGAAGCGAAAGGGAAACAAGAAAACAAAGAAAGAGCGCGCGTAATTTATGCAAACGAGAAGACATAACAGCTCCTAAAAAACAAAGGTTCCTTATAAATCTATTCAATGGGAAGTGTAGGAATGTATAAAGATTTTTAACAGAAAAGCCGAAATAATAAGAAAGAGAAAAACAGAATACTGGAGGAGGCGTTTGTATGAATGGAATCCATACTTTATTCGGGGACAGAAAACCGGACAAAGCTGCGGAATTACAACGCTCCGCCACGACTGCGGGGAAGGATACCCCAGTCTTTGCAGCACAGACCGCCAAGGAAGGCGGTAAAACCGACATAACGGTGAGTGTATCAGAAGGAGCTGTCGGCAATGTGGAGGAGGAAATTTGCTACGGCGATGTAAGTAAAAACCGCCCGGAGGAAGAAGAAACACAGGCGGCGCAGGAAGAAGAAGAAAAAACCTTGGAGGAAACTGCGGAGCAGTTGACCGAGGAAGATTATGATGCCCTTTGTGCGGAAGGGGTTACGGTAGAAGAATTAACGGCTACGGAGCTTTCCAGAGCGATTGAACGGATTCGTCTGGGACGCGAGCTGAAAGCGGAGAATCTGGAAAACCAGAAAGCAAAGCTGGAAGAGAAGCGCAAATCGGTGATTGAGATTGCAAAGAAAGCGCTGAAAGGGAATCCGGCGGCGGAATATATCGCGGAAAAGCTGCTGGCGGTAGGCGTTCCGGTAACGGAAGCAACCGTAAATAAAGTGTATCAGGCGGTGGAGTTTGCGGGCAAAGTATCGGAAATGACCGAGTCGATGCAGTATTACATGATTAAATTTGAAAAAGAGCCGACGATTGAAAACGTATATCTGGCACAGTACAGCGCCGGCAATGTAAAGTCTACTCCGGTATCGGAAGCGATATGGGAGCGTTTAACCGTGTCCGCGAATCAGGTGTGTGTCAACGCGGGTCTGCCGATTACCGAAGAAAATATTTCCAACGCCAGATGGCTTACGGAGCACGGTCTGCCGATTACCGGAGAAAATCTGATACATATGCGGCAGCTGAATGACGTGAAAAAGCGTACACCGGAGGAAGTAGCGGAACTGGCGGCAGGCGCGCTTCTTGACGGAAAGCAGGCAATAAAAGCAAGCCTTACCGCTCTCACCAAAACCGAAGTAGGCGAGCGCGTGGAGCGTATGCAGGGCTTTACGCCGGATACGGTAGAGCGTGCGTATGTCAGGAAGGCGGCTCAGAAAGTACAGGAAATGCAGCCGGGACAGGGAGTTCCGGAAGAAGATGTACTGGGACGGGCAATGCAGCAGGCCGCAAAAGAAGACGTTACGTTTAACGACCTTGCTTTTGCCGAGGACGAGTTAAAGAGCGATACGCAGCCGGATACGTTAGAGCAGGCGGTGTTAAAAGAAGTTTCCGGTTTTTCCATGGACTTCGACATCAGCGTTGTACGGGCGAAAAGAAGGCTGGAGGAAATCCGTTTAAAGATGACGACCGAATCGGCGTACCGTTTGGAGCGTCAGGGAATCCGGATTGACACTTCGGGTCTTGCGAAAGTGGTAGACGGCCTGCGTATTTTGGAGAATAATTATTACCGTTATTATACGGATGAAGCCGGAATTTCCGGAAACCGCTCCATGGAGGAGATGTTCCGCCGGACGATGCAGAATTTGGACAGCCTTTCCAAGTCGCCGAGCTATACCCTGGGCGTTACCTTTGAAAACCGCAGAGATGTGACGTTAGAGGCGCTTTCCGCGGCCGGAAGCAGTCTCGGCGCAAAGATGCAGAGGGCAGGAGAGCTTTATGATATGCTTGGAACCAGACCGCAGTCCATTTACGGCGATTCCATTAACAATGCCTTTGCGGGAAATGCGGACTTGTTAAAATCCATGGGAATGGAGGCATCCCCGGAAAATATGCGTGCGGTGCGGATTTTAGCTTACAATTCCATTGAGTTAAATGAAGACAATATTACTGCGGTAAAAGAATATGACCGCAAGGTAACCGAATTGGTGGAAGGAATGCATCCGGCAGCGGCGCTGCGGCTGATCAGAGAAGGGATTAACCCGCTTACGGAAACCGTGGATGCCCTGTCGCAGCGGGTAGCGGAAATCCGTATGGAGGACGGTCTTGAAAACGATAAGGAAAAGTTTGCGAGATATCTCTTTAAGGTGGAAAAGAATGCGGGAGTAACGCCGGAAGAGCGTTCCGCCTACATCGGAATGTTCCGTCTGTTCAACCAGCTGGAAAAAACGGACGGCGCGGCAATCGGCGCCGTAATGGAGAGCGGCAGAGAGTTGACCCTTGGTAATCTTCTTTCGGCAATGCGGACGGCAAAAACGGGCGGCATTGATGTGACGGCGGACGAAAATCTGGGGAAAATACGGCAACTTCTTCCGAATAGTTCAAAAATTGATTCACAAATTCTTTCCGGTATTAAGATTTCCGGAAAAGTTGCCGATATATCGGTTAGTGACGGGTATGAGTTCTACAAAGAAGGTACTGTCCGTACCGAGGAAGAGACCGCACAGGCAGTACGTGACCTTCGTGCCAACGCGGAAACGGCGGCACAGGCTCCGGAGTTCTTAAAGGGACTGGGACTTGTTGTTACCGCGAATAACGTAGAGGCGGCAAAGGAGTTTCTCGCGGGAACCGGAGAAATGTACGGAAAACTGGGGCAGCTTTTGAAAAACTATCAAACGGATACCGAGTCGGAATCTTCGGAAACAGACAGCGAAGCAGACGCACTGCTTTCTGCCGGCGGCGTAGACAGCACGGAAAGCCTGTTTGATGTGCGTGTCGCGGAAGGGTTTTACCGCAGCCTGAAAAAATCGGTGCGTAACTTAGAAGACGTTATGTATGCGGGAGAGCCGACCTCCGTTGATATAAAGGCGCTCAAACAGATTAAAATGGGAGTGAAGCTGCGCGGGGAATGCGCAGGAAAAGAATGTTTTGATTTTCCGATAGAAACCTCGGAAGGGTTAAAGAGCATGAGAGTAACTCTGCAGACGGAAAGTCAGACAGAAGAAGGCGGAAGGGCAACGGTAAAGATTCCGCTTGTAAAGCTTGGAAACGTACAGGCGGACTTACATATGGAAGACAATCGGATATTCTGTTTTGTCAGCAGTGATTCCCGGGAAGGAACCGGACTGATCGAACACAGTAAACGGGAGCTGACGGAACGATTATTGGATTTGGGGGTATCGGACGCATTGGTATACTGCGGCACCGGCGCAAGGTCGGAAGAGTATACCGTAAACCGAATCCCAGGCATTGACAAGGAAGGAGATGTCACCGAACCGCAAAGAGGCGAGAAGCCGGATACGGCACAGTTGCTGGCAGCGTCGAAAGCGGTATTTGTTCACATTATGGAAATTGAGCAGGCTTAGCGGAACGCGGCGCAAACCGCGCTCTGCGGTCTTAGAAAGGAACAGGTGACAGTATGAGAATTAACCATAACATTTCGGCATTAAAAGCGTGCAATATTCTTGGAAAGACGAACAACAGACTGGATACCAGTCTGGAACGCCTTTCTTCCGGTTATCGTATTAACCGCGCGGCGGATGACGCGGCGGGACTCGCAATTTCCGAAAAGATGAAAACACAAATCGCAGGCTTGGAGCAGGCTGCCCGAAATGCCGCGGACGGCATTTCGGTGATTCAGACCGCGGAAGGCGCGTTGGACGAAGTAGAAGCAATGCTGCAGCGTATGAGAGAGCTTTCCGTACAGGCGGCGAACGGCGTAAATACAGACGAAGACCGAAAGGCGATTCAGGACGAAATCGACCAGTTAAACGAGGAAATCAACCGTGTTTCGGAAACGACCGAATTTAATACCAAGAAGCTGTTAAACGGTACGGTAGACCGCCGTTCCTATTCCGACAACGAAAAAATCCAGTTGATTTCTTTATCGGATTCGGTGGATATCACGGAGTATGGACTTACGGTTACAACGGCGCCGGATGCGGCAAGAATCGAGACCACAATGCCGGGAAGCACGAGCAAAACGGCGGCGCTCGGTTACAGCGGAAAGATTTCCATTAATGAAAAGGAAATTGAAATAGAAGAGACGGATACGTTAAATGATATTTACGAAAAAATGCGTAACGCGGGTGCTGCGGTAGATATTAACGTTACGCCGGTGGCAAAGGACGCGGGAGGCGAAAATCAGACGAGTACTTTGGAGGACGCGGAAGGGTTTTGTTTTGAAAGCGTTGACAAGGGTGACGATGCAAAGATTGAGATTTACTGCACCAATGAAGAACTGGCAGCCGCTCTCGGAATTACTTCCGGCATGAGCGCACAGGGCGTAGACGCAGTAGTGGAACTGGACTACTCCACCGGTTTTAAGCCGACGGCAACGGTTTCCATTGACGGAGACTATGTAACCGTTACGGATGTAAATAATTTCAGGATGAAGTTCAAGGTAGACGGAACCGCATCGGCTACGGTTACCGTATTAAAGGCGGGTCCGATGGATTTGCAGATTGGCGCGAATGAAGGACAGACAATGGAAGTGCGTATCCCGAAGGTAAATACCGATACGCTTGGTACGGCGGTTGTTAATGTAAACACGCAGGAGTCGGCGCAGAAAGCGATTACGATATTTGAGAAGGCGGTCAACGAGATTTCTTCTATCCGCGCGAAACTCGGCGCTTATCAGAACCGTCTGGAACATGCCATTAACAGCCTGAATGTTTCGGCGGAGAATTTGACGGAAGCACTTTCCCGTATTGAAGATGTGGATATGGCGAAAGAAATGGTAAATTATACGCAGCAGCAGGTATTATCCCAGTCGGGAAATGCAATGCTTGCGCAGGCAAATGAGCGTCCGCAGAATATTCTGGCACTGTTACAGAGTTAAAGAAAAAAACCGGCATCTGCCGCTGCTTAAAGTAAACGTCCTGTCAGGTTTTATAAAATGAAGAATGGGGGCATGGCATAACATGAAGAAAGAATTGGTAAAGGAATTCGGCATGAGGGTAGCGCAGGCATCCCGCAGCGAACTTATCGTAATTATGTATGAGATTATATTAAGCGATATCCAGTCCGCGAAGGAAGCTTTTGCGGCAGACGATACGGCGGCATACGAAAAAGAACTTGTCCATGCGGGACGTTTTGTCAGCGAATTGATGGGCTCCCTTGACTACCGGATCGGGCTTTCCTATCATCTGATGAGCCTTTACATTTTTGCCGGCCGTGAACTGACCGCCGCAAAGGTACACAAAGAGCCGGAACGGCTGGACGGTGTGGCGGAAGTAATTGAAACGCTTTTGGCAGGATACAAAAAGGTAAGTGAAGAAGACGTAAGCGGTCCGGTTATGCGCAATACGCAGCAGGTATACGCAGGACTTACTTACGGACGCGGAACGCTGAATGAAACATTTATAGACGCGAACGCGGCAAAAAGAGGATTTATAGCTTAGGAAGTTTGAAGAGTTAATTAAAAAGGGTAGTGTTACTTTGTGGCTTTTAGACATAGAGTGATACTACCCTACAAAACTAATGTGAAGATTAATTGCGGATAAGATTTGTCGGACGATTATGTTAAGAGTAGTTTTTTAAAAACAACATACACTAGAATTTAATTAAAACGAAAGGGGAAGTATATGGAGACAGAAAAAAAATGGGAACGGAGCGCAGGTATTTTAATGCCGATCAGCAGTCTTCCGGGGCCTTACGGTATCGGTACGTTAGGCAAAGAAGCGTTTGACTTTGTTGATTTTGCGAGAGAGATGGAATATTCCTACTGGCAGGTTCTTCCGGTAGGTCCTACCGGTTACGGTGACAGTCCGTACCAGTCGTTTTCCGCTTTTGCGGGCAATCCGTATTTTATTGACCTTTCGGCTTTGATTGAAGAAGGTCTGCTTTCCGAGGAGGACTGTGACGAAATTTCATGGGGGGAATCCGAGGAGCGCGTGGATTACGGCGCGCTTTATGAAGGACGCAGGGAAGTGCTTCATATCGCTTATCGGAACAGCGGCCATAAGGGGACAAAGGCATTTTCCGAGTTTTGCGAAAGAAATGACTATTGGCTGAAAGACTATGCCATGTTTATGGCAATTAAGGATTCTCTCGGAGGTCTGCCGTGGCAGGAGTGGAAGATGCCGCTCCGTCTGCATAAGGCGGAGGCTTTGGCGGAAATAGAAGAGGAGCTTTCCGAAGAAATTGATTATTATATGTTCTGCCAGTTTAAATTTGATGAGCAGTGGAAGCTGTTACACGAGTACGCAGAGGAAAAAGGCATTGCAATTATCGGAGATATTCCGCTTTATATGGCACTGGATTCCGCCGATGTGTGGGCGCATTACGATTTGTTTGAATTGGACGCGCGCCGCAGAGAAATCAATATCGCGGGAGTTCCGCCGGATTTGTTTTCCGCAACCGGACAGCGCTGGGGAAATCCGCTCTACCGCTGGAATGTTATGGAACGGCAGGATTTTGCATGGTGGAAAGAGCGTATGGCGGTTTCCGCGGCACGTTATGACGTAATTCGTATCGACCATTTTATCGGCATCGTCAATTATTACTCCATTCCGGCAGAAAGCGAAACCGCCTTAAAAGGCGAGTGGAAAAAGGGGCCGGGGGAAAAGCTGACGCGCGTTATCAACGAGGCGGTGGGAGACGGAAAAATTATCGCGGAAGACCTGGGCGTGATTACCCAGCCGGTCGTTGATTTGATGAAACAGAATGAATATCCGGGAATGAAGATATTAGAGTTTGCGTTGGACTGCACGCCGGATAATCCGTATCTTCCGCATAATTTTACCTCAAATAACAGCATTGCTTATATCGGTACGCACGATAACGAGACCCTGTGCGGTTACCTTTCCGGAAGGTCGGATTGGGATATGGACAGAATCAGGGAGTATTTCGGCATCGGCAGACAGGAGTCTGTGCCGGACGCTTTGATTCGTGCGGTATATCGCTCTTCGCTGCATACCGCGATTTTCCAGATGCAGGACTTATTAGGACTTGGAAATGAGGCGCGTATGAATTTCCCGTCTACCCTCGGAGAAAACTGGCAGTGGCGCATGACAAAAGAACAGTACGATGAGATTGATATTCAGAAGTATCAAAAGCTCGCGTGGCTGTACCGCAGGGAGAATAAAAATTAGAAAATAAGAATTAAAAAATAAAAATAGAATGGGAGCGGCATAAAACAAAACTTCGGGAGACCGGATATGAAAAGCGGCATGGAATCGTCAAACCGACAGTTCCATGCCGCTTTTTTGTTGGGTTCATTTTAAATAATTTTAATTTCAGATATCCTATGACTTACGGGGACTGCGGGAGTGATTCGGCGTGTTTCAGCTGTTTTAGGAGGAACTGGTAACGTTCCTGTACCGAATTAATCCGGTAGATACTGCTGGCAACTAAATCCGGATCAACAACGTTTTCAAAAACGGAATAGGCGGTTTCCAGTTCCATGCGTGTAGCCTGTATCTCTTTAATGAGCGGGTTTTCTTGATGTACTTTCTTCTTTAACAAATGTGGCATAGACAAACTCCCTTCTTTTTTATTCTAGTGTAATTATAGGCAGGAGATTGGGAAAATATACCATAACAGACGGCAGAAATTTTTCTTGTATAAGTCCAAAGGCAGGTTAGCGAAAAGAAATGAAATGCTGCGTATTCCGTTCGTGTAAAGAGTCACATGCAAAGCTTCATTACTCTGTGAAAAAATTTGCACACGCTCATTTTAAGATAAAAGTGATTTAAAAATTGGCAGAAATTATGCTTTTTCCATGAAAAAACTCTCGTCATTTTTCACAAAGTTTCCCGTAAATTTTCTACGTTTCGGACAGGCGGAAGTTCTTGCGGTTTTGAGCTGTTTGATGTTATACTATATTTAGGCAGAAAGATGAGGAGGATATAAGCATAGGACTTTCTAAGTTGTTAAAAAGTCTTTCTGCCGTCTGTTTTTCTTTGGTGGATTCCCACCGCAGATTCCGGTGTTAAATTATTTTAAGTTTTTATTAGGGACAAGGAAAACACAACAAACAACACAGTACCTTGATAGATGAATAAGGCTTTACACCTATACTGTTTTTTAGTATAATATGTACATACTATATATTATATTGAAAAGGCGGTGAAGAGAGTGGGTGAATATATGACAGGAAAAGAAATAGTAAACCTTATTAGAGAGTTACGAAAAAAAGGTATGAGTGATACAGAAATACTCAATATTATAGAGTATATCGAGACACACGACCCAAAAGAAAATGATATATAGTAACTGAAAATAACAATTTAAATATCGGAGGTGTAAAGTCTTATTGAATTATTAAGGCTTTGCACCTTTTTAATTTGCAAAATACAGAAACAGCAAAGAGCAATCATTTAATAAGGG
>JAFLSZ010000035.1:0-6986 GCA_022510665.1 Lachnospiraceae bacterium
CTGCAAAAATAAGGCGGCGAATCTCCCCTTGCATTAATAGAGAAGATACTAACCGTTTGTAAGAAGGGGCCGCGCTTAGTGCGACAGCCCCTGTGTCATATCCCGGGAAATTGCGTTGTATTTACCGGGAGCCGAGATAGTTTAGAAAGGCGGAATAAGGTGGATACGATTGCTGCTATTTCAACAGGATTAAGTAATTCGGGAATTAGTATTATCCGGGTAAGCGGACCGGAAGCGTTTGAAATAATGGACCGGGTTTTTTGTGCGAAAAACGCGGAAAAGAAACTCTCCGAACAAAAAACACATACCATTCATTACGGCTTTATCAAGGACGGTGAGGAAATCGTTGATGAAGTCCTTGTTTCCGTTATGAGGGCGCCTCATACTTATACGGCGGAAAATGTAGCGGAAATTAATTGCCACGGCGGAAGTCTTGTAACGAAAAAGGTACTGCATACCGTATTAAAGAACGGAGCCCGTCTTGCCGAAGCTGGTGAGTTTACAAAAAGAGCATTTTTAAACGGCAGAATTGATTTGTCAAAAGCGGAAGCGGTTATGGAAGTAATTCGTGCAAAGAGTGATTTAGCCTTGAAAAATTCCATGGCACAGTTACAGGGTAATGTGTTAAAGAAAATTTCCGATTTAAGAGAAACAATGATACGCCATACCGCGTTTATCGAAGCGGCATTAGATGATCCCGAGCATATTTCACTGGATGGTTTTACAAATGAATTAAAAGAAAGTATAATAAACAGCAGGGAGCGGTTAAAAAAGTTAATTGATTCCGCGGAAAACGGAAGAATGCTGCGGGAAGGAATCCGTACCGTAATTTTAGGAAAACCGAACGTAGGAAAGTCTTCTCTTTTAAATTTGTTTGCGGGAGAGGAACGTGCCATCGTAACGGACATTGCGGGAACGACCCGGGATACCATAGAAGAAACCGTTACGGTGCGTGGAATCGCACTTTCTTTAACGGATACCGCAGGCATTCGTTCTACGGAGGATATCGTAGAAAAAATAGGTGTGGAGAAAGCAAAAAAAGCGGCGGAAGATGCGGATTTGATTCTTTATCTTGCCGATGCCACGGAACAGATTACCGAAGAAGAAAAGGAAATTCTTTCTTTGATTTCTCATAAAAAGTCAATTATTTTATTAAATAAAATTGATTTGTGTGAAACGCCGGATTCCTCTGTTTTGGAGCAGCTGACGGGACAGAAAGTGCTTTATATTTCCGCAAAAAATGAAAGCGGTCTGGAAGAACTTTACGATACTATTGAGCAGATGTTTTTTAAAAACGAACTTTCTTATAATGAAGACCTTTATATTACCGGAGAACGCCAGAAGCAGGCGTTGCAAAAAGCGTATGAGGCAATGGGACAGGTGCTGCAAAGCATAGAGGCAGGCCTTCCGGAAGATTTCTATTCCATTGATTTAATGCAGAGTTATGAAAGTCTTGGTGAAATCACCGGTGAGTCTGTAGATGAAGATTTAATAAATACGATATTTCGTGAGTTTTGTATGGGTAAGTAAAAGAATCCGGGGGAAAAGCAAATGGAACATGTTTATGAAAGTTATGATGTTGCGGTAGTCGGTGCGGGACATGCGGGTTGTGAAGCGGCACTTGCCTGTGCCAGATTGTCGTTTCATACGATTTTATTTACGGTCAGCACGGACAGTATTGCTCTGATGCCGTGTAATCCGAATATCGGCGGTACTTCCAAGGGACATCTTGTGAGAGAAATTGACGCGCTGGGGGGTGAAATGGGGAAAAATATTGATAAAACCTATATTCAGTCCAAAATGTTAAATCGTTCCAAAGGACCGGCGGTTCATTCCCTCCGTGCGCAGGCGGACAAGCAGGATTACTCCAACGAAATGCGGAAAGTTTTGGAAAATACCGAAAATCTGACAATCAAACAGGCGGAGGTTTCTGAAATTATCACCGAAAACGGCCGTATTACCGGGGTAAAAACTTTATCGGGCGCTGTTTATCCGTGCCGCGCGGCGGTTCTTTGTACCGGTGTTTATTTAAATGCCCGTTGTATTTACGGTGAAGTAAGCCATAATACCGGACCGAACGGTCTGCCTGCTGCGAATCATTTAACGGAAAGCCTGATTGCCCACGGAATCGAAATGTATCGTTTTAAAACGGGTACACCGGCACGTATTGATAAGCGTTCCATTGATTTTTCCGTAATGGAAGAACAGTTTGGAGATGAAAAGGTAACACCGTTTTCCTTTACCACGGACCCGGAAACTTTGACAAAACCTCAAGTTTCTTGCTGGCTTGCCTATACAAATGAAGAAACGCATGATATTATAAAGAAGAACATTGACCGTTCCCCGTTATATTCGGGTGTAATTCACGGAACCGGTCCCCGGTATTGCCCGTCTATTGAGGATAAAGTAATGAAGTTCGCGGATAAGGACAGGCACCAGATTTTTATTGAGCCGGAGGGAAATTATACCAATGAAATGTATATTGCGGGAATGTCCAGTTCCCTGCCGGAAGATGTTCAGATTGCGATGTACCGTTCCGTTAAGGGAATGGAAAATGCGAAAATTGTAAAAAATGCTTATGCCATAGAGTATGACTGCATTAATCCGATGCAGTTAAAAGCAAGTCTTGAGTTTAAAAAAATAAGCGGCCTGTTCAGCGGAGGACAGTTTAACGGAAGTTCCGGCTATGAAGAAGCGGCAGCGCAGGGACTCATTGCGGGCATCAATGCCGCCAGATGGCTTCAGGGAAAAGAACCCTTGATTTTGGATCGTTCCGAAGCCTATATCGGCGTATTGATTGATGATCTTGTAACAAAAGAGACCCATGAACCGTACCGTATGATGACGTCCCGCGCAGAGTATCGTTTGATTCTCAGGCAGGATAATGCGGATTTGCGTTTGACAAAATACGGTTATGAGATAGGCCTGATTGACGAAGAACGGTATCGGAAGTTAGAGCAGAAGAGAGAAAGTATACAAGCCGAGATTTTACGTGCGAAAGCATTGACAATCGGTGCTTCCGCAAAAGTACAGGAGCTTTTGACTTCTTTGGGAAGTACGCCGTTAAAGTCCGGAACCACTTTGGCGGAATTGATTACAAGACCGGAACTTTCCTATGATGCGCTTGCTTCGATTGATAAAGGCCGTCCGGAACTTCCGGAGGAAGTAACCGAACAAGTTGAAATAGAATTAAAATATGAAGGATATATTAAGCGCCAGATGAGCCAGGTAGCGCAATTTAAAAAAATGGAGCATAAAAAAATTCCGGCGGATATCGACTATGATGCAATACCATCTATTCGAATTGAGGCAAGGCAGAAGTTAAAACAGGTACGTCCCGAAAATGTGGGACAGGCTTCCCGAATTTCGGGCGTTTCTCCGGCGGATATTTCCGTACTGTGCGTGTATCTGGGAAGATAAGAGGAGGAAGTATGCGGGATAATACAATACTTTTATCGGGTGCCGAAAAAATGGGAATCGTATTAAGCAAACGGCAGCAGGAACAGTTTGAGACTTATTATGATTATCTGACTGCGCAGAATGAAGTGATGAATCTGACCGCAATTACGGAATACGAAGAAGTCCTTTGCAAGCATTTTTTAGACAGTCTGCTTTTGGTACACGGTGTAAAAGATTTAAACGGAAAGAAAATTTTAGACCTCGGTACGGGGGCCGGTTTTCCGGGAATACCGCTTAAAATAGCTTTTCCGGAGACAGAGTTTGTACTGATGGATTCTTTAAACAAAAGAATTTCTTTTTTAAACCGCGTCATCGAGTTATTGGATTTAGAAAATATAACTGCGGTACATGCGAGAGCCGAAGAAGCGGCGCGTAAGACAGAGTACCGGGAACAGTTTGACTACTGTGTTTCCAGGGCGGTGGCAAGGCTTGCCTCTTTATCGGAGTTTTGTATTCCGTTTGTAAAACCGGGAGGAATGTTTATCTCTTACAAGGCGGCGGATTGTGGGGAAGAATGTAAAGAGGCGGAAACCGCGGTCAAAACCCTTGGAGGAAAGATTGTGAAAGCAGAGCAGGCATATCTGCCCAATACAGAAATTGCACGAACCCTTGTCCTGATTAAAAAAGAAAAAAAGACGCCGGAAAAATATCCGCGGGGACAGGGAAAACCGTTAAAACACCCGTTATAAAAGAAAGGAAACTGATATGATTTGCGGAAGATATTATTTAGGATTGGATCATATGGAAGAAATCGCGCCGATTCGCAGAGAAGTATTTGGAACGGAACTTGGATTTCCGGAAGATATTATTTTTGATGAAACAGACGAACTTGCGGTACAGGCGGTAGTATATAAAGATATCGACAGAACAATACCGGTAGGTGTGGGGAGGCTTTATAGAACCGATGAAGAAAAAGAGTATAAAATCGGGCGGATTGCCGTAAAAAAAGAAGAACGGGGACAGGGTTTCGGTGATTTTATTGTCCGAATGCTTGTAGATAAGGGTTTAATGATGGGAGCGGACAGAGTAGTGGTAGGAGCACAGCCCCATGCGGTTAAGTTTTATGAAAAAATAGGATTTCGGCCGACCGGTGAAACTTATACGGAAGCAGGTAAGGAACACACGGTAATGGAAATCAGACAGGGAACAGTTTGTAAGGCTTGTCAAAATCATACTTCGTAAGGTTTGTAACAGTGGCGGAATTTTTACCCGGTACACAAAAGGAGGTGCCTATGAAGGAAGAAAAGAAGCATACGGCAGAAGAAGCGGTTTGGTTTTTAAATGTATTGGAATCGGAGAATGAAGAACAACTTATAAAATTTATAGAAGAAATTCAAAACGTGGAACAGGAAATCCGTGAGATTGACTATACATTACAGAGTTTGGAAAAAAAGCAGGATAGCAGTATTAACTTTTTTTCACCGGTTGGTGTCTATGAGGAAGGAGAGGAAAAAAGAAGTCTGCTCCGAAAGGTGGAAGAATTAAAGGAAAAACTTCCGGTATTAAATGAAAAACTGGAACAGTATAAATATCGAAAAGAGCAATTACAATATTTAAAAAATGTGATTGGAACGACCCTGAAAGACGCATTTTCTTCCGAAGAAAAATCCGCGGAGAATAACGATACCGAAAGAAACAATGCGGAAAGCTGTGTCAGAGGTTTGTATATTTTAGAAACGCAGGAATATGACCGCAGCCGGATTGCAAGGGATTTGCATGATTCTTCGGTACAAAGTTTGACAAGCCTGGTGCATAAAACAGAGTTTTGCATGAAGTTAGTAGATATTGATACGGTACGGGTGAAACTGGAACTTCAGACAATGATTGAAACAATAAAGACAGTAATAAACGGAATGAGGGAAATTATTTATGACCTTCGTCCGATGTCTTTAAACAATCTGGGTTTAGCGGTTACGATGGATTCTTATTGCTTACAGTTACAAAAAGATTATGATCTGAAAGTAAACTTTCAGGTGGTTTCGGAAGAACCGTCGGATTTGCTTCCAATATGGAAGGTAACGCTGTACCGAATTCTTCAGGAGGCGTGCAGCAATATAGTAAAACACGCAAAGGCTTCTCAAATTGATATTTTACTTTCTTATGAAAATGATAAAGCACTTTTAAAAATAAAAGATAACGGTACCGGATTTGATACAAAAGTTTTACCGGAATCAGATAAAGAAGAACTTCACGGATTTGGACTTTCCATAATGCGCGAACGCGTTGCCCTGCTTGACGGAACTATTTCGATTGAATCGGTTGTTGACAGTGGAACAACAATTATTGTAGAAGTTCCGTTAAAAACAGAGAAGGAGGAGAAGAATGGGTAAAATAAAGGTCTTACTTGTAGACGACCATTCAATGGTTCGTGAAGGGATAAAACAATTATTAGAATTAGATGGCGATATTAAGGTAATCGGAGAAGCCGGAGACGGGAAAAAATGTTTGGAATTAATAAAAAAACTAAATCCGGACGTGGTTTTATTGGATATTGATATGCCGGTAATGGGCGGCTTGCAGGTATTAGAAAAACTCCATGAAATGGGCAGTAAACAAAAAGTGCTGATATTAACAATTCATAATGAGGTGGAATACCTGTTCCGTGCGATGGAAATAGGCGCAGAGGGATATGTTCTAAAAGATTCCGAATCCTCCGTTTTAAAAAGTGCAATCTATGCAATTTATGACGGAGAAACTTATATGGACGCCTCATTGACACCCCTTTTGAAAGAAAAAAAATATATCAAGGAATTACAGCGGGAAGTACGCCGCAAAGAAAAGGCATTATCGGCAAGGGAAATAGAAGTGTTATGCTTTTTAGCCGAAGGACTTTACAACAAAGAAATTGCAGTTCTGTTAAAAATCAGTGAAAAAACAGTAAAAAACCATGTCTCGAATATATTTAAAAAAATCGGAGTTGCCGACCGGACGCAGGCTGCAGTCTATGCAATAAAGCATAACTTTGTGGAATTAAAATAAAATGTTTCACGTGAAACATTTTATAAAACTGATGAAATGCTGAAATAAATTATTTTGAGTTTTCGCGTGTTTTAGCCGTCTTAAAAAAGTCCCGTAATTGCACGATATCTATTTTTGCATACACAATGCTGCACCGGATTTCCTTTAAGAACCGTTAAAATGCTTGGTGTGCGTCCTCGCGTCTAACCGACTCTAAGAGGTGAACGGCTCCGCTAAAAACGCGGCCTCTCGGATAAACGTAAAAGGGTAGATGCCGGCAGATGTTTTGTGTTTGCTTTGAAAACAGCTCTTCCAAAAATTGATTTGTTTCACGTGAAACATTTTATAGCTATTTTATATAATATGTGGTATAATGTGCGTGAAGGCAAAGTGAGCTTGAGGAAAGAAGCTTCCGGGTTCCGGTAAATAGATTTGCCGAGAAACCGGAAGCTTCTTTCCTCAAGCGAGCGAGCAACGCGAGTTTTAGAAAAAACGAAGTTTTTTCTAAAACTTGGCCATCACGCACAAAAGGCGTGAAGGCAGAGCCATCACGCACAAAAGGCGTGAAG
>JAFLSZ010000035.1:7086-23502 GCA_022510665.1 Lachnospiraceae bacterium
CGCACAAAAGGCGTGAAGGCAGAGCCATCACGCACAAAAGGCGTGAAGGCAGAGCTATCACGCACAAAAGCGAGGAGGCAAAGTCTTCACGCACAAAAGCGAGGAGGCAAAGTCTTCACGCACAAAAGCGAGGAGGCAGAGCCATCACGCAGGTAGAGCGAGGAGGCGAAGCCATCACGCAGGCAGAGTGTGAGGGCGGAGCAAAAGAGCTGCGTGCGACCTTTGTTACAATAGAAGAATGAAGTTCAGAAAGGTAGACAGTTATGGGACGAGCAATCGCTGTTGCAAACCAGAAGGGTGGGGTAGGTAAAACAACCACGGCAATCAATCTTGCCGCTTGTCTTGCCGAAAAAGGGAAAAAAGTTTTGGCAGTTGATATTGACCCACAGGGCAATATGACGAGTGGACTTGGCGTCAATAAGAAAAAATGTAAAAAGACAATCTATGATTTAATTATCGGACAGAGCGAGTTGGACGAGTGCGTTGTGAAAAGCGTAATGAGTGGCGTTAAAGTAGTGCCTTCTAATGTTGACCTTGCGGCTGCCGAAATTGAATTGATTGGTTTGGAAAAGAAAGAATACATTTTGAAAGGACATATTGACAAAATAAAAGAAGACTATGACTATATTATAATAGATTGTCCGCCTTCTTTGAATACGTTGACGGTCAACGCCATGACAACGGCGGATACGGTACTTGTTCCGATACAGTGTGAGTATTACGCGCTGGAGGGACTGTCCCAGTTGGTACATACAATTGAACTTGTAAAGAAAAGACTGAATCCTGAGCTTGAAATGGAAGGCGTTGTATTCACAATGTTTGATTCGCGTACCAATCTTTCCCTTCAGGTAGTTGAGAATGTAAGAAAGAATCTGAAAGAAAATATTTATAAATCGATTATTCCACGAAACGTAAAACTTGCGGAAGCACCGAGTCATGGGCTGCCGATTATTTTGTATGATTCTAAATGCAACGGTGCGGAGGGGTATCGTGCGCTTGCAGAAGAAGTAATTGAACGAGATGTACGGGAATGGTATCAATATTAAGGAGGAAATACGGACATGGCAGGGAAGAAAAAACCGGCATTAGGAAACGGTCTGGAAGGAATGTTTGGAGTAGATGAAACCGCTACGGAGGAAAAGGAAAAAGATGTTTCACGTGAAACATTTCTTCGCCTTTCCGAGATTGAACCGAATAGAACACAGCCACGCAGAAATTTTAACGAAGACGCGCTGCAGGAATTAGCAGATTCCATTAAGCAGTACGGTATTATTCAGCCGCTTGTAGTTCAGAAGAAAGGGAAGCGGTATGAGATTATTGCCGGTGAGAGAAGATGGAGAGCGGCAAGAAAAGCGGGGTTGTTGGAGGCGCCGGTTATTATTAAAGAGTTTGCGCCGGAAGATGTTTTTGCAATCGCACTGATTGAAAATATTCAGCGTGAGGACTTAAATCCGATTGAAGAAGCACAGGCGTACAGCCGCCTGATTCAGGAATATCATTTAAAGCAGGATGAGCTGGCGGAAAAAGTGGCAAAGAACCGCGTCACAATAACAAACTCCATGCGGTTGTTAAAGCTGGATGAGAGAGTACAGCAGATGCTGATTGATAATATGCTTACGGGCGGACATGCGCGCGCACTTCTTGGAGTTTCGGACAAAGAGCAGCAGCATGTTCTGGCAATGCGTGTTTTTGATGAAAAGCTGAGTGTACGTGAAACGGAAAATCTGGTAAAACGGATACTGACGGAGAAAGAAAAACCGCAGGAGCCGAAGACAGAGAAAGAGACGCAGGACGACAGTGTTATTTACCGGGATATTGAAAACCGAATGAAAGATATTCTTGGCACGAAGGTAGAAATTAAAAAGAAAACTAAGAATAAAGGGAAAATTGAAATAGAATATTATTCTTTGGAGGAACTGGAACGGATTATTGATATGATGAACCGTTTAAAGTAAGGAGATAAGCGAAATGGATGAAAATGTAATTATAATTGCGGGACAGAAGATAAAAGAAACTGTCGCGTTGCGTGCTTCAATGATTATCGGGATTTCCTTGATAATCATGGTATTTATACTTGCGGTTCTTTTGATTGTTACAATGGTTAAAATAAGCAACTTAAATAAAAAATACGCGGCATTTATGAAGGGTGCAAACGGTAAAGACTTGGAGAGTTCGATTCTGTCAAGGTTTAAAGATATTGATAAGATGAAAGCGGATATTGAATATATGTCCGGAAAGTTGAATATCGCGTGTGAAACATTGCTGACCACCTATCAAAAAATGAGTATTATCAAATATGACGCGTTTAAAGAAATGGGTGGAAAATTAAGTTTTTCTCTTGCAATGCTGGATGATAAAAATAACGGATATATTTTAACATCAGTACATACAAGAGACGGTTGTTATACTTATGTAAAGGAAATTATTAAAGGAGAATCTTTTGTGGTACTTGCGGAGGAAGAACGAAAAGCATTGGAAGAGGCAAAGAACAAACGGAATTACATGGGGTAATGTTGTAACCGAAGGTCGTTTTTTCAACCGGCAGTCACAAATTCGGAAGGAGGTATTGCGTTGAGAAGAATATCAATAGAGGCAATCCAGGACGGGGATATTCTGGCAAAAGACATTTTTAATTTGTCCGGCGTAGTGCTGATGTCGGAAGGGACGAGGTTAAAAAGAGAATATATACCACGGATGTCCGAGCTTCATATTGTAAATGTTTTTATTTATGAAGAAACGGAAAAAAAGGAAGAAGCCGCGGTTATTACGGAGGAAGAAATTAAAAACCAGTGTGAGGAAACCGTAAGGAATACCATTCAAAAATATACCTATGCGGAGAATGATGAATTAAAAGAGATTGTCAAGGTTGCGGACGAGATTATGTCGGACATTCTCAGCCAGCCGGATATTATGTACAATGTTTCCTGCGTCCGGGATAAAAGTAATGAGCTGTATATGCACTCGGTCAATGTGGCGGCAATTTCAACTTTGATTGCCTTGCGTGCAAAGTTTCCAAAAAACAGAGTAAGGGAGATTACTATTGGCGCTTTACTGCATGATATCGGCTATACGACGGTGACGGTTGATACTTCCGACTTAATTTTAGAGGAATGTGAAGAAAAGGTTCGTAAAGAAGTGATGCGCCATGTCATTTATGGGTATACTGATGTTGAAAAAAAAGATTGGATTTCGAAAACAGTGAAAGATATTGTTCTCCAGCATCACGAACGCTTGGACGGAAGCGGTTACCCGTTCCATATGAAAGGAGAGCATTTAAAACAGGAAGTCCGGATTGTATCACTGTGTGACCAATTTGACAGCATGGTATACGGTAAACTTATGCAGCGTTATAAAGTGCGTGACGCAATAGAGTATATTATGAGTCAGGCAGGCGTCAAGTTTGATTTTTCATTAGTGCAGCTTTTTATGGAGTCGGTCGCGGCGTATCCGATAGGTACTACGGTAATTACAAACGAAGGAGATTCCGCGGTTGTTTTAAGACAGAATCATAAGTTCCCGACAAGGCCGGTGATTCGTTTGTTGAAAAATTCCGAGGGAGAGCCGTATGAAGAGTTCGAGGAGAGGGATTTGACAAAGAATCTTACCTTATTTATTGTTGATTCCGTAGACGCTTAATGTCACGGAACGGAAAGGTGTTAAAATGCATAGTTTCTTGAAAGCAGTTGGGTTTAGTAATATAAAAAGCCGTAAAGAGGTAGAACAATTAATTAATCTCGTGATAGAGCAGGGTGCGGAACGATATATGGCAAATGTCGGAGGAAAGACTACGATTGCCGAGATTTTTCTGGAAGCCGCGGAGGATATCGGCGTGGCGCTCAGAGGAGAATATGACGACCGCGGAAATTTCCATGTGGAACACTATTTTCCGTATTTACGGGGACAGAACGTAAGCACAAAAGAAACGGTATTTATCAGTAAGCGTGTGGATACGGATGCTTTTACCGGAATGTGTGACGATTATCGTTTAGGGGTTTCCCTGATTTTTTATCTGCAAAATGTTACGGAGTATATTTCGCAGCAGTATTCGGAAGAAAGGAAAGAGCAGGCGATTACGCTTGCGGCATTGGCGACGGACGGAAAGATTCTGCTTCCGACGATTTCCATGCAGACGGCGCCCGTAAAAGAACCGGTGGACACGTCCGGAAGAATTAAACTTTTAGAGGCAGCCAAAAAGGGAGATAAAGAAGCGATGGAGGCGCTTACGATTGACGACATTGATTTGTATGCCCAGATTAATAAGCGCTTAAAGACGGAGGATATCTATTCGATTGTAGAAACGACGTTTATTCCTTACGGTTCGGAGTCGGACAATTATACCGTTCTCGCTGTGATTGAGTCGGTTTATGAGAGAAAAAACCGTATTACCGGAGAAGAGCTTTATTATATGAATCTGCGCTGCAACGACCTGTGTTTTCCGGTCTGTATCAATAAAAAGGATTTGTACGGAGAGCCGAAAGAGGGAAGACGTTTCCGTGGAAATATATGGATGCAGGGAATGGTAAATTTTGGGATGGCATAACACGGGGAGCAGGCAGGGGGGCTGATACTTCCTTCCTCGATTATGAATGTTTTTTGAGATATTCAGAAAATGAGGCGGCTCCTAAACGCCTGCGTCTGGCAATCATGTTCGACCAAATAATATTGCCTTGATTTTCTGTAATTAATCCGCGATTATAGGCGTCAACAAGAATATCACTTGTTGTTGTGTGCCTAAGACCAAACATTGAAATATATGGTTGAATATCTCGCAAGTTGTTACTTGCAACGATTCCTCCATACTGCTTAGCGAGTGATATGGAAGCCGCTTCACCATATCCAATTATTTTGTGACCCTTTGCAGGAGCTTCTGTTAACTGATAGTATGTGAGGTATTCATCGGAACCGATATTGATTTCTTGTATGGACACAAGTTTGGCTGCAAGGAGCGAATCGGCACGGGCTTTGAGATGCGGAGTAGCAGGCCGGTATAATTCTATATATACAGGGCGGGGTATGACTAGTTTCCCCGGATATAATTGAGGCAGTAAACTTTCACTACCAACCCACAAAAAAGCACTCAGACAATCTGTGTCAAAGAAAAGCGAGTCAGTCAAGGACATCACCTCCTTCTGCTTCACTTCCGAAGACAATATCATCGCGGAAAGCATCCAACAATAATTCTTCATACTTTCCCACTGAAATGATATCTGCGTGAAGTAAGTTTTCCGCTTGGCAAATATAGTATCCTAAGACTCGTGCTTTCTTATCTTCAGGAGAAGGCTTGTATAAGGATACATCAAAGCCAAGTCTTGCCGCCGCAGAGATGACACCGTTTTGCATTGAAAGTATATCATCAGAAGATAATTCCTTTTCTTCTAACAAACGAATGAGCATTGCTTGATGGCTTACACCAAAATACTGCTCCAAACGAATAATGTCACTCACTGACAACGGCTTACCGGTAAATTCCTTGCATTTTTGAATAGACTCATATAAAGCGGCCGACGGCATTAAAAAGTATGACGCAAACTGGTCAGCTTTCCTTTCATTCTCATTTTCTCCACCTATTTTACTAGAGCAAATAGTGGATGTTTGTTCTTTGTCAAAGAACAAATGATAAAGTTCATGGGCCAATGAAAACCTTTGGCGGCCAAGTGACATATTCGAATTAATTGCAATAATTGATGAAGAATGATTCCTAAAACATGCACCGCTTATGTTTTTTCCAAGGGGATAAAATATCAAAGTAAGCGACTTAATTGTTTGAGCCAAAGTAAAAATATCTATAGGAGATGATTCGTCCTCGCCCAGTTCTTTCCTTATGTGAGAGGCTTTGTTGCTAAGTTCCATCTTATTAATCATTTTTAATACCTCCGGCCAGCTGATCCATTTGCAGTTGATTTAATGCAATTTTATTGATAACCGACAATGCATTTAAATCTTCAAAATTTATAGCATTTGTTCTAAATGCAATATTGTATGTTGGGGCTGTTTTCTCAGCAGAAACTAAAGCGGAAACAGGACAGCAAAATAAAACAGCAAGCTGATTTAGTGTGTCGGAACTAATAGCTCGCTCTCCTTTTTCAAATTTTGAAATTAGGCTTTGGTCTACTGACAAATATTCCGCAATCTGCTGTTGCGTAAGATTTGCGGCTTCTCTAAATTGCCTGATTTTTATACCGATTTCCGTTACGTTGTTTAGCATGGGTGCGCCTCCTTTCAATTCTCCTATTTTATATTATACTCACATTTGTCATAAAGTCAACGGAAAGAAATATAAAATATATGACACAACACCCGTTTTAAAAAATGGATTATTTTTAAATTTCTGGAAAACGCTCCGGCGGTGTTTTCAAGATTATCCGGAATGATAATCTTGAGAACACCGCCGGGAAGCAGCCGGATGACCGCTTTTAAAGCGGTTTCTTATTCATAACCGGAATACTGGCAGCAATACATGCTACGCCTAAAACGGAAGTAATGACAATTGCTTTTATATATGTGCCTGTTTCGCTGACACCGGCCAAAAGCGAATTGGCATCCATTAACATCATAGGGGTATATGCCTGTACTTTCGGTAAAAGGCTGAGTAAATATGCCAAAATTGCCGTCCCGCCGACACAGAGGGAAACTCCCGCGTTATTCCGCAGCAGTGACGAGAACAGGACAATAAGGCATATAATCCATACGCCGAACAGCCATCGGATAGCAGACGCAAAAAATAAATTATCGGCAATACTGTTATCCCAAAAATAAGCATTATATCCATAGGTAACAGCAAAACAAATCCAGTAACCGAGTGTCCAAAGCGATAACATCAACATGGTTTTTGCAAGTACGACTTTATATCTTGACAACCCTTTTGTCAGTATAAGCAGTAATGTTCCGGAGTTGTATTCTTTGGTAAATATATCGCTGTATATTAAGACAAAGGCGATAAGTGCAATAGGAGTATTTTTGAAAAACTGTGTCCACGAGGTCATTGCATTCACCTGAATATTTGTGACAGTCAATCCGCTTTCTGCTATCGTATCCGCAAACATTTCCATCATCCACGGCTGCAGTTTCGCAATCGCGGGATTCATAATACCAAATGATAAAAATAAGAGCAGGAGGATAATGAATTTACTTGTCCGGACAGTTTCAAGAAATTCTTTTTTCATAAAAGCAAGCAAAGGTTTCATTTTGTCACCTCCAAAAACAGTGATTCAAGCGTAGGTTCCAGCTGTTCCATTTTCTGTACCGGAATTTTATTCTCCGCTATATATTGCATAACGGTAAAAAAGTGCTCCTCACCGCCATGAAAAACAAGTGTATTTTGCTCTGTCTGTTGAAATTTGTCAAATGCCTGCATAAGTCGTTTGGTATCCTCAGCCTGTGCCGTTTCAACGACAAATCCTTCCGATAAGCGCATATTCCGAAGTTCTGATATGGTGCCCTGCACCGCAATTTTTCCCTCGTTCAGAAAAGCGGCTTCGGTACAGATACGTTCTACATCCGAAAGAATGTGCGTAGAAAAAAGTACCGTCGTCTGTTCTTTTACGGCAAGGAGTATATCCAAAATTTCCTTTCGCCCTGCGGGGTCAAGCGCCGATGTCGGCTCATCGCAGATTAAAAGTTTCGGGCGGTGCAAAAGGGCCTGTGCAATTCCCAGACGTTGTTTCATACCCCTTGAAAAACCTTTAATACGATGGGTTTCCTGTCCGAGTCCGACAAGTTCCAATAATTCTTTACTTCTTGTTTTTATATCGGAGCGGTCCATTTCGCAGGTTTCTCCGCAGAGATTCAGATATTCCGGCGCCGTCATATAGGAATAAAACTCCGGTACATCAGGCAGATAGCCGATGTGTCGGTTGGTGCGTGTCTGTCCGGCACATACTTTTTCTCCCAGACAAAAGATTTCGCCGCTGTCCGGTTTTAAAAGTCCGAGAATCGCTTTCATTGTTGTTGTTTTTCCTGCGCCGTTTCTTCCGATAAATCCGAAAATGCTGTGTTCGGGTACAGACAAATCAAGCCCGCAAAGCACTTTTTTACTGCCGAAATTCTTTTTTAAATTTTGTATTGTCAGTACATCCATGTCAGTCCTCCTCCTTCCCGAGCAAGAAGTACAGAATCGGACCGATAAATTGCATGCCGATAATTGCAACAACAAGCCACAGGGTACGAGTGCCTCTTTTATAATTTTTATGGGTCAAAATGTGATAAAGTGTATAACCCAGCAGAGCAAACTCCACAATTATCAGCGGAATCAGAAACGGTAAATATTCCATAATCTTATCCATTCTTTTTTTCCTCCTTTCCGTAAGTTTCCACACAGAAGCCTTTATATCCGCAACAGGTACAGGTCAGTTTTCTGAGAGTCGGGGTATGCTTTGCCCAAAAAGCCTCTTTGAAATTAGGCTTAAATACTTCGTGGCACTGTGGACAGATATACGCAACTCTTTTGAAATAAAAATTAGTGGCCCAAACCGCATACGGAACAGCGACCAAGACAAAACCGGCAAAAAGCTGCCATATTCCGGTGGTAATCCACAGAATGATAGATATCCACTGGATTATGTTGAGAGGAAGGCCTGTTATAAGCAGAATTGCGTGTAATTGTCTCATTTTTTGCTTGTTTTCCATCACATAAGCTATATCACCGATAGATTCAACGGAGAAATTTTTAACGTCCTTCAGTTCTCGTTTAATTCCCTCAAGTATATCAAGTTTTGCCTGCCTTTCACTTACTTCCTCCCGAAGAAGCTGCTCCTGTTGTTCAAGCAAAACAGAGATAACACTGCCGGGATTATCTTCCGACAATAATTCTCCTATACTATTGATTGAAATACCTGCATCACGGAGAAAGCAGATGATTTTCATCCGCTTGAGGTCATCCTCGGAATAAAGCCGCCTGCCGCCCTCGGAAAGTCCGCTGGGCGTCAAAATTCCGCGTGTATCATAATACTGCACTGTCCTGACAGTCACACCGCATAGCTTTGCAATTTCTCCGGTTGTGTATTGAGACATAGCTTTTCACCTCCTTTCGCACTTATCTTACATCATTACGCAGCGTCACAAGCAATACCTTACGCAGGGTGATTTTTAAAAATTTCAGATTTTTATTCATTTTTGCCGTCTCCGTTTTGGTTTCTGTTTGTTTTTAATTAGTATACCATATTTTTATTTTTTGGCATTAAAGTTTGTTTTTTGATTTATGCAAAAGAGTTGACGAAACAGAAGAATCATAGTAAAATAGAGAAGTATGAAAACTTGGTACTGCGAAAAGCAGGACAAGTGATGTCCTCGTAGCTCAGGGGATAGAGCACTCGCCTCCTAAGCGAGGGGTCGGACGTTCAAATCGTCTCGGGGACGTAAAAAACTCCCGCGGAGGAATTTTTTAAAAACCTTCGCGGGAGCTTTTTGTATAGTAAGAGGATAACGTATGAAACCTATGAAAAAGTAATGAAATAACAAAGCTAAATTAAGTATACTTAATTTACTTTAACTCATTAACAAGTTTCTGTAATGCTTCGAGAGCTTCATCCGGAAGCTTATCGTAACCGTCTTTTGCGGTTGCAAACTTAGCAACGGCATCTACACGGTTCTGCATAGCAGATTTTAACTGAGCAAGGTAATCCGCATCGTTCATATCCGGTGTAAAACCTTCCCAAGCCATGATTTCGATGTCCTCAAACGGACCCCACTGTGTGAAGACAGCCTTGCCTTCAACGATGGTCTCCAGAATGCCGAGCGTATCTGCCGGTTTTACCTTCTTGCCCATGAAGTCACCGGTGTTGATGATGTAGCAGTCAACGTTCTTTTCTTCTACGAGCTTCTTAAACTTTACATAGTCGTTCGCAAGCGGGTAGGTTCTGAACGGGTTTGCGTAAGGAACGATACGAAGTGCGTTCAGGTCGGTGCCTGCGGCAACACGCTCTGCGGTAGACGTCTTGGTTGCGAGCGTAGCACCCATAACGGAAGCAAGAGCAGCACCCTTTAACTTAACTACCGGCGGAATGGTCGGGTCCTTCATAATCCAGAAAATGGAGTTAACCGGAGACTCGATCTTGTCAACACGGTTCGGGGACCAGAGCTTAGACTTAATCGCACGGCCGTTGCCGTTACGGATATCCTCGGTTACAAGCTGAATCTTGCCGTCCTCATCCAACGTAGCGGAGCAGTTCTGAGCGGATAACAGATACTTGTTGTCCGGGCAGCCGGTCGGGTAGTCGGAAGTCTTATCGAAATAGGTCGGCTCAAGCGCAATGGAAGAACAGGTGTCGGAGTTGATGATGAAAGCGTCATCATGGAGAACCGTAACACCGTACTTGCCGCCGTGCTTTGCATGGGTCAGCGTAGACTTACCGGAACCGGACAGACCGAATACGGAAGCAACGTACTTGGAACCGTCTGCAAGCGTATATTCCTTCTGGCCGCCGTGGCAGGAAGCGTAACCGTTGCGGTTCGCAATTGCCCAAGCCATGGTAAGCGTACCCTTTTTATGTTCACCGAAATACTTCATGCCGAGGATTGCGGCACAGTTTTCGTTGGTATCGAAATAGCAGAGCGTAAGCGGGTCGCTTAAGCAGCTGTAATCAACGTCCGGACGTTCTACCGGTACCCACTGCGGGTCGGAGAAGATATAGATATCAGCCTCTTTGCCGTCACCGACCGGCTTGGAGTTCTTATACATCTTTACATACTCGTCGGACATATACTGGAAATTAATCATCCAGTTATATAACAGATTCTCTTCGCCTTCCGGAATCAAGAGGTGTGCCTTTACCATGAACTCCGGATCAAGCCCTACGAAGCACTCCGCGTGATACATCGTCTTCCAGCGGGTTTCGTAAATAGCATCCATAACAACCTTATCGAGCTTCGTGTCGTCTACGCCCGGCTCGCCCTTAATGCGGCGTGCGGCAGCGTAACGTCCGGTAACGGCACCGTCATTGAATAACAAAACCTTTGCATCTTTTTCAAGACCAAACTCCTCGCCTCTGTAAACCGGCATATCGGTTACGATGGTTCCCGGAGAGTTCTTTGCAAGGTCATAAGCCTCTTTTAAGGTGTTTACTTTAACTACGTTGTTGCCGTAAAAAGCGGCTTCGATGATGGAGCGGGTTCTGGAAAAACCAACTTTTCCGGCACCGATTTCTTCGTGCTTGTAATAAGCCTTTGTTGACATGTGAAATCCTCCTGTCTTATTTTATTTTTTGTTCTATATCATAGGAAATATGGAGAACTTTCTTATGTATAAAACAATGGAATAATAGAGTAATATAGAAGTAATTTATAAAAACATTTATAAATTATAACTACCAAACATACACCATGATAATTATATCGTGTGCAAATGTAAATGTCAAGGGTTGGAGTTTTGTTTTTTCGTAAAAATACACAAAATGAAGTTTAAAACTTGTACAATATCAACAAAAATCAAGGGTGTAAAAGGAAGAACTCTTGACAAAATTAACAAAAAAGAGTAAAATCTAGATAAATATAGCAATAGGTAGGTCTGGTTTTTGAGAGTCTGAAAAGGTTTGTCAGGCAGAGGGGGAGTAAATGTCCACTGTATAACATTCACAAGACTTATAAGACTTATTTATTACTATTTTTATTAAAGTTCCAAAACATATTTTACATTATTGTAATAAGAAAGGAGAAGCAATGAGAAGCAGTAAAAGAGTAGTAAGAAATCTCCTCGCCGGCGCTGTGGCAGCGGCGATGGGAGTTACGACCCTGTTTGCGAACGCAGGAAGTTCTTATGCGGCCGGAGAAGTAGCGCTGAACAAGACGAGTCGTAACATTTTAACGAGGCAGAGCTATGACTTTGATGTCACGGGAGCGCCGTCGGATGCCGTTATCACTTGGAAGAGCAGTGATGAGACCGTGGCGACTGTGGATGAAAACGGTGTAGTTACCGGTGTAACAAAAGGAACTGCGACAATTACCTGTGAAGTTACCTCGGCAGGCAAGACGCAGAAACTTACCGCGGAAGTATCCATCCGCAAGCCTGCACTTAAGATTGAGATTAACAATAAGGTTTCCGAGTTAAAGTACGGTGAGAAAGTAGACTTAAACCGCACACTTACTCCGAAGACTTCCAATGATGTTACCACATGGAAGTCCAGCAACACCAGCATCGCAACGGTAGACGCAAACGGTGTTGTTAAAGGATTAAAGGACGGTACGGTGACGATTACCGCAACAACGATGAGCGGAAAGTCGGATTCGGTAGAGATTACCGTTTACGGCGCTCCGGCACCGACCAAGGCTCCGGAAGCTACCGCGACGCCGGTACCGACCAAGGCACCGCAGGCAACACCGACTCCTAAACCGGGCCAGAGCGGCGGTAATGTGGTATACGAGGAGAGCTTTGAAAAGTCCGTCGGAAGTTTTACTCCGCGTGGTTCGGTAAAGCTTGACCTTGCGAAGTCCGCAACCTCTCCGGACGGTACGCAGTACCTCCAGATTTCCGGAAGAACTTCCAACTGGAACGGCGCGGCTGTTAATATGAACAAGCTGTTAGAGCTTGGCGGAACCTACAAGCTGAGTGCATGGGTTAGACAGACTGCCGGCAGCGGCGAAGTAATCAAGGCTACCTTACAGAAGAACGACAATAACTACAGTCAGATACAGACGGTTACGACCGAAAAGAATGCATGGACGGAGATTGCCGGTGAGTTTAAGGTAGACGCGGATACGACCGACCTTCTGCTTTACTTCGAGGCGGATACGCTGATTGATTTTCAGTTAGATAAGGTAGTGATTACCAAGATTTCCGGTGGCAGCGGACTGATTTCCGCACCGGTAGTAACCAATCCGGGTCAGAATATAACATTTAAGTTTGCCGATCTGAAGCCGAACGGTTACGGTTATACTGCGACAAATACTTCTGACGGCGGCGTAAAAGTTGAGTTTAACGGACAGTATCAGGAAATATGGTATGCTCTGCCGCAGGATGTAGATCTGGCAAAGTATGATAAAGTAATCTTTACTTTGGCAACGAAGTCTGCTGCGGAGGCGGATGCGCTTGCACTCAAGGTTGTCGCAACCGATGCCGAACTGGATGAGTGGAACAATCCGACACCGTTTGAGATCAGATGGGGTGCTACGACTTCCGGTAAAGGAGACCTGGAACTTTCGTTAAGTTCTTATGCGGATAAGGATGTATGCAGAATCGGTATTATGACCAATACCGGTGCGACGACCGCGACCATATACAGCGTAACTTTCGTTCCGAAGAAGTAAGACCGTATATTTTTCCGTGCAATCGTTTTGTACGCTTTGTACAGGGCGGCACAAGAACTCTATGATACCTTCAAAGGGACTTTCTGTTACGCGGTCCCTTTGAAGAAAGAAAGGAGATTTATGAGAAGATTAGGATTACGTGTGCTTGCAGGCGGTCTGGCGGCTTTGATGGCGGTGTCCGCTTTTGCCCCGGCGAAAGTTGCAAGCGCAGCAAATGATGTATTAACTGCCGCATCGCCGAACGCGGTGAATACGCTGTATATTACGGCGGATATGGTAGACGTTGATAAAGAGATTGTCATCTCCGGCGAGAAATGGGACCGTATCGTAGTTACGAAGGAAGCCGCAGCGAACGACATCTACTTTGATGAAGTGGAAGTCGGTGAGCTTGTGGTGGAGAGCGGAAGCGACGCAAATGTTCAGCTTTGGAAAGTGGCTGCCGAACAGCTGACGGTAAAAGAGCCGGAATTAAAGGAAGTTGACCCGACTGCATTAAAAGCCCTTTTGACAGATGATGAAACCAGACAGTATGCTGTTGATTTATGGGCCGCAACACAGGCGGAAAATGAAAAGACCATGCGGAAGGTGCCGAGCATTGTAACAATGGAAGAAGCTGTGGTAGAGAGCCTTTCGACAAGCGCGAATGTCCGCCTTTGCCTGCAGGAGGGTGAAGTAAAAAACTTGACGGTAGAGTCGAGCGCAAAGCAGGTACGTGTGAATGTGACTTTGGAGGGGTACAACGGAGACCTGACCTATAAGGGAAATGATACCTTCGGCGTTGTAAATGTAAAGAATGTGGAGAGCCGGATTAACAAGCTGACGGTGGAAGAATCCACGGCGAACAACTACCTGAACGTAAACAGCAAGGATTCTGTTGCACTCAAGGTAGAGGTAGCAGGCGACGCAAAAGTTGCATTAAATATCCCGATGGGCGAGCTGGTTATTACCGAAGCGGCAAAAGCTGCACAGGTAGACATATTAAACTCGGTTGACGAGATGGATGTAAAGGCGGATAACGCAAAGATAGAAGTTACCGCAATCGGAAATGTAGCCCAGGCGAGAGTAGAAGGAGATCAGGTAAAAATCACCGGAAGCGGTACTCTTGAAGAAGTAGTAATCACCGGAGATGGTGCTTATGTATCCACGAAGGGAACTCAGGTAGAAGGAGAAAACACCTATGTTGAACCTACCTACGAGGAGCCTAAGGTAGTTGTAAGGGATATTGAGCTGACTGCGGGCGACGGAACGACGGTTACAAAGAACGCAAACGGTTCTTCAACGATTAGCTTCTCCGGCCAGTATAAGTCGGCGGTATTTACGGTTCCGGCGACCGTAGACGTAGACCGTATCCGTTCCATTACCTTAAATATTACGACAAGCGCACAGTTTGGTTTGAGTGTACTTACCAAGAGCGGCGAAGTTGTTAATACGTCGGATCAGTATCCGGGTTACGGTATTTCCGAGACGACAACGAAGGAGTTTACTTATTATGTAAGCCCTGCGGAACAGAAGCTTGCCAGAGTAAGTCTTATGTCGCTGTCGGCATCACAGCCGGATTTGACCCTGAATTCGGTTACCTTTACGCTGTATGATACGGCACCGACACCGAAGCCGACCAAGGCTCCGGATGCACCGGGGGCGCTTGATTTGCCGGAAGGAAGTAAAGTATATACGTTTGATGACTTGGCTGTTGTTTGGGGCAGCACACTGACCGATGCGGCTAACGGCGGAAAGCAGATTACGGTAACATCGCAGTACGGCGCAACCCGTCTGATATTACCGGAAGCGATTACCCTCGGAGATTATGAGAAAGTTATTCTTACCATGTCTTCCAGCACAAGCGGAATCGGCCTTGAGCTTTTGGATGAGGAAAACAAAGTAGTAACTTTCTGGTGGGATAAGAAGGCAAAAGAAACTACGGATATAGAGCTTGCCTTTAATGCGACCGGATACGGAAGCGGAGATTCGATATCTGCAGATAATTTAGCAAAGAAGATTGCAGCGGTGAACTTTAACGGCCACAACGAAGGAGCAGAGGTTGTAGTATACCGTATTGCATTCGTTGCGAAGCCGGGCGCAGGCGGAACAACGCCGGGTGGAGAGACTACTCCTACACCTACACCGGGTGGAGAGCCGACCGATACAGTCTACTACGAGGAAAACTTTACCGCAGATTATTTTACAGGCGGCAGTTCATGGGGCGTAGAAAAGGGTCTTGTTACTTATAAGCTCGCAGGTTTAGAAGTAGCAGGTGACGCATATGAAGGCGACTACTGCATTAAAGTAAAAATGAATGATGTATATAATGGCATTCACTATACTTTGGATAATACAGATGGTGATGAGGAAGCAACTTTTAACTTTAGTGTATATCTCAAAGCAACAGGTGTAGCAGGTGAAGAGTTTGTTCGCATGGGTGTAGGAAACACTTATACAGATACATCTTATTGGTCGGCAACGACTACCTGGACAAAGAAAGAGAAAGAAGTAAAAGTTGCAGCCGGAGAAGAAGTCGTTCTTGTATTTTCTGCGCAGGATCCACAGTACTGTGATGCAGAAGAAGGCCAGATGGCTTGCGTGTATATTGACAAGGTTGTGATTACAAAAAATTGAGGTGCTTCAGATACTACATCTGCCAGCTGGCGGCAACCGAGAGGATTAGTTTTCGTTGAAGCGGCTTTGGTGAGCAGAGTTCAATGGAGTGGACTTCAAGAGAAACAAGCCAATAGAACAAATCAATAAAAGAGTTTTCTTTTAACGACAGTGGAGCTGTCGCACCGGCTAAAAATCAGCCGGTCGGCAGCTCCGTATTTTTATAGAAAATCTATATGTTTTGCACTCCCGTCATTTTTCACAAAGTTTCCCGTGGATTTTCTACATTTCGGACAGGCGGAAATGCTTTCCCGTCTGCGGCAGACACAGGAGCTTTACCACCGATATCTCGGCATGGAAGAGCTCTGGCGGGAGCGTTTTTTAGCCTTCTGTCAAGGGAAGAAGACTCTTCCGCTTCTCTACGACACGGTGTTTAAAAAGATGAGGTCCCCCGAGATTCACCCCGAATGGCTGGAGGACTGTATCTCCTGCCTGTTAGGGAAACAGGTCAAAATCAAAGCGGTCTGGAACTCAACTTTTTGCAGGAATTCTACCTGATTTCCCTTGACGTATTCAAAAAAAGCGAGT
>JAFLSZ010000036.1 GCA_022510665.1 Lachnospiraceae bacterium
CGTCGATGGGCCCTGCATGGGGTATGATCGGTACATTGATTGGTTTGATACTTATGTTGCTGGACTTACAGGATATCAATTCCGTAGGTCCGAATATGGCGGTTGCGTTGATTACTACGTTCTACGGTTCTCTGCTCGCAAACTGGATCAGTCTTCCGACTGCGGCAAAGTTGAAAGAAAAGAACTCGGCGGAAGTTATGATAAAGACGATTGTCGTAGAAGGACTGTTGTCCATTCAGGCAGGCGAGAACCCGCGCGTAATTGAAGAAAAGTTAAAGTCCTTTATTGATCCTGCGAAAAGAGAGAACCTGACTTCGGGAGGCGGTGAGGAATAATGTCAAGAAGGAAAAAGGAGGAATCTTCGGGCTCGGGCTCACCGGCGTGGATGGCGACGTTCAGTGATTTGATGAATCTGTTGCTTTGCTTTTTCGTATTGTTGTTTTCCATGTCCTCGGTAGACCCGGCGAAGTTTGATGAAATGGCGCAGTCTTTTGCGAATACGTTCAGCTTTTTTAAGGCGGGCGGAGCTTTCGTGGGGGACGGCAATCTTATAGCAAACGGTGCAACGCAGTTAAATAATCTGGATGAACACATCAACAACACGGGAGAAAAGGCTGATTCTTCCGTGAACAAGGATAATATTTACGAGTTTGAAGGCGATACCGAAAAACTTCTGGAATATTATGAGAATAAAGTCGCGGAGCTGGAAGGCAAAGTGGAGGACCTTGAGAATAAGGAACAGTATGCACAGGGGCAAAGGGAGGAGACCGCGTCTTCCATGTATGACGAGATATCGGAGCTGGCGGACCGGTATAATTTGGGAAGTTATGTCGAATTTGGCATGGACAAGGCGTATAATTATGTTAAAATAGATGTAAAGGGCTCCGTGCTGTTTAAAACAAATTCAGCCGAGATTCGCGAAGACGCGAAACCGATTCTGTTAAAAATCGGAGATATTCTGAAAGAATACGATGATTTCGGCATAGAAATTATTGGACACACCGATAATGTACCGATTAAGTCCGGGCCGTATCCGGATAATGATTATCTTTCGGCGGCACGTGCGATAGAAACGGCGCAATATCTGATAGGAGCCAAAAATCTGGACCCGGCGAAAATCCTTTTTTCCGGAAAAGGAGAGAGGGAACCGGTAGATACGAACTCCACCGAAGAAGGACGTTCGAGAAACCGGAGAATCGAATTTAGAATTTATACCCCGACTGACCGGTAAAACAGAATACCGGCAGGGTACATATAAAAGGAGGAAAAGACAATGAAGCGTAATATGCTTGCGATTGTAATACTGGCGGCTACTTTAATCAATCTGACGCTGTCCGCGGTTATCATTTTTACCGTGATTCCGAAGGCAAAGAGGACAGACAGCCTGATTGAGAAGATTGTGGCGGCAATAGACTTAGAGACGGAGTCCGGAATCGGAAAGAATTACGGAGAGGTCGCGCTGGAGGACCAGGACGAATATACTTTCTCCGATAAGATGATTAATTTAAAAGCAATCGGAGATAGGCCGAGTCTCGCACAGGTAAGTATTACTATCACGTTAAATAAAAAGCATGATGATTACAAGACCGTGCAGCCGACAGTTGAAAGCAAAGAAAACAGGATTATAGCGGTGGTCAGCGGCGTGTTAAATGATTATACATCAGTGCAGGTTTCCGAGTATTTGGAAGATATCAATAAAGATGTATTGAAAAAGGTTCAGGAAATTTTCCAGTCGGACTGCATCATCGAAACAACATTAAGTGTTATTGCAGTACAGTAAATTAAAATTTTTGATGATTTTTTGAACAATGTGTGTTATTATGATAGTAGACAAAGAAATTCGTCTATTATGTAGGAGGTTTCGGTATGGGTGACGTCTTATCCCAAAAAGAAATAGATGATCTGCTTGCAGCCTTTAGTAGTGGTGAAATAGATGCGGAAGAGATGAAAGGCACGACGGAAAAGCAGGTAAAAAATTATGACTTTAATCGTCCTACAAAGTTTTCCAGAGAACACCTCCGCACATTGGAAATTATCTTTGAGCATTATGGAAGATTATTGTCTACACATTTACCGGCATATTTGAGAAAAACGGTGAATGTAGAAGTAATGAACTCGGAGGCGATTATTTATTCCGAGTTTACGAACGCGCTGTCTAACCCTGTGCTGCTTGGAATTGTGGATTTCAGTCCGTTAGAGGGCAATATTATCATTGAACTTTCCGACAATTTAGGGTTTGCCATCGTGGACCGTATGCTTGGAGGACCGGGACTTCCGCTTGAAAAGCCGAGGGAGTTTTCGGAAATTGAATTGATTATTATTGAACGTATCTTTACGATTATCACGAACCTGCTTCGTGACCCGTGGGAAAATGTAATAGATCTTGTACCGCGCCTGACACGAATCGAGACGAACTGTCAGTTTGCACAGATGATAGCGCCGAATGAAACGGTTTCAATTATTACGTTGAACGTAAAAATCGGCAATGTAGAAGGTATGCTGAATGTTTGTCTTCCGTATGGCTGTCTGGAAGCGGTTATTGATAAACTTAATACGAAATCATGGTATGCTTCCGAGAAGCTGCAAAATGATGAAGTTTATAAGGAGTTTATCGAATATGCGATTGCGAAAGCAAAAGTACCACTAAGGGTTGTGCTGGGAAGAAGCACAATTTCGGTAAATGATTATATCAATATGCAAAAAGGCGATATTATTAAGCTGGATACAAAGATGGAAGATGAGTTGAATGTGTTTGTCGGAAATATATGGAAGTTTACGGCTTTGCCGGGTTCGTCCTCGGACACATATGCGGTAAAAATCTCAAGTATCGTGAGGGAGGAATAAGAACATGGACGGAATGTTATCTCAAGAAGAAATCAATGCTTTGTTCAGCGACATAAGCGAAGATGAATCAGTAGAAGATGTATCATCAGAAGAACTTCTGACTGAGGAAGAAAAGGATGCCATTGGTGAGATTTCCAATATCAGCCTTGGTTCTTCTGCGACAACGCTGTTTACTTTGGTAAATCAAAGGGTAAATATTTCAACGCCGACGGTTTCTGTTTGTGAATGGGCAGAATTAAGTAATAACTACCCTAGACCTTGTGTATTTGTTCAGATTTCCTATCAGGAAGGTTTGGACGGAAAGAATATATTGATTCTGCAGGAAAAGGACGTTAAGATAATTGCCGACCTTATGATGGGCGGCGACGGTTCCAACATAAGCGACCCTCTTAATGACCTGCATCTGAGTGCAATCAGCGAGGCAATGAATCAGATGATGGGAGCTTCGTCTACATCCCTGTCTTCGATGTTTGAAATGAAGATTGATATCAGCCCGCCTTCGGCAAGTCTGATTGACCTGAATAATGCGGTAGAGAGCGATATACAGGAATTTTTAAGTCATAAGTTTGTAAAAGTTTCCTTTCGCATGGAAATCGGCAATTTAATTGACAGTGAGTTAATGCAGTTATATCCGATTGAATTTGCGAAGAGTTTGTATAATAAATTTATTAATGAAGAGGCACCTGCCTCAACACCGGCGCCGGCGGCAGCACCAGCAGCACCAGCGGCAGCAGCACCGCAACCGGCACCGACTCAAACAGCACCACAACCGGCACCGGTTCCGCAACAGGCGGCGGCACCGATGCAGGATTTAAATACAATGGCAGTGGGACAGATGCCGATGCAGGGAATGATGCAGCCGCAGATGGCAATGCCGTATATGATGCCGCCGGTGCAGGATGTCAATATCGCTCCGGCACAGTTTCAGGTATTCCAGCCGATACAAAGTCCTCTGTTACAGACGGAGAACATTGATTTGTTGCTGGATGTCCCGTTGGAAGTTACGGTAGAGCTTGGAAGAACCAGTAAATCAATTAAAGAGATACTGGATTTCGCTCCGGGTACCATTGTCGAACTAAACCGGTTGGCAGGTGAACCGATTGACATATTGGTCAACGGTAAATATGTGGCTAAGGGAGAAGTAGTTGTAATTGAGGAGGCTTTTGCTATCCGAGTTAGCGAAGTAATCAAATAACAACACTGTACAGTTAGTCGAGCAAACTACAATTTTAAAGATTGGAGAGGTAATATGGCTAAAAACATTCTGATTTGCGATGACGCCGCTTTCATGCGTATGATGATTAAGGATATTCTCACGAAAAACGGTTATAATGTTGCCGGAGAAGCAGAAAACGGACAAGTAGCAGTAGATAAATATGCTGAAGTAAAGCCGGATTTGGTAATGATGGATATTACCATGCCGGAAAAGAACGGGATTGAGGCATTAAAGGAGATTAAGGCAAAAGACCCATCCGCAAACATAATCATGTGTTCGGCAATGGGACAGCAGGCAATGGTAATTGAGTCCATTCAGGCAGGAGCAAAAGACTTTATTGTAAAGCCGTTCCAGGCAGACCGTGTATTGGAAGCTGTTCGTAAGGCGGTAGGCTGAGCCAGAGAAGGAGTTTTTATGGCAGGAGCTTTCTGGAATCCGGTAGTACTTACAAGGGTTAATTCACTTGGGAAAAGTATTGCTGAGTTAGTACTACTTGTGTTTATTTTTGTCTTGATTCTTGCCGCCTGTGTTGTGACAACCCGGTTTGTTGCCGGGCGTCAGATGCAGCGCGGCAGGAACAGCAATTTTAAACCGCTGGAAACTTGTCAGGTGGCGCCAAACCGTTATTTACAGCTTATACAGATCGGAACGCGGTATTTTGTCATCTCGGTAACAAAGGAGAGTATCAGTCTGATTACCGAGATGAAGGCGGAAGAAATCGTAATAAAAGAAGATAACGGTACAGGCGTTTCGAAGTCGTTTAAAGCAATTTTATCTGAGTTTAAAGCAAAGGTTGATAAACATGAAGACGCAGGTAAGTAGAAAGTTAAATAAAATTCCGTTTTATATCGGAATTTTTCTTGCGGTGTGTATGTTGACCTTTATTTGTCGTGCAAAAACTACTACGGCATATGCAACAGAGAGCGGGACAGAAGGCGGGTTTAATATTTCCGGCAATGTCGGTTCTTTGGATTTTTCGGTTATGGATAACAGTGAAGAAGACAATACTCTTGCGGCAACGCTCAGGATGCTGTTAATTCTGACGATAATTTCTCTTGCACCGTCAATTTTAATTATGGTGACATCGTTCACCCGTATTTTGATTGTACTGCATTTTGTACGTTCCGCGCTTGGTACACAGACGACGCCTCCCAATCAGGTATTGATTGGATTGGCGTTATTTCTGACCCTCTTTGTTATGTCTCCGACGCTGTCAAGAGTTAATACGGAGGCGGTTCAGCCGCTTTCCGCGGGTGAAATCACCGCACAGGAGGCATTAGACGCGGGCGTTGAGCCGATTCGCGAGTTTATGTTTACGGAAACAAGAAATCAGGAATTGGCGTTGTTTGTGGATATTGCAGGAATCGAGACGATAGAAACGGCAGACGATATCCCGACATGGGTGCTGATTCCGGCGTTTATTATCAGTGAGCTGCGGGCGGCCTTTATTATCGGCTTTTTGATTTATATTCCGTTTATCGTTATTGATATGGTAGTGTCTTCTACGTTGATGGCGATGGGTATGATGATGCTGCCTCCGACAACAATCTCGATGCCTTTTAAGATTTTGTTGTTTATTATGGCGGACGGTTGGACATTGGTGATAGAGAACGTCTTGCGTACCTTTAAGACGTTCGGCGGTTAAGGGAAAGGAGGCGGAAGGCTGTGGATGAGGCGGTATTGATTGACCTGCTTGTTTCTACGCTGGTTACGATTATCAAGGCTGCTGCGCCGTTATTGCTGGTTTCGCTTGTCGTCGGACTTATAATAAGTATATTGCAGACAGTGACTTCGATTCAGGAGCAAACGCTCACATTTGTTCCTAAGCTTTTGGCGGTATTTCTTGTATTGATTATTGCGGGAAACTGGATTATGGGACTTGCCGTACAGCTGATGAAAGAACTGTGCATGAATTTTCAGTATTACATTAACGGATAACGATGACGATTTCGTTATATCATTTGGAATATTTTCTGTTGATACTTGTGAGAATCAGCGGATTTATGGTGGCGGCGCCGTTGTTTTCCCTGCGAAATATCCCGATGCGGGCAAAGGCGATTCTGGCGATTGCCATTGCGGTTCTGGTGTTTCATGTGGTTCCGTACAAGGAAGTTGAGTATTCTACAACGATAGGATACGCTCTGCTTGTGGGTTCCGAGATGTTAGCCGGAGTTATTATGGGATTTATGGCAAATGTGGCATATTATATTCTCGCGTTTGCCGGACAGGTAATAGATCAGGAAATAGGTTTTTCCATGGTAAACCAATTTGACCCGATTACAAGCGCACAGGTTACGATTACCGGTAATTTATACACATATGCGGTGATGTTAATGCTGTTTGCTACAAATATGCATTGTTATATGGTACGCGCCCTTACGGATTCTTTTACGGTGCTTCCGGTCGGCTCGGTGTCGCTTAATATAGGGATTTATGAGTTGATGAAGCATTTTATGGTAGATTATTTTGTAATCGGCTTCCGGATTGTGCTTCCGATTTTTGCGAGTCTGCTGGTTGTGAATACGATTTTGGCAATATTGGCAAGGGTGGCTCCGCAGATGAATATGTTTGTCGTCGGAATGCAGTTAAAAGTGTTGGTGGGGCTGGTTGTGCTGGTACTTATGGTTATGATGATTACAGGCGTCGCGGATTTGATTTTTCAGGAAATGATGTCTATGTTAAAAGGGAGTATTTACTATTTGGGAGGAAACTGAGTGTAAGGCTGTGGAAGGAGCGTGAAAGCAGTGATAGGGGAAGATGATAGAAAAGTCCTGTTTTTGGTTCCGATGCGGCTCCAGTTCTTTGCGGATGAGGGCGGAGAGAAAACCGAAGAAGCTACGCCGAAGAAGTTAAATGATGCCAGAAAAGAAGGCCAGGTAGCCAAAAGTAAGGAGTTATCGACTGCGGTAATGCTGCTGGCGCTGTTTCTTATCCTGAAAATTACGGTCGGTTATATCGGTTCACGTTTTTTAAAATGTTTTTATAATATTTATCAGGTGATTGATCTGTATGCATCAGAGGATTTTTCAGTTTCGATTGCGACAGCATTTTTGCGAAACGGGCTTGTGGAGGTTCTTTTGGTTTGTCTGCCTGTTTTTATTGTTGCGGTGGCGGCGGCGTTTGCCGTCAGCATTGTTCAGGTAAAATGGCAGGTGACGGCAAAGCCGTTAAAGCCGAAACTTGATAAGTTTAATCCGATTAAAGGTTTGAAGCGGATTTTTTCAAAAGACAAAATATTTGAGTTAGTCAAAGATGTTGTAAAAATCATTCTGATATTTTACATTGCCTATTCCGATTTAAGGAAGGCTGCCGGTGCGGTAGTCACCTTATATGACTTGACCTTAAATCAGGCGGTTGTATATATCGGGGAGTTTGTGCTTAATCTGGGAGTAAAAATCAGCGCGATTTATCTGGCAGTCGGCTTGATTGATTATATTTACCAGAAAATAAAATTTAAAAAAGATTTGAAGATGTCAAAGCAGGAAGTAAAAGACGAGTACAAGCAGCAGGAAGGTGACCCGCAGGTGAAGGGAAGAATTAAATCCAAGATGCGGGAAGTTTCCCAACGCCGTATGATGCAGAAACTTCCGGAGGCAGATGTTGTTATTACAAACCCGACGCATTTTGCCTGCGCGCTTAAATACGATAAAGAGGTGGCCTCAGCTCCGGTACTGATTGCGAAGGGTGCGGATTATGTGGCACAGAAAATAAAAGACGCGGCAAAGGAATACAATATTCCGATTGTGGAAAATAAGCCTCTGGCACGAATGTTGTACTACAATGTGGATTTGGACAGCGAGATACCGCGGGAGTTGTATCAGATGACCGCCGAGGTACTTTCTTATGTATATAAATTAAAGCACGGCGGCGCCGCGTAAAGCTGAAATAAAGCGGAAGCAAATATGCGGACGCGTAAAATTAAAAAACAAGAATTATAAGATATTAAGCCACAAAATACACAGAAGGGAGGAATGGCAGTGAAAAGGACGGATATGTTTTTGGGAGTTTATATCCTTGCGGCAATCGTATTTTTGATTGTTCCGCTGCCGACGGCCTTTTTGGATGTGTTGATGGCGCTTAATATCTCGATTGCCTTAATTATTTTGTTCAATGCCCTGTTTTCCCAGGAAGTGTTGAGTATGTCTACCTTTCCGATGGTTTTGCTGTTTACGACGGTGTTTCGTATCAGTCTGAATGTTTCTTCCACAAGAAACATTTTGACCAAAGGTTATGCTGGAGAGGTAGTAGAAGCATTTGGTAATTTCGTAGGCGGCGGCGATATGGTCGTCGGCGTTATTGTATTTTTTATTCTTGTATTGGTGCAGTTTCTGGTAATCAACAAAGGTTCGGAACGTGTATCCGAAGTACAGGCGCGTTTCACCCTGGATGCCATGCCGGGAAAGCAGATGGCGATTGACGCCGACTTAAATACCGGCGCCATTACCGACGCGGAGGCGAAAGTACGCCGTGAGAAGATTCAGGCGGAATCCTCCTTTTTCGGCGCTATGGACGGTGCCACAAAGTATGTAAAGGGTGATGCCGCCGCCGGCCTTTTGATTACCGCAGTCAATATCATAGGCGGTCTGGTAATGGGAGTTACAAGAGAAGGTTTGGAAATGAGCGCGGCATTGGAAAAATACGCGATTATTACGATTGGTGACGGTCTGGTAAGTCAGATTCCGTCCCTCTTGATTTCGTTATCTACCGGTATTATGGTAACAAAGGTGTCAAAGGAAGCGGACGTAGGCGATTTGCTGCTGCGCGAGCTCTTTTCTACGCCGAAGGTACTTTATATGGTGGGAGCGGGGTTGACCGTGTTAGGTATTTTCACGGAGCTGCCTAAGCTGATTTTTATATCCTACGGCGTGATTTTTATTATGGTAGGCCGCAGTATTCAGGCAAAGATTGAGGTGGCGAAGACCGAAGCCGAGGCAAAGGCGGAAGAAGAGGAAGATCTTCCAATCAGGCGGCCGGAGAATGTCAGGGAAATTATCCTGCCGGATCAGGTGGAACTGGAGTTTGGTTACGGTATTATTCCGCTCGCAGATGTGAATCAGGGCGGCGATTTGCTGGACCGCGTCGTGTTAATCCGAAGACAGATTGCGCTGGAATTCGGCTGCGTTGTGCCGACCATCAGACTGCGTGATAACATACAGCTTAATCCGAACCAGTATGTAATTAAAATCAAAGGAATCGCGGTAAGTGACGGAGAAATCCTGTTTGATCACTATATGGCGATGAACCCGGGTTATGTAGAAGAAGAAATTACAGGTATTCCGACCTTTGAGCCGTCCTATCACCTTCCGGCCATCTGGATTACGGAAGGACAGAGAGAGCGCGCAGAATCCTACGGATATACGGTCGTTGACCCGCCGTCGATTATCGCAACACATCTGACCGAGGTAATCAAGGCGCATTTGGATGAACTCTTGACCCGTCAGGCTGTTCAGGAACTTATCAACAATATTCAGGAGGCAAATCAGGTACTTGTTACCGAGCTTATACCTAAGCTGCTTGGAATCGGTGAAGTGCAGAAGGTATTACAAAATCTGCTGCGCGAGGGCATTGCTATCCGGGATATGGTAACAATACTGGAAACGCTTGCGGATTACGCGCCGACGACAAGGGATACCGATGTATTGACGGAGTATGTCAGACAGGCGTTAAAACGCGCGATTTCAAACAAGTATTTTCCGGGCGGCGAAACTACAAGTGTTGTAACGCTGGACCCGAAGGCGGAACAGGAAATTATGAATTCCGTAAAGCAGACGGAGCAGGGAGCGTACATAACACTGGAACCGGAACGGACACAGCGGCTGATGAAGTCGGTAAAGGAGGAAGCGGAGAAGTTAGAGAATCTCGGCAAGAGTCCGATTATTGTGACGTCGCCGATTGTGCGTATGTACTTTAAACGTCTTACCAAGGATTATTATCCGGATTTGATTGTCATTTCTTATAATGAGATTGAATCCAATGTTGAATTACAATCAGTTGGGATGGTGACAGAATAGTATGAATATTAAAACTTTCAAGGGAAAAACAGAAGAAGAGGCGATGGCGGCGGCAAAAAAAGAATTGGGCGAGAATGCCGTAAAAATGGCGTCCAGACAGGTAGAGTCGAAAGGATTCTTTAAGAAGCTGTTTGATGTGCCGATGTGGGAAGTGACTGCGGCCGTAGACGAACCGGACGTGTATGAAAGAGCGCCTCAGCGTAAACCTGTGCCTGACAAGGCGGAAGCACGGTATATGCCGTCCCAGAATGTATCGTATAATTCGGAGCTTTTATTTGAGGAGAAAAAGACGGAAAACGGCGGGAGTGTTATTGAGCAGAAACTGGATACGTTAAAGAAACTGTTTGAGGAACAGATAAAGGAACTGGGACAGGCAAAAGTATCCGAGGAGGCAAAAGAAAAGGCAGAGGAACCGGAAAGCGAGCTTCCGGATAAAAATATTGCATTTTTGCGCCTGATTTTCCATCAGTTGATTGAGAATGAGGTAGATGAAAAGTATGTCAACCAGATTATTACGGAGATTGAGTCCTCCTTAAAGAAAGAGGCAGATGTCAGCAAGATATTGGCGAATTTTTATCAAAAGATTGTGTTGAAGCTTGGTCAGACAAAGACATTAGAAGTTATAAGCGGTAAGACCCGTTATGTTTTTTTTATTGGGCCGACCGGTGTAGGAAAGACGACTACCATTGCGAAACTTGCTTACAGCCTGATGGAGCAGAAGAAGGCAAAAGTAGCGCTTTTGGCCGCGGACACTTACCGTATCGCGGCGGTGGATCAGCTGCGTACTTACGCGGAAATTATGAATATTCCGTTGTATGTGATTTACAGTGAAACGGAATTGGCTGAGCAGGAGGAAGAATTACAGAAATATGATGTAGTTCTTGTAGATACCGCGGGACGTTCCCACCGGAACAAAGAACAGCGGGATGATATTGAAAGATTAATCAGGTCGGTGCCGGCGGAAGCAAGAGAAGTATATCTTGTTCTAAGTGCGACGACAAAGTATCGCGATCTGGTAAAGATTGCGGAGACATATTCGGAAATTGCGGAATACAGGCTGATTTTTACAAAGCTGGATGAGACAGGAACGATCGGGAATATTTTTAACATTAAGATGCTTACCGGAGCACCGCTTTCTTACGCCACCAACGGGCAGAATGTGCCGGATGATATCAGTAGAATGGACCCACAGAATGTAGCAAGGCAGTTGTTGGGAGGTGGAAAATGATGGATCAGGCGGAAAAGCTCAGAAAGCTTGTGAGACAGCAGGAGCGCCGGCAGCAATATGCCCGTGTTATTACGGTGACGAGTGGGAAAGGCGGCGTTGGTAAATCCAGTGTTGCCGTGAATCTAGCGATTCAGATGCAGCGGCTGGGAAAACGCGTGATTGTTTTTGACGCGGATTTCGGGCTTGCGAACGTGGAGGTTATGCTTGGAATAAGGCCTCAGTTTAATTTGGCGGATTTGATGTTCCGCGGGAAAACATTGGCGGAAATTATTACCAAAGGTCCGGAGGATATCGGATTTATTTCGGGCGGTTCCGGTATTCAGGAACTGGCACGCCTGACGAGGGAACAGATTATTTATCTGTCGCAGAAATTAGCGGAACTGGATTCCATGGCAGATATTATTATTGTTGATACCGGAGCGGGAATTGCCGATGCCGTACTTGAGTTTGTGGCGGCAAGTTCCGAGGTGATTTTGGTTGCGACACCGGAACCTACTTCCATTACCGATGCATATGCTTTATTAAAAACGTTGAACCGCCGTGCCGGTTTTTCCAAAGAACATACAAGTATCAAGATGATTTCGAATCGTGTGGAAAATGAGGCGGAAGGCAGAAATTTATATGAGAAGATGAGTCTTGTCGTGAATAAATTTTTGAATATCCAGCCGGAGTTTATCGGCAATATACCTCAGGATGACATGGTATCAAAAGCGGTTATGCTGCAAAAGCCGGTGACGCTCGCATATCCGAACACACCGGCGGCAAAGGCTATGCAGGCAATTGCCGTAAAGTTGTGCGATGGCCCTGAATTGGAAAAAAAGAAAGGAATTACGGGACTTTTTTCCGACTTGATACGGACAATGATAAAAAAGGCGCGCGGAAGAAAAGAGGAAATCAATGAATAAGAGTAACCTGATTGAAACAGGAAACAGGCTGGAACTGCGAAAAATCAGACATATTAAGACAGCGGAGGAAATAACGTATGTCAGTCGTTTCCTTTATCAGGAGTCGGCGGATGAAGCGGTCATTGAGATGCCGGCGAAGGAGGGTGCTTTAGTTGCCTTGGAACCGGGAACGGCTTTTTTGGTTTGTTTTTATACGAATAAAGGGTTGTATCAGTGCCGGGTACAGGTAGTATCGCGGCGGTATGAGGATAAACTGCCTGTTGCGGTAATTAAATTCCGTTCGGAGTTTGAACGGCTGCAGCGGCGGCAGTATTATCGGATAGAATGTCTCTTAAATATGGAATTTTGTGTGCCGAAGGAAGCCGAACTGGAACGGCTGCTTTGGGAAAAAAGCAGTTTCCATGAGCAGGTGATTCAGGAGCAGACGACGCCGGAAGAAGAACAGGAAGAGGAAACAGGCACGCCTGTGAATTTTTATACGGGGATAGCGCTTGACCTCAGCGGCGGAGGCGTGCGGTTTAATTCGGGGTATCAGGCGGCAGAAGGGGAAGTAATTGCGATGAAAATTGCGTTTTTGGAACAGGACGTGTTAAAACAGCAGCTTTTATTTGCAAAAGTATTAGCCGTATATCCGGTACCGAATCGTACGGGATTATATGAACACAGGGTGCAGTTTGTTCATATTACGAACGCGGAGCGCGAGAGCATTATTCGCTATATCTTTTTTGAAGAAAGGAAGCGCAGAAAAAAGGAAGCAGGGGGAGATTAAAAGGAGAGAAGCATGGAAAAGAAAAAAATTTTAATTATTGATGATTCTGCACTTATGAGAAGAGTACTGTCTGATATAATTAGTACAGATGAAAGATTCATCGTTTGCGATGTCGCAAGCAATGGGCTGGAGGCCTATGACAAGATTACGTTGAATCCGAAAAAGTATGATATTGTACTTTTGGATATTAACATGCCCAAGATGAACGGAATTGAGTTTATGGAGGGAATCAACCGTCTGAAAATAAAGCTGACGGTGATTGTAGTCAGTACGATAGCAGTGGAAGGGGCGGCGGAAACAATCCGTCTGCTGGAACTCGGAGCTTTTGACTTCGTGACGAAACCAAATAGTTTCATGGAGGCAAAAGAAAATACGTTCCACGATAATGTACTGAAATGTCTTGTCTGTGCCGCCGGATTTTCCGGCCAGAGCGAACTCAGGGAACGGAGGCAGAGAACCGCCCTGCCGTCGGGAGATACGCGAAACATAACAACGCCTGTAAGTTCCGCGAAGACCCCGGTGACAAGGAGACCGCACAAAACGGTAGGAAAAGATGCCTCAAGGCTGGTTGTGCTTGCCTGTTCTACCGGCGGACCAAAGGCACTGCAGCAGGTCGTTCCCAAGCTTCCGAAAAACTTGGACGCCCCGATGGTGATTGTTCAGCATATGCCGGTCGGTTTTACCGAAACACTGGCATCCCGCCTGAATGATTTAAGCCAGATTACGGTTAAGGAAACCGTTGACGGGGAGCCTCTGCAAAAAGGAATTGTTTATATCGCAAAAGGAGGTTCGCAGCTAAGGATTAAAAAGAGCGGCTCGTCTTACATATGCTGTTTGACGGATGAGCCTGCCAGAAACGGATTAAAGCCTTGCGCGGATATTACGTATGAATCTTTGCTGGAATCTGATTACGCGGACATTACCTGTGTTGTACTAACCGGTATGGGCGGTGACGGAACCGCGGGAATCAAGCAACTTAATGACAAGCATAATATTTATGTAATCAGTCAGGATGCCGCTACCTGTACGGTATACGGAATGCCGAGGGTGCTGTATGAAGAAGGTCTTTCGGATGAGGTGGTGCCGTTAGGGGAAGTAGCAGCTGCAATTACTAAAAACGTAGGAGTGCGATAATTATGGATGTAAGTCAGTATTTGGAAATATTTATTGATGAAACAAAGGAGCATTTGCAGAGCCTGAACGAACAAATCCTTGTTTTAGAGCGTGAACCGGAAAATATAGATACCATTAATGAGATTTTCCGTGCGGCACACTCTTTAAAGGGTATGGCAGGAACGATGGGCTACAAGAGAATGCAGCGCCTTACACATGATATGGAAAATGTATTTTCTGAAATCCGTAACGGAAAGATGAAGGCGTCGGCTAAGTTAGTTGATGTATTGTTTAAAGGTTTGGATGCTTTGGAACAGTATCTTGACGTAATCGTAAACTCGGGTGACGAAGGTACGGAGGACAATGAAGATATTATTAAAGCGCTGAACGATATTTTAAACGAAGGTCTCGGAGGAGGTGCGGCACCTGCACCTGCTGCTGCACCGGCGGCGTCTGTATCTGCAGCCGCGGCTGTCGCGGCGCAGCCTGCCTCAGAAGCAGAGATGGGTGTCAAGCCGATTAAGCTGGCGGATCATGAAAAGAGCGCGATTTCAAAGGCACTCACAGAGAAGATGCACGCTTATACCATGACGGTATACATACATGAAAGCTGTATTTTAAAAGCGGCGCGTGCGTTTCTTGTATTTAAGGCGTTAGAGGAATTGGGAACGGTAATCCATTCCGAGCCGCAGGTACAGCAGATTGAGGACGAACATTTTGACCTTGACTTTACGGTTGTGCTGCTTACGGAGGCGGATGCCGAAACCGCGAAGAAGAAGGTAGAGGACGTTTTCGAAATCAAGCTTGTCTGCATAGAAGAAGTTACACAGGAGATGATGGCACAGGATTCTCCGAAAGAAAACGGAGAACCGGAAAAAGCAAAGGAAGCTGTCTCTCAGAAGGAAAGTACCGCGCCGTCGGCAGCAGGAGCCGCTGCATCGGCAGGGGCAGCCGCGTCACAGCAGAAAACGGCAAACAAGCCGGTAGTAAATCGTTCCGTTCGTGTTGATATTGATAAGCTGGATGATTTGATGAACCTTGTCAGCGAGCTGATTATTGCAAAGAACGGTTTGGTATCTATCAATACTTCGGATATAGAAGGAATTCGTGAAAGCGGCTTTAATGAGCAGATTGAATATTTGGAACGTATTACAACCAACCTTCACCAGTCGGTAATGAAGACCCGAATGGTGCCGATTGAAAATGTTGTGAGCCGTTTCCCGCGTATGATTCGTGATATCAGCAAGAAGTTAGACAAAAAAATGGAGCTGTATATGTCCGGTGAGGAAACGGAACTTGACCGTACGGTAATTGACGAAATTGGCGATCCGTTGATGCATATGTTGAGAAACGCGGCGGACCACGGCCTTGAATCTAACGAAGAGCGTATTAAGGCAGGAAAGCCGGAAGTCGGTTCCATTTTCTTAGACGCTTACCAGGACGGTAACAACGTAGTAATTGAAGTAAGAGATGACGGTAAAGGTATTGATGTAGAAAAGGTAAAGAAGAAGGCAGTTGAAAAGGGAACCATAACTCCGGAACAGGCTGCCGTAATGACCGAAAAAGAGGCGATTGATTTACTGTTCCGTCCAAGCTTCTCTACCGCGGAAGCAATTTCCGATTTGTCGGGCAGAGGAGTCGGACTTGACGTTGTTAAATCCAAAATCGAAGCTTTGGGCGGAGATGTAGAGGCAAAGACCGTACTCGGCGCAGGAACGACCTTTATTGTACGCCTGCCGCTTACTCTTGCGATTATTCAGGCTCTTATGGTTGAACTCGGAAACGAGAAGTATGCGATTCCGCTGGGCAGCATTCAGACGATTGAGGATGTAGTGGTATCGAAGATTAAGTACGTGCAGACAAAAGAAGTTATCCATCTGCGCGGCGATGTAATCCCGTTGATTCGTCTGAGGTCCGTGCTGGATGTTCCGGAAGATGATTTTAATCCGGAAAGCCTGACCGTAGTAATTGTAGCAAAAGGAGACAAACTGGCGGGTCTTGTGGTTGACAACCTGATTGGTCAGCAGGAAATCGTAATTAAGTCTATCGGAAAGTACATAAACAACAATAAGATGATTGGCGGCGCGACAATTCTCGGTGACGGTGAAGTCGCATTGATTCTTGACGCGAACGCGATAGTTTAGGAGGTGCCGGAATGGAGGAACATGTTTCAAGTAAAGAAATAAAGCAGTATATTGTAGTAAAGCTTGGAAACGAACAATACGGCATTGATATCCAGTATGTTGACAATATTGTTCGTATGCAGCGGATTACCCGTGTGCCTAAGGCACAGGAGTATTTTAAGGGGGTAATCAATTTAAGAGGTGAGATTGTTCCGGTTATGAGTCTCCGCTTAAAGTTTGGGCTGGATCCGGACGAGATTACCGGAAAGACCCGTATCCTTATTTTGAAACTGGAGCAGCAGTCGCTTGTTGGAATTATTGTAGACGAGGTAAAGGAAGTTGTTAACCTTGACGAAGATTCCATCGGAAAGGGAAGTTACGATGCGAATGACGAAAGAGCAATGTACCTTGCCGGAATCGGAAAGCATAACGACGGTCTGATTTCTCTGCTGAATATTGCGGGAATTATTGTGGAAAAAGAAAAAGAAAAAGAGAAAGAAGCTTAAATGCAGTATCCAAGGAAGAAGTCTAAACGGCCTCTTCCTTGGTGTGTTTGAATCGGGAGGTAGATATGGCAGAGATGAAATTGGACTCGATGGACGTGGTGCAGTATGATGTATTAAAAGAAATAGGAAATATAGGTGCAGGAAATGCAACAACCGCCCTCGCTACGATGCTTCAGGTAAAAGTTGATATGAAGGTTCCCAAGGTTGCGCTATTGGACTTTCAGGAGCTTCCGGAAATCTTGGGAGGCGCGGAAAACATTATTATTGGTATCCTTTTGACATTGAGCGGAAATATCGACGGTATGATGATGTTTGTTCTGGAACGTGGCGCGGCACATGCGATGGTCAATATGTTAATGGGACAAGATGCTCCGCTTGATGCCGAGTTCTCCGAGATGGAAACTTCCGCTTTACAGGAAATCGGAAATATTATTACCGGCGCTTACCTTTCCTCTTTATCAAATCTTACGCAGATGTCAATCAATGCGAGTATACCATATATTTCGATTGACATGGCAGGTGCGATTTTAAGCGTACCGGCAATTGAGTTTGGAAAAATCGGAGATAAGGCCCTTTTGATTCAGACTGAATTTGGTGAAAAGACGACGCTGGTAAACGGATTTTTTATTTTAATACCAACATTAGAATCTTATAATGCGATATTAACTTCATTAGGCTTATAGGTGGTAAAATGGGAAATATGTTTAAAGTGGGCATGGCGGATATGAAGTGCTGTCATGCGCCAGATGCAATTACGACATTAGGTCTCGGTTCCTGTGTCGGTGTTGTTTTATACGATTCAACAAAAAAAATTGCCGGGCTGGTACATATTATGCTGCCTGACAGTACAAAAATTAATAACAACGAGAATAGAGCAAAATTCGCCGATACCGGTATTGACGATATGGTTCGCCAAGTAGTGGCAGCCGGGGCTTCCCGTGTTAATTTAAAGGCGAAAATTGCGGGCGGTGCCCAAATGTTTGCCTTTAATGCTGAAAAAAGCGACCTGCTTCGTGTGGGTGCGCGGAATGTAGAAGCGGTAAAGGCTAAGTTGTCTGCACTCCGTATTCCGATTGTTGCGGAGGATACCGGAAAGTCTTACGGACGTACCATAGAGTTTTATCCGGAAAGCGAGGAATTACTGATTAAGGCAGTCGGTAAAGCAGTTTATAAGATTTAGGAGGCTATTATGAAAGGGAGGAATATTCCGCCGTTTATTACATTGACGGCGGCGATGATAGCTTGTATTATCTGCATTGTCCGGCATGTGTCCCTGTTTTTCACATTAAAGGTTGTACTGCTTGTAATGCTCCTGTTCTATATTATCGGGAGAATTGTACAAAAGACGGTTGTGAAAATAAATGATGACGCGGAAAAAATGGCAGAACAAAGACAACGGGAAGAACGGGAACTTGCGGCACGGGAATTAGAAGCTCAGGAACTGAGAGAGAAGGAAGAAGAACAGGAAGAAATGCAAGATACAGCTTCTTTTGAGGAAGAGTTGGAAGAATTGGAAGAATTGTAGCAGTCGTTTTCCTTAGTTTTACAAAACGGTAATAAAGGAGAGAAACAGACAGGAGACGCTTATGAGTGCAGAGGAAAAGCTTAGGTTATGGGAAGAGTATAGTAAAAACGGAACCCCGGAACTGCGCGAACAGATTATAATTGAATATGCGGGTCTTGTTAAAATCGTAGCGGGAAAGCTTAGTATTTATCTGGGCTATAATGTTGAGTATGATGATTTGGTAGGATATGGGATGTTTGGGCTGATTGACGCGATTGACAAGTATGATTTTGACAAGGGAGTTAAGTTTGAAACCTATGCCTCATTGCGCATTCGCGGAGCGATACTGGATCAGGTACGCCATATGGACTGGCTGCCACGCACGGTCAGACAGAAACAGAAGAAAATAGATGCCGCTTATCAGAAACTGGAAGCGGCAAGCGGACAGTTTGCCTCTGACGAAGAAGTGGCCGCGGAACTGGAAATTTCCGTGGAGGAACTGGGACAGTGGCAGGCGCAGACAAAGGCCGCCGGAATTGTTTCTTTGGATGAGTATCTGGAGCAGGGAAGTGAAAACGGAATTGTAGGCGGGTCGGAAAGCGAAGATTATGCACAGCCTGAAAGACAGTTAGAACAAAAAGAAATGAAGGCTCTTTTGGTTCAGTCATTAGAGGCTTTGACCGAAAAGGAAAAAAAGGTAATTTTGTTGTATTATTATGAAGAATTGACATTGAAAGAAATTAGTGAAGTACTGGAAGTTTCGGAATCCAGAATTTCACAGTTGCATACAAAAGCAATCCAGAGATTGCGCTTGAAACTCGGAAATCAGATAGAATTGTTTTTTTAGAAAAGGAGCAGAGAATGGCACAGGTAAACGGATATTTTCAAATTGACATCAGAAGTGACGGAACGTGGATTGTAATTTATCCGCCGCAGGAAGACGGAAAAGCGGTAAGATTTGATATGATAGACTCTTACTTGACAAAGTGGCGTATTGATTACGATAAGAAGGCTCTTAGCGATGCTCTTGTCAAAGCATCAAAAGAAGTACGTTTAACAACGGAAAAGCTATATCCTATTAATGAATTTTGTACCGTTACAGTAGCCCCGGATCGTCTGAGCGCCGAGATGATTTTGTATCCTCCGTCTAAGGACGGAAGCATGATGACAAGGGAAGATTTGGTTTCGAAATTGGTACATGTCGGTGTAAAGTACGGCTTGGATCAGGAGCTTTTAGATAAGATTGACGCGGAAAGGGAATATTGTACCCCGCTTGAGCTTGCAAAAGCGACACTTCCGGTTGAAGGAAAAAGTGCGGAAATCAAGTATTATTTCAATACGGACCTGTCCATGAAACCGAAAATACTGGAAGACGGTTCGGTGGATTTCCATACACTGGATACGATTTGCTCGGTAAAGGAGGGAGATTTACTGGCGGAACTGATACCGGCAGAGCAGGGAACTCCCGGAATTGATGTATGCGGAAGGCAGATTAAACCTTCCAAGGTAAATAACTTAATTCTGCGCGGTACAAAACGGAGTCATGTATCCGAGGACGGCTTAAAATTGTATTCCGATGTAAACGGCCATGTAAGCTTGGTGGATGGTACGGTTTTTGTATCGGATACATATGAGGTCGAAGGGGATGTCGATTCTTCTACCGGCGATATTGTATGCGAGGGAAATGTCGAGGTAAAGGGAAATGTGCGTACCGGCTATAAAGTAGAGGCAAAAGGCAATGTAATTGTAAACGGTGTTGTAGAGGGAGCCGAAATTATTGCGGGAGGGCAGATTATCTTGAAACGCGGCATTCAGGGAATGACCCGCGGCAAGTTAATCGCGGAAGGAAATATAATTTCAAAGTTTATTGAAAATGCGGAAGTGATTTCACGGTACGGTTATGTGCAGTGTGAGGCGAGTCTGCACAGCCGGATATCTGCAAAGACCGATGTTATTGTTAACGGAAAAAAGGGCTTCATCAGCGGCGGGAATACGAGATGCGGACGCTTAATCGAAGCAAAAACCATAGGCTCCAGTATGGGAACGGTTACCGTGCTTGAAGTAGGCGTTGACCCGGCCATTGTGGAAGAGTGCCACAGATTGGAAAAGCAGATTATGGAACTGCAGGCGGAAAAAGAAAAAATAGAGCAGACCATTGTGATGCTGGTAAAGAAAATAAAAAGTGGGGAACAGCTTCCGATGGATAAGCTTGTTTTGTTAAAACAGTCGCAGGAACGGGTCGCGGAAATCGACACTATAGTTGAGCAAAATGATAAACAGCTGGAAGAACTTCAGGACGATATGGATATGAAGGGCAACAGTATGATAAAAGTATCACAGACCGCGTATTCCGGATGCAGGATTACAATAGGAGGCGCGGTTTACCAGGTAAAGACAGAGCTGGCACACGCGCGATTTGTAAAAGACCACGGGGATGTAAGGATAGATTCTTATTAAAACATTGAAAAGTCTGGTTAATCGCTGGACTTTTCTTGCGTAAATTGTTTTAGGAGACAGAAAGGGGGAAGCGTTATGCCGATTACAAGACTGGATATGGTTTCCGTTGCTCCGAAAACACAGGAAGTCGGAACGTATAAGCAGAATGAGACGCAGCATCTGAACAACCAGCAGCAAAACATTGCCGGTACGGTGCAGCAGCAGGCAAGGCAAAATGAAACCCAGACCGTGCGCTCGAATAAAACGGAAAACGAAGAGCAAAAATATGATGCAAAGGAGCGGGGAAAGGGAGCCTATGGCGGTTCCTCCGGAAAAAAGAAGGAACAGGAAAAAGAAGAAGAGGAACAGCGGATGAAAATGCGCGGAAGTACCTTTGATATTACCGTATAGTTATAGAAAAGAGGAAAAAGATGGAACCGATTACCATTATTATGATCGTGATAGGGGCGCTGCTTTTAGTCGGCAGTTGTTTTCTGCCGGAGAAGCCCGCACCGGAAACGAACTATGACGAGTTAATCAAACATCTGGCAAAGAGGGAACTTACGCCGGAAGAAATCGAGCGTCTGCGCCAGACGGTAGATCGGATTGTGTCCGAAAAGACCGAAGAGGTAATACTAAAAACAGACGATTATTTAAGCCGGGTTGCCAATGAAAAAATCATGTCAGTAGATGAGTTTTCAAAAGAAATATTGGAACGCCTGAATAAAAACAATTCCGATGTGATGTTTTTGTACAATATGCTGACAGAAACAAAAGAGGATTTAAAGACGGAGATTACCAGTGCGAGAAAGGTACAGGAAGCGCTTCAGACGGCTGTGGAGACACAGCGTGAGGCGGAAAGGGCAAAAAAGGAAGCGCCTCAGGTAAAACCGGTGCCGGTAGAAACGGCAGCTCCGCAGCCTAAGAAAGCGGCTGAGCCAAAAAAGACGGCGGCAAAGATTTCCACGGAGAAGAAGCAGAGACAGAAAGAGGAGCCGGCAGACAAAATCGCAGAGCTTGTAACGGTTACGATGACCGCAAGGCAGGAAGATGATATGGATGTCGATTTGCCGAAGGAGAAAATATTGAAGCTTCATAAAAAAGGAAAAACGGTACGTGAGATTTCCAGAGAGCTTGGCATGGGACAGGGCGAAGTGAAACTGGTAATTGATTTATACGGAGCATAGCAGGATGAAGGGCGGATTGTGATGAAAAGAAAATACTATATGCGCGGTATGGGAATCGGTGTTGTGGTGACAGCGCTCCTGTGTGCTATTGCGTTTTCAAAAAATGAACCGGCAATAACGGACGAAGAAATAATCGCCAGAGCACAGGAACTCGGCTATACAAAAGACAGCGGGGTGACAGCGGAAGATATCAATAAATTAAAGGAAAACGGACAGCCGACGCAGAAAGCGACACCGGAGCCGACACCGGAAGCAACGCCGGAGCCGACCGAAGAACCTTCGGAGCCGCCAAAACAGCCGACAGCTCCGGATCAGCCAACAGCCCCGGACCAGCCGACACCGGTAACGGGCAATGACCGGCCGGCATCAGTAACGCCGGAGCCGACATCGACGCAGACACCGACACCGAAGCCGACCGCAACACCGAGGCCGACCGCAACACCGAGGCCGACATTGACACCGACGGCAACTCCTACACCTACATCGACGGCAAATCCGGCGTCTTATACGGTCAGAGTTGAGCGGGGGATGAGTGCGACGCAGGTGGCGGATAGGCTGCAGGCCGTTGGAGCGGTTGCGGATGCGGAGGATTTTTTAAATTATCTGAAACAGCAGAAACTTACGGACAGTATTAATATCGGTTCTTTTACGATACCGCAGGGCGCGGGTTACGCGGAAATTGCAAGGATTCTGACGAGATAGATGCCGGAAGTTTTTTGGAAACTCAAGAAAAAAGTGCTTGCTTTTTTTCTTTTTTTGTGGTAGACTATCAAACGGTGCAGTCGGCATAGGCCGAAATAAGCATGTGTGTGGATTCACGGCACGGTGCCGCGGTTTGCGGTTCGCCGGTTTTTGAGACACACAGAAGATTAAAACCAAATGGAGGTAGTATTATGAGCGTTATTTCAATGAAGCAGTTGCTGGAGGCAGGTGTTCATTTCGGACATCAGACCAGAAGATGGAATCCGAAGATGGCGGAGTACATCTACACCGAGAGAAACGGTATCTACATCATCGACCTGCAGAAGTCTGTAGGCAAAGTAGATGAAGCTTACTTTGCAATCAAGGATATTGTTGCGAACGGCGGCAAGATTTTGTTTGTCGGCACAAAGAAGCAGGCACAGGATTCCGTTAAGACCGAGGCAGAGCGCTGCGGTATGTATTATGTAAACGAGAGATGGCTCGGCGGTATGCTGACGA
>JAFLSZ010000037.1:0-13214 GCA_022510665.1 Lachnospiraceae bacterium
CTTTAAAAAGTTCCGCAGATTGCACGATATCTGATTTTTGTATTTGTCCGAAGGACCGCGTTTTTAGCGAAGCCGGAATCGCCTCTTAGAGGAAGTCTAGTGCAGCGTTGCACATGCAAAAATCAGATATCGTGCAATCTGCGGAATATAATAAAGTATACAAAATGCGGAAACCCAAGTTCTCCCTCCCTTGCAAACTGTTTGTCCTTGTGTTATACTGTTTCATCATGGGTTTGTGAGCCTTGTGTGTATGAGGCTTGGATGAAAGAGAGGATTTGGAATGGCAGCGGACCAGAGTAAAATCAGGAATTTTTGTATTATTGCGCATATCGACCACGGGAAGTCTACACTTGCGGACCGGATTATCGAAAAAACCGGATTGTTGACAAGTCGTGAGATGCAGGCGCAGGTGTTGGATAATATGGAACTGGAGCGGGAGCGTGGTATTACGATTAAGGCGCAGACGGTCCGGACAATTTATAAAGCAAAGGACGGGGAAGAATACGTCTTTAATTTGATTGATACGCCGGGACATGTAGACTTTAATTATGAAGTGTCCCGTTCTCTTGCCGCGTGCGAAGGCGCGATTCTGGTAGTGGATGCGGCGCAGGGTATCGAGGCGCAGACGCTTGCGAATGTGTATCTTGCCTTAGACCACAATCTTGATATTATGCCGGTAATCAATAAAATAGACCTGCCGAGCGCGGACCCGGAACGGGTAAAAGCGGAGATTGAAGATGTTATCGGGCTGGAAGCGCAGGACGCTCCGCTGATTTCCGCAAAGAACGGCATTAATATCGAGGAAGTGCTGGAACAGATTGTAACGAAGATTCCGGCGCCGGGCGGCGACCCGGAAGCGCCGTTGAAAGCACTGATTTTCGATTCGGTTTACGACGCATATAAGGGTGTTATTATTTTCTGCCGTGTAATGGAGGGCAGCGTGCGTGTGGGAACGCCGATTCGCATGATGGCAACCGGAGCGCAGGCGGAGGTAGTGGAGCTCGGTATTTTCGGGCCGGGGCGGTTTATTCCGTGTGAGGAGCTTTCCGCCGGCATGGTAGGGTATATTACCGCGAGTTTAAAGAACGTAAAGGATACCCGTGTGGGCGATACGGTGACGAACGCGAAGATGCCGTGCAAAGAAGCCCTGCCCGGCTATAAGAAGGTAAATCCGATGGTATACTGCGGCATGTATCCGGCAGACGGGGCAAAGTATCCGGATTTGCGGGACGCGCTTGAAAAGCTTCAGTTAAATGACGCGTCGCTGCAGTTTGAGCCGGAGACTTCCGTTGCGCTTGGGTTCGGTTTCCGTTGCGGATTTCTCGGCCTGCTCCATCTGGAGATTATTCAGGAGCGTTTGGAGCGCGAATATAACCTTGATCTTGTAACGACCGCGCCGAGTGTTATTTATAAAGTATATAAGACAAACGGTGAGGTGTTGGAGATTACCAATCCGTCCAATCTTCCGGAGCCGTCTGAGATTGAACATATGGAGGAACCTGTCGTAACCGCGGAGATTATGGTAACGACCGAGTTTGTGGGCCCGATTATGACTCTTTGCCAGGAGCGGCGCGGCGTGTACCTCGGCATGGAATATATGGAGCAGACGAGGGCGCTGTTAAAGTACGAGCTGCCGTTAAACGAAATTATTTATGATTTCTTTGATGCGTTAAAGTCTCGTTCCCGCGGGTACGCGTCTTTTGATTATGAATTAAAGGGCTATGTGCCGAGCGAACTGGTGAAGTTGGATATTCTCGTAAACCGCGAGGAAGTGGATGCGCTTTCGTTTATCGTGCATGGGGAAACCGCTTACGAGCGCGGCAGAAGGATGTGTGAACGCTTAAAGGACGAGATTCCGAGGCAGCTTTTTGAAATTCCGATTCAGGCGGCCATCGGCAGCAAGATTATTGCCAGAGAGACCATAAAAGCAATGAGGAAAGACGTGCTTGCGAAGTGTTACGGTGGTGATATTACCCGAAAGAAGAAGCTTTTGGAAAAGCAGAAGGAAGGCAAGAAGCGGATGCGTCAGATTGGTAACGTGGAGATTCCGCAGAAAGCATTTATGAGCGTGTTAAAGTTAGATGAAGAATAAACGGCAGGATTCGGGTGTCAAAAGATACGTTCTGATTAGAACAGTTTCGGAAGGGAGCTGTCGCACTAACCGCTTGTAAGAAGGGGCCGCGCTTAGTGCGACAGCCCCTTTTTTGAGAAAAATTTTTGATTAAAAAGGAGAGGGAAGATGAAAGGAAAAGAAGAAACAGTAAAACGGCCGCTCGGAGTATATATTCATATTCCGTTCTGCGTAAAGAAGTGTGCATATTGTGATTTTTTGTCGTTTCCGTCGGAGGAAGAATCACGGGAACGCTATGTTGCCGCGCTGTGTGATGAAATCCGTGCAAACGCGGAAAACGCAAAGGGATATCTGGTAGAAACGATATATTTTGGAGGCGGTACGCCGTCCGTTCTTACGACCGGGCAGCTCGGACGGATTTTTACGGCGATTTTGGAAACCTTTTGTGTGAAAGGCTTTGAACGCACGGAAAAGGCAAAGAAAAAAGGCCTTTTTGGAAAGAAAAAGGCAGCGGATGCGGACGGCGTGACGCCGGAAACGCCGGAGGAGCGCGCAGGGCGTGTAAAGGACGGAACATTAGCGGAGATTACAATAGAGGTAAATCCGGGAACGGCGGGAAAAGAGCAGCTGGAGGCGCTGTATGCGCTTGGTTTTAACCGCCTCAGTATCGGCCTGCAGTCCGCCGTGCCGGAAGAATTACGGGCTCTTGACAGGATTCACACAAGAGAAGAGTTTTCCGGCTGTATGAAAGCGGCAAGAGAGGCCGGTTTTCGGAATATCAGTGCGGATTTGATGTCCGGGCTTCCGGGGCAGACGGTCGATTCTCTGACCGAAAGCATACGTTTTCTTTTGGGAAAGCAGCCGGAGCATATTTCCGTATACAGCTTACAGCTTGAGGAAGGAACTCCTTTTTATGAGCGTTACGGCGAGGGCGGCACGGAAGCCGGCCGGATGCCGGATGAAGAAACCGACCGGCGTATGTATGAGCTGACAGGAGAGCTTTTGGCGGAGGCGGGGTATGAACGCTATGAAATTTCAAATTATGCCAAAGCGGGATATGAAAGCAGACACAACAGCGCTTACTGGATTGGGACGGAGTATCTAGGACTGGGGCTCGGCGCTTCGTCTTTGATGTCAAATGCGCGTTTTCATAATACCGCGGTTATGGAAGAGTATCTTGCGAACGCGGGCGAACCGCTTTTGCTCCGTTCGGAAGTGGAACGGCTTGTGGAAAAAGAGCAGATGGAAGAGTTTATGTTTTTGGGACTCAGGATGTGCCGCGGAATTGAGAAAGCGGAGTTTAAGAGGCGATTCGGCTGTGAGGTGGAAACGGTTTACGGGGACGTTATGAAACGTCTGGCGGCGCAGGGGGTACTTGCGGAGGCGGACGGAAAGGTGTTCCTTACCAAACGCGGAATCGATGTCAGCAACATGGTTCTTGCGGAGTTTTTGCTGGACGAGTTTGTGCGGAGGTAGAAATAGAAGCGCGCAAACGAAATTTTTAATTTTTTTCAGGTTACTACTTGACAAATCATTCCCGTGGTGCTATTTTATAGTCAAAGGTGTTAGCACTCCATTTGAATGAGTGCTAACAAGAAAAACACCAAACAGCAAAATATCAGGCAGCAGCGCAGACAGCAGGCAGGAACAGGAGGAAACCTGTGGAATTAGATGAGAGAAAACTTAAAATTTTACAGGCCATTATCAAGAACTATCTTGAAACGGGAGAGCCGGTCGGTTCCCGCACCATTTCGAAGTTTACGGATTTGAATCTGAGTTCCGCGACGATACGGAATGAGATGTCGGACTTGGAGGAGCTGGGCTACATTATCCAGCCGCATACTTCGGCGGGCCGCATTCCTTCAGACAAGGGATACCGCCTTTATGTAGATACGATGATGCAGAACCGGATGCAGGAAGTGGAGCAGATGTGGGACGCCCTGAATGACAAGGCGGACCGGATGGAGTCTTTGTTACAGCAGGTGGCAAAGCTTCTGGCGGTGAATACGAACTATGCTACATTAGTGACCGGGCCGCAGTACCGCAGCCGGAAAGTAAAGTTTATCCAGCTTACGGATGTAGACGAAACTCAGATTCTTGCGGTCATTGTCCTTGAAGGAAATATCGTAAAGAATAAGATACTTCCTCTGGCGGCAGGCTTAAATAAAGAAGATATCTTAAAGTTAAATATAGTTTTAAATACCTATTTACAGGGCTTGGATATGTCCGAGATTAATCTTTCGGTTATCGCGAAGTTAAAGGAACAGTCCGACGGCATGGGGAATGTAATCAGCGATTTGTTGGACGCCATTGCGCAGGCAATCAGTGAGGAAGAAGATATTCAGGTTTATACAAGCGGTACGACCAATATACTGAAATATCCGGAGTTAAGTGACAGCCATGTGGCGAGCGATCTGCTCTATGCTTTGGAAGAAAAGAAAACACTGACCGAGTTTATGAACGAAAACAGCGAAGAACACGGTATTCAGGTTTATATCGGACAGGAGACGCCGGTGGAGTCGATGAAAGACTGCTCGGTTGTGACCGCTACTTATGAAATCGAAGACGGTATTTACGGGCGCATCGGTATTATCGGCCCAAAGCGTATGGATTACGAAAAGGTAGTCGGCACGCTCCAGACCTTAAAAAGTCAGTTAGATGATATTTTTAAGAAAAATAAAGAGCAATAAAGAGTAATAAGGAAAGGTGAGCGAAATGGAAGAAAACGAAGCAAAAGATTTGGAAGAAATGGAAGAAGTGATAGAGGAAGCGGAGGCTCCCGACGCAGGGGAAGTAAAGGCAGAACCGGAGGAAGAGAACGCGGATACGGAAGCTGTGCAGCAGGATGCCGAAGATTCCAAAGAAGACAAAGAGGAAGCAAAGGAAGGCAAATGCCTGTTTAAGAAGAAAGAAAAGAAAGATAAAAAAGACGAACAGATTGCGGAACTCAATGACAAGGTACTGCGGCAGATGGCGGAGTTTGAGAATTTCAGGAAGCGTACCGAAAAGGAAAAGCTTCAGATGTTTGAAATCGGCGCAAAGAGCATTATAGAAAAGCTGCTTCCGGTGCTGGACAATTTTGAACGCGGACTATTGACGGTTTCCGAAGAAGAAAAGAACGGTGCGTTCGCGCAGGGTATCGAAAAGATTTACAAACAGCTTGTTACCGAGCTCGCGGAGGCCGGGGTAACGCCGATTGAGGCAGTAGGCAAAGAGTTTAATCCGGATTTTCATAACGCGGTGATGCACATAGAAGATGAAAATTTTGGTGAGAATATAGTGGCAGAGGAGTTCCAGAAAGGGTATATGTATAAGGACTCCGTCGTTCGTCACAGTATGGTTAAGGTTGCAAATTAAATATTTATATTATATTTAGGAGGAAAGAGACATGGGAAAGATTATTGGTATTGATTTAGGAACAACAAACTCCTGCGTAGCGGTAATGGAAGGCGGAAAGCCGGTAGTCATCGCAAATACGGAAGGTGCGAGAACGACTCCGTCCGTACTGGCATTCACAAAGACCGGAGAGCGTATTGTAGGTGAGGCGGCAAAGCGTCAGGCCGTAACGAACTCTGACAAGACGATTTCTTCCATTAAGCGTCATATGGGTACGGATTACAAAGTAACAATCGACGACAAAAAGTTTTCTCCGCAGGAAATTTCCGCGATGATTCTGCAGAAGTTAAAGGGAGACGCGGAAAGCTATCTCGGTGAAAAAGTGACGGAGGCGGTTATTACGGTTCCGGCTTACTTTAACGACGCGCAGCGTCAGGCAACCAAGGACGCGGGCAAGATTGCGGGCCTTGATGTAAAGCGTATTATTAACGAGCCGACCGCGGCTGCGCTGGCTTACGGTCTGGACAATGAAAAAGAGCAGAAGATTATGGTATACGACCTCGGCGGCGGTACGTTCGACGTTTCCATTATTGAAATCGGCGACGGCGTTATCGAAGTGCTTGCGACCTCCGGTGATAACAGACTCGGCGGTGATGACTTCGACGAGCGTGTAACCAGATACTTTATCGATGAGTTTAAGAAAGCAGAGGGAGTTGACTTATCCTTGGATAAGATGGCTCTCCAGAGATTGAAAGAAGCGGCAGAGAAGGCAAAGAAAGAGCTTTCTTCCCAGATGACAACAAACATCAACCTTCCGTTCATTACCGCGACCGCGGAGGGACCGAAGCATTTTGATATGAACTTAACGAGAGCGAAGTTCGATGAGCTGACCCACGACCTTGTTGAGAGAACGGCGGTTCCGGTACAGAACGCGTTAAAGGACGCGGGGCTTTCCGCTTCCGAACTCGGAAAGGTACTCTTGGTCGGCGGTTCGACCCGTATCCCGGCGGTACAGGATAAGGTAAAGCAGCTTACCGGACATGAGCCGGCAAAGACCTTAAACCCGGATGAGTGTGTGGCAATCGGCGCTTCCATTCAGGGCGGTAAGTTAGCGGGCGACGCGGGCGCAGGCGACATTCTTCTTCTGGACGTAACTCCGCTGTCCCTTTCCATTGAGACGATGGGCGGCGTAGCAACCAGATTGATTGAACGTAATACGACGATTCCGACCAAAAAGAGTCAGATTTTCTCCACCGCAGCGGATAACCAGAGCGCGGTAGATATCAATGTAGTACAGGGTGAGCGTCAGTTTGCGAAGGACAACAAGAGTCTCGGACAGTTCCGTCTTGACGGTATTCCGCCGGCAAGAAGAGGTGTTCCGCAGATTGAGGTTACGTTTGATATCGATGCGAACGGTATCGTAAATGTATCCGCAAAGGATCTCGGAACCGGAAGAGAGCAGCATATCACCATTACCGCGGGTTCCAATCTCTCGGATGCCGATATTGATAAGGCAATCAAGGAAGCTGCGGAGTACGAGGCACAGGATAAGAAGCGTAAGGAAGCGGTAGAAGTACGCAATGACGCGGACTCCATAGTGTTCCAGACGGAAAAGGCATTGAGCGAAATCGGCGACAAGATTGCGGACAGCGATAAGAGTACGGTTGAGGCAGACCTTGCGCACTTAAAAGAGCTTGTGGAAAAGAGCAATCCGGAAGTAATGTCCGAAGGCGAAGTAGAGGATATCAGGGCGGCGAAGGAAAAGCTTATGTCAAGCGCACAGCCTCTGTTTGCAAAGCTCTATGAGCAGGCACAGGGAGCGGCAGGAGCCGGTCCGGATATGGGTGCGGCAGACACGGGCAGCAGCGGAAGCGCAGCGGATGATGTTGTAGATGCGGATTATCGCGAGGTATAATCTGCGGGAAAAAGGTGAGGAAACAACTATGGCGCAGGAGCCGGGAGGCTCTTGTGCCATAAATGTGCTTGAACGGAGGAGTTAGGATGGCTGACAGTAAGCGGGACTACTATGAAGTCCTCGGCGTTTCCAAAAGCGCCACGGACGATGAAATAAAGAAAGCATACCGCCAGGTCGCGAAAAAGTATCACCCGGACATGAATCCGGGCGATAAGGAAGCGGAAGCAAAGTTTAAAGAGGCTTCCGAGGCTTATGCGATTTTAAGTGACGCAGACAAGCGGAGGCAGTATGACCAGTTCGGTCACGCAGCTTTTGAGCAGGGCGGCGGCGGTGCCGGCGGATTTGATTTTTCCGGTATGGATATGGGGGATATTTTCGGTGATTTATTTGGAGATTTGTTCGGCGGCGGAAGAAGCCGGCGCAGCAGCAACGGACCGCAGAAAGGGGCAAATGTCCGCACCGGTATCCGGATTACGTTTAATGAGGCGGTATTCGGAACACAGAAAGAACTGGATTTGAATTTAAAAGAAAAGTGTGATACTTGCGGCGGAAGCGGCGCAAAGCCGGGCACGCAGAGCGAAACCTGTACAAAGTGCGGCGGTAAGGGACAGGTAGCGTATACGCAGCAGTCGTTGTTCGGAATGGTGCGGAATGTACAGACGTGTCCGGACTGCCGTGGTACGGGAAAGATTATTAAGGAAAAGTGTTCGGATTGTTACGGCAACGGTTATGTAACAAGGCGCAAGAAAATACAGGTAACGGTACCGGCGGGAATCGACCACGGACAGAGCATCCGTATCCGCGGCAAAGGAGAGCCGGGTACAAACGGCGGGGAACAGGGAGATTTGCTTGTAGAGGTAGCAGTCAGTGCCCATCCGATTTTCCAGCGGCAGGACTACGATATTTACTCTACCGCGCCGATGTCGTTTACACAGGCGGCGCTTGGCGGTGATGTACGGATCACTACGGTAGACGGCGACGTGCTTTACACTGTAAAGCCGGGTACACAGACGGATACGAAAGTAAGGCTGCGCGGAAAAGGCGTGCCGACGCTGCGGAACAAAGAGATTCGCGGCGACCATTATGTAACGCTGGTAGTTCAGGTGCCGTCAAAGCTGACTGCGGAGCAGAAGGAGCTTTTGGAGAAGTTCGCGGAAGCGTCCGGTGAAGGCGGTGACCCGGAAAGCGGCGATAAGGGCACGAAAAACGGGAAAAAGAAGTTTTTCGGAAAGTAAGAGGCAGGCAAGGTAGGACTGTGACGCAAAAAAGGGGCAGCCCTGCCTTTTTGTGTCTGCGGCAGGAATCGGAGAGACAATATGAAGTGGATAAAAATGGAGTTGAAAACAACGACAGAGGCCGTAGATTTGGTCGGTGCGATGTTGGATGAGCTTGGCGTGGAAGGAATTGAAATTGTGGATTTTGTTCCTCTTTCGGAAGAAGATAAGCGGAAAATGTTTATTGATATTCTGCCGGAACTGCCGCCGGATGACGGAAGCGCGGCAGTAAGTTTTTATTTGGACACGGATACGGATATTGAGGCGTTAAAAGCAAAGATAGAGGAAGGACTTTCGGAGCTTCGGGAGTTTGTGGAGGTAGGAAGCGGAGAGCTTACCGTTTCCGAGACGGAAGACAAGGACTGGATTAATAACTGGAAGGAGTTTTTTAAGCCGTTTCGCGTGGATGATACGATTGTTATTAAGCCGACATGGGAGGAGTTTACCGAGAAAAAAGACGGAGACCTTGTGGTAGAGATTGACCCGGGGACCGCGTTTGGTACGGGAGCGCATGAGACGACAAAGCTTTGTATCAAGAGCTTAAAGAAATATCTGAAAGCCGGGGACGCGGTGTTTGACGTAGGATGCGGCAGCGGAATCCTGTCTGTTATTTCCATGCTGCTTGGCGCGGACTACGCCGCGGCGGTGGATATTGACCCGATTGCGGTAGATGTTACGTTAGAGAACGCGGACGTAAACGGCCTGTCCGCGGCGGCTTGTAAAAAGGACGAAAAAGGGCTTGCCGTTTTTACGAAAACTTCCGGCATAATCGAGACGGCGGCAGGCAATGTAATCGGAGACGAGGCGTTTCGGGAGGCGGTCGGACGCGCTTCTTACGATATCGTTGTGGCAAATATTCTGGCGGACGTTATTATCCCGCTTTCCGGGGTGGCAAAAGAGTTTATGAAGCCGGACGCGCTGTTTATCAGTTCGGGTATTATTAATACAAAGCGGAACGCGGTAGAGGCGGCGCTGCACGAAAACGGATTTGAGATTGTGGAAACCGTGGAGTTGGGCGACTGGGTATCCGTTGTGGCAAAAGCGGCGCGATAAAAAGGCGCGGCGTTACATAAAGGCGGAGCAGAGTACGGAAAGGGAAAACTATGTATCGTTTTTATATCGGAGCCTCCCAGAAGCAGGGCGACACCATTGAAATCACGGGGGACGATGTCAACCATATTAGAAATGTGCTTCGCATGAAGAACGGAGAGAAGCTTATCCTGTGCGACGGCGCGGGAACGGATTATTTGTGTGAACTGGCGGGTTCAAAGGAGCGGAATCTGATTGCCTCCGTTTTAAAGGAGCAGCCTTCGGAAACGGAACTGCCGGTGCGTCTTGTGCTGTTTCAGGGGCTTCCCAAGAAAGACAAGATGGAACTGATTATTCAAAAAGCGGTAGAGCTTGGGGCGGCGGAGATTGTGCCGGTGGTGACAAAACGCACGGTTGTAAAGACCGAGGGCGGTAAGGAAGAAAAGAAGCTTGCCAGATGGCAGGCGATTGCCGAGAGCGCGGCAAAGCAGTCCGGCAGAGGTGTGATTCCGGAGGTCGCTCCGATTTGTACATGGAAAGAAGCTCTTGCGCGGATGGAAAATTTAGAGTATAATTTGATTCTGTATGAAAACGCGCGCGGAATGGGGCCTGTCACAGAGTGTTTAAAGTGCGCGGCGGATAAAAAGAGCATCGGGATATTTGTGGGGCCGGAGGGCGGTTTTACGGAGGAAGAAACGGCGGCGGTTTCGGAACGCGGCGCGGCGTGCCTTTCTCTCGGAAAACGGATTCTGCGGACGGAAACGGCGGGGCTTGCCATGCTGTCCATGCTGATGCTTTCGATTGAGTGCGCAAAAGAGAAAGAAGCTGCGGAACGCGGGGAAAGGGAAAACGCGGAGAAAAGTAAGCGGTAAAACACGGGAAACAAAGAAACAAAACAGGAGAATTCATGGAAGCATATTTAGATAATTCGGCAACAACGCGTATTGACGAGGAAGTGCTTGCGCTGATGGAGCGGGTGTACAGGGAGGATTTCGGCAATCCGTCTTCCCGTCACAAAAAGGGCATGGAAGCGGAGCGTTATATCAAAACGGCAAAGGAGCAGATTGCCGCCACGTTAAAATGTAAACCGGAGGAGATTTTGTTTACGTCCGGCGGAACGGAGTCCAATAATATGGCGCTGCTCGGCACGGCTCTTGCCAATAAACGCCGCGGAACGCACATTATTACAACTTCTTTTGAACATGCTTCCGTATACCAGCCGCTGTTTTTCTTGGAAGAATTGGGTTTTCGCGTTACTTATCTTGCGCCCGGAGAGGACGGAAGCGTTTCCGTGGAGGCGCTGCGGGAGGCGCTCTGCCCGGAGACTATTTTGGTTTCGATTATGGCGGTAAATAACGAGGTCGGCGCGGTACAGGATATCGCGGCCTTCGGTGCGGCAATCAAAGAGTACCGGCCTGAGATTGTGTATCATGTGGACGCGATACAGGCTTACGGAAAGTACCGGATTTATCCGAAACGGCAGAATATAGATTTGCTTTCGGTCAGTGCCCATAAGTTTCACGGGCCGAAGGGCTGCGGATTTTTATATATCGGAGAAAAAACGAAGATAAAACCCCTTCTTTATGGCGGCGGACAGCAAAAAGGGCTGCGTTCCGGAACGGAAAATGTGCCCGGTATCGCCGGGACCGGGCTTGCGGCGGCATTGGCCTACGAAAAGCCGGAAGAAGTACGGGAGTATTTATACGGTTTAAAAGAGTATTTTGCGCAGGGACTGTCCGGGTTAGAGGATGTAACGCTCCATCTGCTGGACGGGAAAGACGGGCAGGATATCGGTGAGGAAGAACGGAAGGAATGTCTGCGCCGCACGGCGCCGCATATTATTAGCGTGGGATTTGCCGGAGTACGGAGTGAAGTTCTGCTTCATGCCCTGGAAGAAAAGGGGATTTACGTTTCCTCCGGTTCGGCGTGTTCGTCAAACCATCCCGCGGTAAGCGGTACTTTAAAAGCAATCGGGGTAAAGAACGAACTTCTGGACGCGACGGTGCGTTTCAGTTTTTGCAAAGATACCACAAAAGAGGAGTTGGATTATACGCTGGCGGCATTAAAGGAATTGCTGCCGCAGCTTCGGAAGTTTAGGCGTAAGTAAGCATGAGAGGAGCGCGCCGCGGCAAAACGGAAGATGCCGTATGCGGCGGCCTGCCGCGGCCGGAGGGTTTTGCGGGCGAAGAAGAAGGAGGATTTATGTATCAGGCTTTTTTGGTAAAATACGGCGAAATCGGATTAAAGGGAGATAACCGCCACATCTTTGAAAATGCGCTGCGCAGCCGCGTGCAGGAAAAGTTAAAGCCTTTGGGGGAATATAACGTAACCCGCGAGCAGGGAAGAATTTTTGTGGAATGCCCGGAGGGTTATGATTACGAAGATACCGTGGAAGCGCTGGGACGTGTGTTCGGCGTGTCCGGTTTCTGCCCGGTAGAAGTGATAGAAAGTACGGAATGGGAAACGGTAAAGCGGGCCGTAGGCGATTTTGTGGAGAAAACATATCCTTTGAAGAACTTCACCTTTAAGGTTGCGGCAAAGCGCGCGGACAAGCAGTATCCGATAACGTCCCCGGAGATTTGTGCCGGCGTCGGAGAATATCTGCTGGACCGTTTTTCGGAGCTTTCCGTGGATGTACACGCGCCGCAGGAAGTAATTACGGTGGAAATCCGCAACCGTGCTTATGTGTATTCCAAGGTGCTTGCGGGTCCCGGCGGAATGCCGGTGGGAACCAGCGGAAAGGCGATGCTTTTGCTTTCCGGCGGTATTGACAGCCCGGTGGCCGGCTATATGGTTTCCAAACGCGGAGTAGAACTGGAGGCAACCTATTTTCACGCGCCGCCTTATACCAGTGAACGCGCGAAGGAAAAGGTAGTGGATCTTGCCAGAATTATAAGCCGCTATACCGGCCCGATTCGTCTGCATATTGTAAACTTTACGGATATTCAGCTCGCGATTTATGAGAAGTGCCCGCATGAGGAACTGACGATTATTATGCGCCGTTATATGATGCGGATTGCGGAACAGTTTGCGAAAAAAGACGGCTGTCTTAGTATGATTACCGGAGAAAGCATCGGTCAGGTGGCAAGTCAGACCATGCAGAGTCTTCTTACCACGAATGCGGTCTGTGAGCTTCCTGTATTCCGGCCGCTGATTGGGTTTGATAAAGTAGAGATTATAGACATTGCGAAGAAAATCGGCACGTTTGAAACGTCGATTCTTCCGTATGAGGACTGCTGTACGATTTTTGTGGCAAGGCATCCGGTAACGAAGCCGATTCTGTCCGTTGTTGAGAAGTCGGAAGAACTGCTGTGTGACGTGATTGATGACCTGATGAAGCAGGCGCTTGAGACAACGGAAACAATAGTAGTAGAACCATAAAGGGAATATAGGAATGCGTGCGCCCGGCGCTGACGCGCCTGCCCACCACCTCGCAGCGAAGCTGCTCGGTCGCGTCCGTGCGCATCCTAGGAGCATGTCATAGGAGATGCGTACGCCCGGCGCTGACGCGCCTGTCCGCCACCTCGCAGCGAGGCTGCTCGGTCGTGGACGCGCTCGTATATACCGTCCAACGCAAAAATGAATTTTT
>JAFLSZ010000037.1:13314-23011 GCA_022510665.1 Lachnospiraceae bacterium
GTCCAACGCAAAAATGAATTTTTGGTTGGACGGCTTATACTCGCTTTGGCAGCACGCAAAAAAGAGGATACAGTTTTGTATCCTCCCCGTCTGTAACAGATACCTCTTTTAAGTTACTCTACAATGTAAGGTGCCAATGCTGCCAGAATTTGATCCAGACTGTCCTGTGCATGGATATTCAGGTCAATCGGCTTGGAAAGGTCTAAGCTGAAAATACCCATGATAGACTTTGCGTCAATGACATATCTTCCGGAAACTAAATCAAAGTCGGAATCAAACTTTGTGATTTCGTTTACGAAAGCTTTTACCTTGTCAATAGAGTTTAAGGAAATTTTAACAGTCTTCATAGTGCGTCCTCCTTCTTCTCTTCATTATTGAATATAAATGATTCTCTATGAAGTATCTTCATACCTATATAGTACCGTTTGAAGATAAAAATGTCAATATGCAAAACGAATAAAAAAATTAGTTAATTATGTCGGAAATTATATAAATGTACGAAAACTCATGTGAGAAAGGAGGGTGACAATGAAAAGGGAACAAAATAGGACAATTATGGGGAAACGGGTCGCGTTTCTGACCCTTGGCTGTAAAGTAAATTCTTATGAAACGGAAGGAATGCGGGAACTGTTTTTAAAAGCGGGCGCCGTAGAAGTGGATTTTGAAGAAGAAGCGGATATTTATATTGTTAATACCTGTGCCGTGACGAATATCGCCGACCGTAAGTCAAGACAGATGCTGCACCGTGCGAGGAAACGGGGAAACGGCGCGCTGGTGGTGGCGGCGGGATGCTATGCGCAGGCAGCGGGAGAGCGTCTGGGAGAGCAGGACGGCGTTGACCTTGTAATCGGAAATAATAGGAAAGCGGAAATTGTGGAGCTGACGGAGCACGCACTGGAACAGAGGGAAACGGAGACATACCGCGCGCTTTTAGATATCGCGAAGGAGCGCCGGTTTGAGGAACTGCCGATTGAAACCGTAACGGAACATACCAGAGCCTATATTAAAATTGAAGACGGCTGTAATCAGTTTTGCAGTTATTGTATTATCCCGTATGTGCGCGGACGGGTACGCTCCCGCGCCCTGTCGGAAGTGCTCGCCGAGATAAAGCGGCTGGCGGCGGAAGGATATCGGGAAGTGGTGCTGACAGGGATTCATCTTTCCTCTTACGGTCTGGACAGAAAAAAAGATGCCGGAGAGGAAACGGCTTCCGAGTTTGATGCGACGCTTGCCGAAAAAGAAACGGCGGATGAAACGGTGCTGCCGCTGCTTGTTTTGTTGAAAGAGGCACAGAAGGTGGAGGGAATCGAAAGAATCCGCCTCGGTTCTTTGGAGCCGCGGATTATGACGGAGGCGTTTGTGAAAGAGCTTGCGCTCCTGTCAAAAATCTGTCCTCATTTTCATCTTTCCCTGCAAAGCGGCTGTGACGCGACGTTAAAACGAATGAACCGGAAGTATACGACCGCGGAGTACAAAGAGGCGGTGGAGCGGTTGCGCCGTTATTTTACAAAACCTGCGATTACGACGGATGTCATTGTCGGGTTTCCCGGAGAGACGGAAGAAGAGTTTGCGGAAACGATGCGTTTTGTAAAGGAGACGGCGTTTTCCCAGATTCATATTTTTAAGTATTCGAGGCGCGCGGGAACCGCGGCGGACAAACTGGAGGCGCAGATACCGGAGCCGGTAAAGGCAGAGCGTGCCGAAACGTTAGCGGAACTGGAAAAAGAACTGGAATACAATTACCGGAAACAGTTTGGCGGCGTTACGGAACCGGTTTTGTTTGAGGAAAAAGTCACGGTGGACGGCGCGGAATATATGGTAGGTCATACGACGCGCTATATTAAGGCGGCGGTGCCGGCATCGGGGAATTTTGCGCCGCAGCCGAATGAAACGGCTCTTGTCAGGTTGTCGGACGCCGTGATAAAGGATGCCGTTGCCGCGGAAGTCTTTGTTTAAAATGTATGGAAATGTATTGAAATTTTTCCAAAAATATATTATCATAAGAACAATGGGATAAAATGCGGCGAAGATTTTTTGACGAAGGAGCGTAGACTTATGCATGAAGTAAATCATACACAGTTTTTTAAAGTGGAAAAGAATCCCGTGCCGGATGTGCAGGGGATATTAAAGTCAGTACATCATGCGCTGACAGAGCAGGGCTACGATCCGGTAAATCAGATTGTAGGGTATGTTATGTCCGGTGATCCGACGTATATTACCAGTTATGAGAACGCACGGAGTTTAATTATGAAAGTGGAACGTGACGAGATCATTGAGGAACTTCTGCGTAATTATATCAAGCGGGAACTGTAAGTTTTTTTGCGGCGCGGCGTGAGAGGCGGTTATGTATGCGGATTATGGGACTGGATTACGGAGCGGCGACGGTCGGGGTCGCTGTCAGTGATGAACTTCTGATTACCGCGCAGGGGATAGAGACCATCCGGCGGGAGCAGGAGTTACAGCTTCGTAAAACCTATCGAAGAATCGAAGAACTGGCAAAGGAATACGGTGTAGAGAAAATTGTGGTGGGACTGCCAAAGCACTTAAATAATTCTATCGGAGAGCGCGCAAAGAAGGCGGAGGAGTTCGCGGAAGCGTTAAGAAGAAGGACGGGGCTTCCGGTAGAGATGCAGGACGAGCGTCTGACGACGGTTGAGGCGCACCGCGTATTGGACGCGGGGGGAGCCGGTCCGGAAAAGAAAAAGGCAGTGGTAGATAAGCTGGCTGCGGTTTTAATACTGCAGGGATATTTGGACCGGATGAATCACGGAAAGGAAGTTTAGAAGTTTAGATGGAAAGGAACCAGGATAACATTACGTTTATAACAGAAGATGGGGATGAGGCGTTATTTCACGTGATAGAAGAAACCCGTATTAATGGGACAAATTATCTTTTGGTATTGGATGATATTGAGGGAGAGGAAACAGAAGCCTTAATTTTAAAGGACGTTTCGGCCGAGACGGAAACGGAAGCGGTTTACGAGATTGTAGAGGATGAAAAGGAACTGAGAGCGGTTGCGGATTTGTTCAGTGAAATTTTAGAGGATACGGAGTTCGTGCTTTAAGATAGGATTTGTTTTGGAAAAATGGGGAATAATTTAGGAAAAGATATGTTTATGATATCAGGACGTGCGTAATAAGAAAATTTGCAAAGGCTTTTTAAAAGCTTTGTTTTATGGTGCACTAAAATAGGAGGTATAATTTTTGAGAAGAAGAGGAGTCAGGGCGGCACTGGCCGCGCTGGAGGAGGGACAGTTTTTCAAAGAGGAACTGTCGAATGTAAATAAGTCAAAATTAAGGATTATTCCGCTTGGCGGACTGGAACAGATCGGTATGAATATTACGGCTTATGAATACGAGGACAGTATTATTGTCGTAGACTGCGGTCTGGCGTTTCCGGAAGACGATATGTTAGGGATTGACCTTGTAATTCCGGATATAACATATTTGAAGGAAAATATAGATAAGGTGAAAGGCTTTATCATTACCCACGGACATGAGGATCATATCGGCGCGCTGCCGTATGTTTTGAAAGAACTGAATGTACCGGTTTACGCGACAAAACTGACAGTCGGTATTATTGACAATAAGCTAAAAGAGCATAATATGTTAAAGACGACAAAGCGCAAAGTGGTGAAGTACGGACAGTCAATCAATCTGGGAGCGTTCCGGGTTGAGTTTATCCGTGTAAACCACAGTATTGCGGATGCGGCCGCACTGGCAATTTTTACGCCGGTGGGAACGATTGTGCATACCGGTGACTTTAAAGTGGATTATACACCGATGTTTTCAGATATGATTGATTTGCAGCGTTTGGCCGAACTAGGGAAAAAAGGCGTACTGGCGCTGCTCGCGGACTCTACAAACGTAGAGCGTCCGGGATTTACAATGTCGGAGCGCATGGTGGCAAAGACTTTTGACACGATTTTTTCGGAGAATATGAACCACCGCCTGATTGTCGCGACGTTTGCGTCCAACGTGGACCGTGTGCAGCAGATTATTTATACGGCGGAAAAATATGACCGTAAAGTGGTTATTGAAGGGCGCAGTATGGTAAATATTATCTCGACTGCGGCAGAACTTGGCTATATTAAAATACCGGAAAATATTATGATTGATATCGAGCAGATTAAAAATTATCCGGATGAAAAGCTGGTACTGATTACTACCGGAAGTCAGGGAGAGGCGATGGCGGCGCTTTCCCGTATGGCAAATTCCACCCACAAAAAGGTGTCGATTGTGCCGGGAGATGCGGTGATTTTAAGTTCCCATCCGATTCCGGGAAACGAAAAGCAGGTATCCAAGATTATCAATGAGCTGACAAGGAAGGGCGCGAAGGTTATTACGCAGGACACCCATGTTTCGGGCCATGCCTGTCAGGAAGAAATAAAATTAATTTACGCTTTAACAAAGCCTAAGTATGCAATTCCGCTGCACGGAGAGTATCATCACCGTGTAACACACGGACAGCTAGCCCAAAGTATGGGTCTGGATAAGGACAGGGTATTTATTCTTTCTTCCGGAGATGTGCTGGAACTTGACGAGGAAAGCGGAAATGTAGTGGATAAAGTGGAGGCGCACGGTATTTTTGTAGACGGCCTTGGTGTCGGGGATGTCGGAAATGTTGTTTTGCGTGACCGCCAGCATCTGTCGGAGAACGGGCTTTTGATTATCGTATTAACGCTGCAGAAGTACACAAACGAAGTTTTGGCGGGACCGGATATTGTTTCACGCGGTTTTGTTTATGTTAAAGAGTCGGAAAATCTCATGGACGAGGCAAGGGAAGTTGTAATTGACGCGTTGGAGCGGTGTCTGGCAAGAAATATGTCCGACTGGGGAAAAATCAAGAGTACGATGAAAGATTCCCTGAGTGATTATCTTTGGAAAAGGATGAAACGAAACCCGATGATTCTGCCGATTATTATGGAGGTGGATGCATAATCATGGCAAAGCAGTCACAGCAGGCAAAGGCGGCGCTTGATATTATAGGCTACCTTCTTGGGATTCTGCTGAATTTGGTTTTTTACGCGGTTGTCGCGTTCGGTCTTTATTTTGTCGCGACAAACGTATATGAGTTTTCTTATCAGGTATTCGGTGACCGTGTGTGTGAAGCGGCGCCGGGACGGGATGTAGAAATCCGTATTGAAGAAGGAGAATCGACAATGGAAATTGCCGAAGCTCTTTATATGAACAAGGTAGTCATCAATAAATACACCTTTTACCTGAAAGTGCGGCTGTTTGAATATCCGATTATGTACGGAACGTTCAGGCTGAATACATCTATGACTTATGATGAAGTGTTAGAGGTGATTACCGACTTATCAAATGCGATACCGGAGGAATCCTCATGATTATCAGCGAACGCTTGTCGGAGTATCTAAAAGCATTAGAATGTGATTTGCCGGAGTATCTGGACCGGCTGGAACAGCAGGCACTTACGGATGAAGTGCCGATTATCAGAAAGGAAGCGCAGGCCTTACTGCGTTTCCTTTTGTGCTTATTAAAACCGGAGCGGATTCTGGAGGTTGGCTGCGCCGTCGGTTTTTCCGCGGCGTTTATGAGCGAGTATATGCCGGAAGGAGCGACGATTACTACGATTGAAAAAGTGGAAGAGCGTATCCGGCAGGCAAAGAAAAATCTTGCGGGGATTCCGAAAGCGGAGCGGGTGACGCTGCTTTGCGGCGACGCGGCGGAAGTGCTGCGGGAGCTTTCCGAAAGAGGAGAAACGTATCCGTTTATTTTTATGGACGCGGCAAAGGGTCAGTATATGAACTTTCTGCCGTATCTGTTAAAGTTGCTTCCGGAGGGAGGGCTTCTGATTACGGATAACGTGCTGCAGGAGGGAACGATTGTGGAGTCCAAGTATACTATACCGCGCAGGGAACGCACTATACATATGCGGATGCGGGAATATGTGTATACGTTAAAACATATGGAAGAACTGGAAACGGTGGTACTGCCGGTTGGCGACGGTATGACATTAAGTGTAAAGAAAGGCACAAAGGGATGATAGCTGAAAGAAAGAAACCGGAACTTCTGCTTCCGGCAGGAAGCCTTGAAGTATTAAAAATTGCCGTGAAATACGGTGCGGACGCGGTTTATATCGGGGGCGGAATGTACGGTCTGCGTGCAAAAGCCCGTAATTTTTCCGCGGACGATATGAAAGAAGGAATTGCCTACGCCCATGCACATGGAGTTAAGGTGTATGTAACCGCGAACATTACGGCACATAACCGTGACCTTGCGGGAGTGGAGGCGTATTTTCGCGAGTTAAAGGAGATTGGGCCGGACGCGCTGATTATTTCGGATCCGGGTGTGTTTGAAATCGCGAAAGAAGTTCTGCCGGAAACGGAGCTTCATATCAGTACGCAGGCCAACAATGTCAATTACCGTACTTACCGTTTCTGGCACCGGCTGGGTGCGAAGCGTGTGGTATCGGCAAGAGAGCTTTCTTTGGAGGAAATCGGGGAACTGCGCCGGAATATTCCGGACGATTTGGAAATTGAAACATTTGTACACGGGGCAATGTGTATTTCTTATTCGGGACGCTGCCTGCTCAGTAACTATTTTACGGGACGGGACGCGAATCTCGGTGCCTGTACGCATCCGTGCCGCTGGAAGTATTATATTATGGAAGAAAGCCGTCCGGGGGAATATCTTCCGGTGTTTGAAAATGAGCGGGGAACCTATATTTTTAATTCGAAGGATTTGTGCATGATCGAATATATCCCGGAACTGGTCGCAGCCGGAATCGACAGTTTTAAAATCGAAGGGCGTATGAAAACGGCGCTTTATGTTGCGACGGCGGCTCGTACTTATCGTCAGGCAATCGACGATTATTTTGAAAGCGAAGAAAAGTACAGGGCACGTATCCCTTATTACAAAGAAGAAATCTCTAAATGTACCTGCCGCAGTTATACCACGGGCTTTTTCTTCGGAGCGCCCGACAAAGACGCACAGGTTTACGAAAATAATGATTATAATAAAGAGTATACTTATCTCGGTTTTCCGATACGGGTGACGGAGGACGGGAGGCTTTATATGGAACAGAGGAATAAGTTCTGTGTCGGTGATACCGTGGAACTTATGGATTTTAAAGGAGAAAGCCGGTATGCCAAAGTATGCGGCATTGCGGATGAAGAAGGAAATGCCATGGAAAGCTGCCCGCATCCGCAGCAGATGTTATATGTAACATTGGATCAGACGGCGGAACCGCTTACCGTTTTAAGAATGCGGAGCGGGGACGATAAATAACTTTTAAGTGCGACAGGCACGGGTCATGTTTTCGCGTCATAGGCTGTTAGAAAGAACGGACGGAGGCATGGCGTGTTATCCTTTCCCAAACCGCTTGACGCAAAAGAGGAGGAAGCGCTGTTCGCGGAATTTCGTGCCGGAAAAAAGGAAGCAAGGGATCGGTTGATTGAGCATAATCTCCGTCTGGTAGCCCATATTGTTAAAAAATATTCCCAACCGGAAAGAGACAACGAGGATTTGCTTTCCATAGGTACGGTAGGCTTGATTAAAGCAGTGGATACCTTTGATGAAACTAAAGGGATTCGTCTCGGGACTTATGCCGCACGCTGTATTGAAAACGAGCTTTTGATGTTTTTTCGGGCAGGGAAGAAGTCCGCGAAGGAAGTTTACCTTTATGACCCAATCGGGACGGATAAAGAAGGGAATGCCATTAGTCTGTTGGAGATTATCGAAACACAGGAAGAAGACTATACGGACAAAGTGGAGAAAAAAGAAAAGCTTTCCGTGCTGCCAAAGCTGATTGAGGAGACCTTGGAAGAACGGGAGCGTGAAATTATCGCGCTGCGCTACGGGCTTTTGAGCGGTCGGGAGATGACACAGCGGGAAATCGCAAACCGCCTTTCCATCAGTAGAAGTTATGTATCAAGGATAGAGAAAAAAGCGTTGAGAAAGTTACGGGAAGAATATGAAAAACGGAGCCGGTAATATCCGTTGCGCAAAAGGAAAACCGGGGCGGCAGGAGTTTTGCCGCGGCGAGAGGAAAGAACGAAGCGATACGGGAAGAAAGGTACGAAAAACATGGCGGAAACTTTGTATGAAAAGTTAAAACATTATGATAAAACGATGCTGCCGATGCACATGCCGGGACATAAACGAAATTCTGCCCTTTCCGGTGCCGGCGGTTATCTGAAAGGCCTGAGTGCGGACTGTGACATTACCGAAATCGAGGGGTTTGATAATTTAGCGGAGCCGGAAGGGATTCTGCGCTCCGTAAAAGAACGCGCCGCGGCCCTTTGGCACAGTGAGGACGCTTACCTTTTAGTCAACGGAAGTACCTGCGGGATTCTCGCGGGCATTTATGCCGCGGTGCGGCGTGGAGAAACCGTGATTGCGGCAAGGAATTGTCATAAATCCGTATACAACGGACTTCGCCTGACAGACGCGAAAGTCACCTATCTTTTGCCGGAACGGGATACGGATACCGGTGCCTGTGGCCCGGTGACGCCGGAAACGGTGGAAAAAGCGCTGCGGACTTCTCCCGAGGCGCGGCTTGTCATTATTACGAGTCCGACCTATGAAGGCGTAATCAGCGATGTGGAAGGAATCTGCCGCGTGGCGCATGCCCGCGGGGTTCCGGTTTTGGTAGATTCCGCGCACGGCGCGCACCTTGGGTTCGGAGCATTTTTTAAAAGCGCCGCGGCATGCGGGGCGGACCTCGTAGTACAAAGCCTGCATAAAACCCTGCCGAGTCTGACACAGACGGCAATGGCGCACCGGAGCGGCACGCTGATTTCGGGAGAGGCTTATAAAGAAGCGCTCAATCTCTTTCAGACAAGCAGTCCGTCGTATCTGCTGCTTGCCTCTATCGAAGGGTGTATTGGGCTTTTGGAGCAGAAGGGAGAAGAACTTTTTCAAAACTGGCAGGCGGCATTAGAGGAGTTTTACACGCTGGCAGGCGGATTAAAACACCTTACCGTTATCGGGGCAAAAACGGAAGAAAAGATGCCCTTTGCCCGTGATTTAAGCAAACTGATTGTCAGCACGGCCGGTACAAATCTGACCGGAACTCTATTAATGGAGCGTCTTCGCACGGAGTATCGGATTGAAGCGGAAATGGCGGCGGAGCAATATTTGATTGCCATGACCGGCATGGGGGACACAAAAGAGAGCCTTCGGCGTTTTGCGAACGCCCTGTCGGAACTTGACGAAAAGTGCCGTCCTGCGCCGAAAAAAGAAATAATTTACCCCGCAGTGCCGGGTCTTCGTTATACGGCAGCGGAGGCGCTTGATATGCCGTCGGAGGAGTGTCATGTGGAAAAATCCGTCGCAAGAACGGCAGCCGAGTATGTCTGGGCGTATCCTCCGGGAATTCCCCTTTTGGTGCCGGGAGAAGAAATTTCGGAAGAAATGGTACGGTTTCTGTTACAGAAGGAAGAAAGCGGCGTGCGCTTACACCGGACAGGCGGAGACGGGAAGGAGAGAGGGAAAGTGCGGGTTGTAAGATGACCGGAGACACGGCATCCGACGAATCCGTGAGTTTCCGCATTTTTAGGTTCTTTAAGAAATTCCGTAAATTGCATGTTGTCTTATTTATGCATTTGTCCGAAGGACCGCGTTTTTAGCAAAGCTGGAATCACCTCTTAGAGCCGGTTAGGCGCGAGGACGCCCCGAGCGGCTTAACGGTTCTTAGAGGAAGTCCGGCGTAGCGTTGCGTATGCAAAAAT
>JAFLSZ010000038.1 GCA_022510665.1 Lachnospiraceae bacterium
TCAGATAGCGTGCAATCTGCGGAACTTTTTAAAGCAGCTAAAAAAATGCGGAAACCCAAGCAATAAAGTGCTATTTACATAGAGAGCAGTATTAAAGGAGGACATATGCAGGAAAAGTTAGAACAAATCATGCGCCAGATTTATCTGATGCTTTCCAACTGTGAGGAAAGCGCCTATTCATCCGAGGATTTGGTTGTGCCGAAAAGAAGAATTTTTTCGTTGTTAGAGGAGCTAAACTACGCGGTGTATGATTTGATGGAACAGTATGAGGCAACGGTTACGTCCAGAGAGCGCGCGCTTGCGGAGCATGAGCGCAATATGGCGAAAATTAAGGAGGATGCCAAGGGGCGTGCGGAGGATACTTATGCGGCGTCTTTGCTGTACGCGCGCGAGATGTTTATGGATATGCGCCATACAGCCGAACAGCTCTGCAAAGACCTTCGGAAAGAGTACGACAAGGTTTTGCGCAGTTATGAGGAAAAACTCCGTTTTATTCAGGAAAATGAAGAGAGTACCGTTGCGCAGATGAATGTTATGGCAGATTCAAAGAAATATCTGCGTATCATAGAGCAGCAGAACAAGGAAAAAGAAAAGCAGAAAAATCTCACGGAAGAAGAAAAGAAAAAACAGGAAGAACTTTTGGCCGAACAGGCGGAAATCGCGGCGGCAGAGGCGGCATCCGAACTGAATCAGAAGCTTTCCGCACCGATTGTCGTACAAGTGAACGAACAGCCGAAACTTCCGGAAGGATTCGGACGCAAACAGGGAAAAAAGAAGAAATACACACCGAGTCAGGCACTGGAAGAAACCGTTGTGGACGGAGAAGGCGTCGTTACGCCGGAACTTCCGAGTGCCGAAGAACTGGATGGAGAATATTTTGAGTGGAAAAACGAGCAGGAAGACAGTGAAAAACAGGTAAAACGGGGCGGCAAAAAGTTTTTCGGCAAAAAGTAATTACTGGTTTTTTTGCACGGCTGCCTGAACCGGAATTGCACTGTCGGATTCGTTTGGATGTTTCGAATATAATACCTTTAAAACAATCGGAGTAATAACGGAGGAGACAATAATTAACAAAATGACGCAGGTAAAATATTCCGGGGTTAAAAGCCCTACGGAAAGTCCCTTTTGGGAAACGATAAGCGCCACCTCGCCCCGTGTCATCATACCGATGCCGATTTTTAAAGAGTCCGCGCCGGAAAAACGGCACAGTCTTGCCATTAATCCGCAGCCGATGATTTTTGTAAGCAGTGCAACTATAACAAAGAAAACCGAAAAGAGCAGGATATCAGCGTTTACGTTGTCAAGGGAAGTCTTTAAGCCGATGCTGGCAAAGAAGACCGGACCGAACAGCATGTAGGAGTTGATATCCATTTTTTCCGCGATATAGTCGGAATCCCGCAGGCTGCAAAGAATAATTCCCGCGACATAGGCTCCGGTAATATCCGCGATACCAAAGAAATGCTCCGCGCAGTACGCCATAGTAAGGCACAGCGCCAGTCCCATAATCGGAATGCGGCGGGTGTGCGGATATGCGCTGTCAAAGCGTTTGAACAGTTTGTGAATAATGAAGCCGATGATACCGCTGAACAGGAAAAAGAGTCCGGTGTTTCCGACAACGGCAAACGGTTTGGTTTCCGGATTTTTTAAGGCAATAACAAAGGTGAGCACAATAATGCCGATAATATCGTCAATAATGGCGGCGCTTAATATCGTAGTGCCGACTTTCCCTTTGAGACGGCCCAGTTCCCGCAGGGTCTGTACGGTAATGCTGACAGAAGTGGCGGTCATAATAACACCGATAAACACGGCACAGAAGAAAGAATCGCTGCCGATTCCGTCCGTGCCGTAATAGAGCGCGTATAATGCCGCACCGCCGGCTAACGGGGTTAAAACACCGGCACAGGCGATTAAAAAGGCAATCGGACCGGTTTTTAATAAATCACGCAGGTTTGTCTCCAATCCCGCGGAAAACATCAGAAGAATCACGCCGACTTCGGCCATCTGCACCAGAAAATCGGAAGTATTGACAAGTCCCAGAATGCTCGGCCCGATAATCAGACCCGCGATAATCTCGCCTGCTACCTGCGGAGCTTTCAGCTTTCTGGCGAGAATGCCGAAGGCTTTTGCGAACACTATAATAATGGCAAGGTCTTTAAAAATGCTGTAAGAAGTCATGTTAAACAGTCCTCTCGTTTCGTTTTATCAATTATTACCGAAAAATGATTATAACACCTGCAAACGGAAAAAGTGTTGCAAAAGCAACAAAAAAGTGTAGAATATAAAGAGGAAAAAATACTTTATTTTGTGCAAAATGAGGAGGAATTATGCAGGACTTTCCTATGTTAAAAGAGCACCCGCTGTTTTCGGGACTGTCTTATGAGGAAATTGAGCGTATCCGGAAGTGTTTCCGGTTCGTTTCCCGCCGTTACCGCAGGAATGAATACATTTTAATGGAAGGGGACGCGGTACGGCAGATTGGTATTATTTTAAGCGGGGAAATTTTAATGGAGAAAGAAGATGTATTCGGGGAGGGCTGCTTTTTTATAAAATTGCAGCAGGGAGAACTGTTTGGAGATATGTTTATCGGCGAGCAGATTCATTACAGTACGGTAAACTACCGGACGCTTACGGAATGCGAGGTTGTCTGGTTTCAGTATCGGACGCTTTGGGGGGGAAGGGAATTAAAGGATTGTTTATTTTCGGACGGCGGGGAGCAGGATACGCAGAATATCGGGCGGCATATCTGTGACTGCCATTTGAAGTTTATTGAAAATCTGACGGGGCTTTTGGCGGTAAAAACCCGGCGTATGCTTGCCAAAGTAGAGATTCTTTCTACTCCGCTTTTGCGGCAGCGGATTTTGACCTGTCTGCGGATTCTGGGGGAACGGAAAGGAAGCATTGCGCCGGATAAAAAGACATATACGGTAGAAGTGCCGTTTAACAAAACGGAGCTTGCCGAGTTTTTGTGCGTCAACCGGAGCGCGCTGATGAGGGAACTTTCGCGAATGAAGGAAGAAGGAGTGCTGCGTTGTGAAGGAAAACGCTATATTGTGTGTCAGGAGCCGGAGCGAAGAAAATAAATACAGGGGCAGTTCTCATAGTGATTGACCGATTACAGCAGACCGTTTTCGAATGTTATTGAGGGTTGTGCTTGAAAAGCACGAATATAGGAAAATGTCGTATTTTGTCGAAAAAAACGATATATTTTTGTAGAAAAATAAGTAATCACATAATGGGAATTGACAAGTAGTAGCCCGCATGATAAAATTTTCGCATGAGGCTAAAATGATTGCTTTATTGTTGAGCGGATTCATAAATGACTGTGAAATTAATAACAAGAACTATCTTAATGTATAAGAGAACGGAGTACATAATGAGAAAAATAGGTTTTAAAAAAGTGATTTGTTTATTGTTAACAGCATTAGCAATGGTATTATCTGGCACTGTATCTGCAAATGCAGCTTCGGATATAGGGAGAACATATATTAATTCTACCTATGGATATTTGGAAGGAAGTGTAAGAGAGAGTTATGATTCTTTTTGTGGCGAAAAGATATATAATGCAGCTGCAGAAACAGAAGTAGCAGTATCAAGAATCAGGGCATATATGAAGGTGATGTATGCGAAATCTGGAGATACAATAGATACATCAACGTCTGGCTGGGAGTATAATAGCAAGAGAACTTCTACATTCGACTTTGAGATGCATCATTTTCGCAATAAGGAGACAGGAATCTACGATGGCTTTGTTAACACTCAATGTGTAGCATACGGAACGGCAGATGCTATAACGGACAAGGCCTATGCAGTTTATACTTGTGTTGTATATTAAAATTAGTTGAAGATAGTCGTTTTGGCCTCATAAATTTAATTGAAAGCAATAGAATCGGAGGGAGAATGAAAAATAAATGTAAAATAATATGGCTTTTGTTTACCGCCTCATTATTGTTTACGGGATGTAATCGCGGGCAGAACTTACCGGATTCGGAATTTCCGAAGCAGGATAATCAAAGGCAAGAAGGGGTGGTGACACCGGGGGGCGATGAAATACTGCAAAAGAATGAGGTGTACAACTCCGGAGAGGTAAGCACAGAGCATATATGGCTGGATATCAATAAAGTAAATCAACTGTTAGAAGAACTGAATGCGAAAGAGAAGTTTTTGGAAGTTATGTTATTGAAGGAAGATACACTGCTTCTCCGTTGCCAGAATAGAGAAAGTGAAGAGTGCGTATTTTATGTACTGTGCTTGAAAGAGGAAGGAAAGAATATACGACCGATTGAATTAAATCTGGTTGGAAGAGTTGATTGCTATACATATGAAGACTGTATCGTATTGTATGATACAATGAATCATGTTATTGTCTTAGACCATCAATTCGGAGTCCTCAACGAAATTTTGATTCCTGATTTTATTCACTCGGCTCAGGTTTATCCGGAAAAGAGGAATTATTGTATTTTGCCTCGAAACCAAAAGGTTCTTTATTATATGACAGTACTTGAAAATAAAGAATTATATGTCGGGCTATATGAAACGGACTATGCATGCAACGAATCCCGGCTTGTATATAGATTAGAAGGCCCGGAAACGAATCTGAATTTTCTAAACGGTTTCTATAAAATCCGTCCGGGTTATTCGCAAAAGGGTATTTTTTTTACCGGAGACTATTTTGAAACCATAGATTCCCAAAGTAAAAAGTGTGTGGGGTATTTGGATTTGGACTCCGGTGTGCCTGTAGTATGTAAGACAAATATGCAGTATATGGAATTGACATCTGCCGGAATCGTTTTTTTTGATGGCTACCGTGAGAGCGACAGGGAGTATTCGGGAGAGTTGCTTACGATTGATGAATCCGGAAATGTGTCACGGATTGCAACTACGCATTTTAAAGAGAGTGAAAGGGTTAGTTGTGACCGGCAAGACAGGATGTTAACCTGCTATGAAACGGAGAGCGGAGAAACTGTACTCAATTTATATAAAGAGAATATATGGGAGAAACAAGTTATTATTCCGTATAGCGTGGAGGACTTTATACTACTGAATCAAGGCCAATGTATTTTATGTAGTTATCGGAGTCAGGACGGGTTTCGGATTTTACTTCAGGAGATATAGGTATAGGGAGGAAGAAATGAAAAAGTGTAATCGGATGTGGATGGTAGGAATATGTATGCTTGTATTGGCAGGGTGCCAAACGACACCGGAGTCAAAGAAGGGGGAACAAGCGCTGCTAACGAAACAGGTAGAACAGCCGGAGGAAGAGAAGAACCCGTTTGATTTAGAGGAGATTGAAAAATCGGGACAAATAATACAGGCTTCTTATGGTTGGACTGTAGCAAATTACGACCCTTCCATTCGGAGGATTGATTTGGGAGAAGAAACTTCTACGGATTTGATAATGGAGTTAGAGAGTAGGAATGCATGTGAAGTCGGATATATGATGTTTATTGACGGAATTCCCCAGCAGTATCGAATGGGAGAGAAGGAAGGATACCTTATCCCTGTGGATTGTGAGCAGGGAGTTTCAAGTGCTGCACTGAATGTTACACCGACAGTGCCGGATACGGAAAAAGAGCATATTGTGAATTTTGTATGCCTGTATCACCCGAGTTTCCGGGTTTCCGAGGAAGAAACGCATTACGGAAATTATCATAATCTGTCACAGCTGTTGCCGTGGAAAATCAGTGGGACTTTTTCCGAAACGGATATCGCAATTGTCACGGATGTGACATATCAGCCGATTCCGGAAGACATAAAAGAGCAGTACGTCAGAGTGAATCGTGACGGGACGGTAGTGAAGCAGTATGAAACAGTTTTGTATAGTAAATTCTATCAAAACGGAACGGAAACCGAGCGATTTGACGGAGGCGAAAATACACAGCTTGTCTTGTTTGGCGGGAAAGAGTGCTCTTATAGGGTGAGTTTGTTTGTTGATCATCATCCGGTTGCAGCGTTTTCCGGAGCAGAGTATATTGATGTAACGATGAAAAACGAGCAGATGGCGGTCATGGACCTAGATTTTTCGGAAGAGTTGATTTCTGATTACAGTTGCGTATATGCAATTTTGTGTCCACTCGATTCTATGGGGAATGATGCGGACCGGCTGGTAGAAAAAACGGCATCGATAACTCTATTTCAATAGGAAGCGGGGAGTATTTCATGCTTGAAGTTACAAATGTGAATAAAAACTACGGGAAAAAGCAAGTTTTGTATGCTATCAACCTGAAGTTTGAGAATGGAATTTACGGATTGTTAGGACCGAACGGAGCGGGAAAGACAACGCTGATTCACATTATTACCGGATTGATTCCTCCGAGCGGGGGAAAGGTAACTTACCGGGGAACGGATATCAGAGAACGCAAGAACCGGTATCATGATGATTTGGGGTTTATGCCGCAATATACCAGTTATTATCCCAATTTTACCGGAATGGAATTTCTGAATTACATGTGTACAATTAAGGGGATTCCGGCAAGAAAACAAAAAGAGATAATTTCGGAAGTACTTAGAATTGTGAATTTGACAGAACACCGGAATGAAAAAATCGGGCATTATTCCGGCGGAATGAAGCAGCGAATCGGAATTGCGCAGGCAATTATTAATAATCCGAAGATATTGATTTTGGATGAACCGACAGCCGGACTGGACCCGTTAGAGCGAATCCGGTTTCGAAATCTGATTTCCGAGTTGTCCAAGGACCGTGTTGTGATTCTTGCTACGCATATTGTTCCCGACGTGGAAAGTATTGCCAGCAAGGTATTACTGTTGCATAAGGGAAGGCTGATTGAGGGTGGAAGTCCGGAAAAGCTTATGAACGATTTGGATGGGAGAGTTGCGCTTATCACAACGGAGTGTGATTGTAAGACTGAGATAGAGCAAGAGTATCACATCAGTAATGTGGTGGTAAACAATAATAAGTACCAATACAGAATTATAAGTGATAAAACACTTCCGGCAAATGCGGTGCTAGTGGCACCGACGCTGGAGGATGTCTTTTTATTACATACACAAAGCGGAGAAGAAGTATGATAAAAGGCGTGTATTATGAGGTAAAAAAGGTTTTGCATAATAAAGTCTTTTTGGGTCTGATGTTTGTTTTCCTATGTGTAAACTGTTATCGAATCAGTCAATTGGGAGCGCATGACCCTGCTATAAGCGAAGGGGAGGCTCGGTTGTATCAGGAGTTAAAGGGAGAACTGACGGACGAAAAAATCGGATTTGTGGTCGATAATTATGTGAGATATAAAGGGATTATCGAGGAAGGAACCTATAGCAGGGAAGAAAATACGGAGGATACCTATACCGGCTATATCCACGGTGATTATATTATGTTTTTGAAGCTTTTTACAGAATGGAAAGAGTTGTATGAGTACCGATATTATTGTCGTGATATTGTACAACGTGCATCTGAAAATGTATTGTTTTTTGAGGATAAAGACAATACATTTGATGTAAAAAACAATCAGGCAATCATGGAAAAATACGGCGGCCGAAAGATTCAAAATTATTATCATAAGGATGCGATAGAGCGATATCTGGAATATGATTTTTCCAGTGTATTTATCATTTTACTAATCTTATTGATATCCACCGAACTTATTTTTGTCGAAAATAAGACGAAAATGAATTATGTGATAGATTGCAGTTCTTATGGGAGAGCGAGGTTACTCGGAACCAAATTGGTCTTTCTGTTGTTCATTACAACGCTGCTTTCTTTGCTGTTTTATGCCTCTGATTTAGCTTTTTTTCATCTTTTTTATGAGATGGAAGGACTATCGGATCCTTTATTCAGTATTATGGCTTATAAAAATACCCCGGTAGACTGGTCTATTATTGGCTATCAAATAGTGGCGGTTGCCATAAAAATAATCGGATTTCAGTTTTTTACGGTGTTGACTTTTGGCTTTTCCTATCTTTTTTTAAATCAAATATATACGGTGATTTTCAGTGCATCGTCGTTTGTTTTATTTGTGTTTGTATGTGAGAATACGAGATGGGTGTTTAATCCGGTACTTCTTTTAGTCAACCATAATTTGTTTTCAGGTTATCACGTGGTGAATATTTTTAATCAGCCTGTTTCTTTAATTGTAGTTTATGTGGCTGTTGTTGTATTAGCTCTTTTGGGAATGTTACTGTTTCTGTTTTTGAAAAACAGGAGAACAAGTATATCGGAAAGACTAATGAAGAAAGGAATGTAAGGGGAAAAAACGGAGTTGTATGAATGTATTTAAGGAAGAGATAAAAAAGAATATAAAAAAGTATCATATAGGCGTCATTGTGTTGGTGCTGCTGATTGTACGTTTACTTTCGGGTGTTTTTTTGACAGAGAATTCTTCCGGGGTAAACAGCTTGGTTGAATTGATAAAAGAGGATTATTTGGAATTTATTGATGAATTTGGGGGAGCGGTTTCTAAAGAGTTCGAAAGCAGAGTCTTGCAGATGAATGCGCAACAACAAGAGGCGGAGGATAGGATTGTGCAATTGGCACTCGGAGTGGAGGACGGCGTTCTCCGGCAGAAGGATTATGTGGACGGGCTGTTGGAGTGCTATGAGGTTTTGGAACAGAAAGAAGTAATGAAGGCTTTGAACAATCAGTTAAATTATATCAAAGAGAATCCGGAACGACGATACTTTATGTATACCAACGGGTGGGTATCATTGTTTCAAAACATGAAATTAGATTATATGTATCTGGTTGTGTTGATATTGGTAATGGCACCGTTATTTGTAAGGGAATACGAAACAAAGATGGACGTATTGAACTTATTATCAAAAAACGGAAGAGGAAAGCTCTATTTTACGAAGATTGTGTTTGCCGTAGTGTTCTCGTTCGTAACAGCAGAGCTTTTCTTTGCCGTAGATTTGTTGACGGTACAAATCCGATTTGGGATAGAACACAGTGATTATCCGTTACAGAGCTTGCACATCTTTATGGAGAATGTATCGTTACTGACTATCGGACAGCATCTTATGACAAGCTTTTGGATTACGGCAATCGGCGGGATGTTGACATCGGCAGTTCTTGTTGTAATTACCTTGATAATGAAAAAGATGATTCCGGCGATTATTGTGTTTTTATCCGTGCTTATGTTACCGTATTATATGTTTGAAGAGTATACATTGGCAAAACACCCGAATCTGACAACTCTGCTTACAAGGACAGGGTATGTAGTCGGAATTCGGATAAAGGAGTCATCGGCACCGTATTTCATGGATGAAGCAACGATAAAGATGCATTTGCTTGTATACTGTCTGTTTATTTTGGGATTGGTTTTTCTCGGATATGTGATTTATTGTAAAAAGGGGAAACTATTATGCTTTGGGACGCTGTTCTTTTTGGTCGGCTGTGGGAAAGTGCAGACAGAAGAAGGTGTGAATAATTGGTTCAATATTAACATGATGATTGCGAACGAGAACTGTGTGATTGATGTATCGGATATTCCACGGGTTATGACAGGAGACAGCAGTGAGGCACTGCTCCATGATGCCTTTTACGGCTGTGAGCCATATACCGTGCAGTTAGGATATTTGGCAGGAGAGGAGTTGTACTATTTAAAAAATTATGCCGAAAAGAATGCGTTTGAAATATGTAAAACGAATTTACGGACATTCGAAACAGTAAGCATCTATAAAGAATTGGGCAATTCCATAGTCGGGTATCCTTATTTGCGGGAGCTTAGTACAACCGGGGGTACGAGGCAAGGGGGAATTGACTCCTTTTATGTCAGCGGAGACAACATAATACTGTACAAAGAGAATCGGTTTTATCAGGTGAATAGGAAGAATGGGAAAGAGTCTGTTTTAGTAGCGGGTATGGCAAAAGACTTCGCGTTTTTTCAGAGTGCGTTATTTTATATAAGTGACCGTTATGAACTGTTTTGCGTGGATTTGAATAGTGGTAAGGAAGAAAAACTATGTGACTTTCTTGTAAGCAGGGTATTTGCTTTCAGGTCAAAGCTATATATAGAGTCTTTGGAACAAGTGATTTATGCTTATGAAATAGCATCCGGCGAAATGACGGAGATGCTGTGCGGCACGGAACGGTTGGTGTGTGTGGACGAAAGCCATATATACCATCTATCCGAAGAAAATGTGTTGAACATTGTTGATGTCACAGATGGGAAAAGAAGGGAGGTTGCGTTGGAGTGGCCGGTTATGGAAGTAGAAAGTTACCGGAATGGAGAAATTATTTATCTGTATGTTTACAAGAACGATCGACCGGAGCTGATAATGATTACAAAAGATGATAAGGAAGTTATAAACGATGCTAATCAATGAAGCCTCTTCATTTTGTAAGTGGGGGTGGATTTTTCGATTTTGAAAGAGGAGGTGCTTTTATGCGGCGTATTGGTTTTTGTTCCGTTTTGTTTATCATCGCGCTTTTATGCGGCTGTAAAGGATATGAGCCGAAAATGACAAGTGAAACGGCGATTGAGGCTGTATTGGCGAACGGACAGCAATATCTTGTAGAAGAGTTTGACGAATGGCAGTCTTGGAGTAACCATACAGCAGAGTATCAAGTCGTAGAGTTGGAAACGATGTTGGATGGCGACAGAACGAAGTATATATGGTATGTGTCTTTTCAAAATGATGAAGGAACCCGTTCGGTACATTTTGTTGTAGAAGATGAGAATCAAGATGTGCTTGGCGGGTGGGATAGTGTGGACGCAGTTGTGGACTATAAAGAAGAGCCGAAAGCAGAGTATGAGTATACAGCAGAGGATATGATAATTCGGGCGATTTTGTACAGAAATTTAAGGGTAAGCAAGGGAGAAAATCAACTTATAGAGCATAGCTATGTATATTTGGATAATTTCGGTTTACGAGATGCCAGGGATATTAGAAATCTGTTATCTGAGCAGTATATTCCAGAAACTGATAATCGTATCCCATTAGGACAACAGGCATGGCGGATTACTTTCTGCCCACATGAGGAGGAACACACTATTTGGGATATAGATACAAGAGTGATTGTGGGAGCGGAAAGCGGTAAAGTATATGGGTTCTCACGGTGTGGGCCTGGAGACATTTAATAGGAGAATAAAAGGAAGGCTCGGTTACATAAAAACGGTGACCGGGCCTTTAAATATCAGTTGAATTTCCATGTCAAAAAAATTTATGAAAATTATAGTTGACAATTCCTCAAAAGGGTGGTAATATAATAAGGCAGTTCGCAGTTGTGGCGGAATTGGCATACGCGCATGATTCAGGTTCATGTCCACGTACGTGGGTAGGGGTTCAAGTCCCCTCAACTGCATCGTATCGTCGGACGATGTCCGGAAGGTGCGAAATATTGTGCGGAAATGCTGGAATTGGCAGACAGGCATGACTAAGGATCATGTGGTCCCCGACCGTGAGGGTTCAAGTCCCTTTTTCCGCAGCATAACCGAACACCAATTTTGATACAAGGGGTATCTTGATTGGTGTTCGGTTTGTTTTTATTATTTCTCAGTGAAATTTTTAATTATTGTGATGTAGGCATGCTTTCCGTAAATCGATTTACGCAATGTCCTTTTTGGTGTACCGGAAAAATGCGGCTGCAATTCCGACCACCGTTAATATCACGCCGATAGGTAAATATTTTGTATTGATGCTGCCGTTTGCAACAATATCAGCGCCGTCACAATATCCGAAAGGTGTTATGTATTTCAAGAATTCTGCCGCCTCGGTTATGTTTGCAATCAGATTTAAAAAGTACATGACGGCAGCAATCCCAAGACCTGTCCCTACGCTTCCTTTTCTCATAAAAGCAGAGATTCCGAAGCAAATGCATGCAAGCTCAATTTGAAGGATGTAGTATGCCAGGTGAAGCAGATTTATCTCCGCCCACGGAATGGTCTCGCCGATTGCCGCCATAGAACCTACGGAAATGGCATATACAATCAGATTTATTGCTGTAATCTGAATCAGGACTGCAATAAGTTTTTCTGTAATGATACGCACACGGCTTACAGGATGTGTCAGCAGGAACTCGGCTGTCCTTTCCTTTTCCTCTTTGGAGAGAATACCGACAGCACACAGAGCGGCATAGAACGCTCCGCCGAGTCCCAGAATATTGCCGCATTCAATGGTATAATATCCGATCAGCGTGCCGAAATTAAGTTTATCCATACCAAATGCGGCAGTAAAAGAGCCCATAGAGGCAAACATATCGCTGATGCCGTCCATTTCCCCTTTCATTTCAGGAAACAGAAAAACACAGACTGCCAGCAGAAATCCAATGGATGCCGACCAGATTAAAAACGATACCTTACCTTGGTGAAGTTCGTGTTTTACGATTCTCATACTCTATCACCGCCCTTTTCATAATAGTGCAGGAAAATCTCTTCTAAATTCGGCTCTGATATGGTCAAATTGGTAATATGACCCGCCGAAAGCCGTTTAAGCAAAATGTTCATATCGCCGCTGTAAAGGAAACTTACCGAGCCGTCCAGAGCCATTCTGTCCCGGACTCCGTCAAGACCATCCAATACTGCGCTGCCGTGTACCGTCACTCGCTTGGTATTGGTTTTAGCTAAGGAATCCACATTGTCACAGGCAATCAGTTTCCCTTCCCGGATAATAGCGGCACGGGTACAGTTCCGCTGAATTTCGGACAGTATATGGCTGGATAAAAATACTGTTGTGCCATTACGATTTCTTTCTCTGATAATCTCAAAAAACTCTCGCTGCATAAGAGGATCAAGTCCTCCGGTCGGCTCATCAAGGATCAGAAGATCCGGATTGCTTTGCAGTGCACAGACAATAGCGACTTTCTTTCGATTGCCCAAAGACAGTTCATCCACTTTACAGGACGTATCCAGCTGCAGGCGGTCACAGAGTTCTCGCGCTTTTTTTGTACAATTCATCTTTCGCATATCAGCGGACAGAGTAAGCACATCTTTCACTCTCATGCCGGAGTAAAATACTGCTTCGGAAGGAAGGTAGCCGATATTCTGTAAAATCGCTTTCTTCTCTTTTGTAATATCTCTTCCGAAAATCTGTGCGCTGCCAGAAGTCGGCGAAATAAGTCCTAACAAAGTGCGGATCGTTGTGGATTTTCCTGCACCGTTCGGACCGATAAAGCCGAAGCACTCTCCCGTTTTAATAGACAGATTCAGCTCTACAATACCTCTGGATTTCCCATAGTATTTTGTCAGATTGATTGTTTTAATTGCGTCCATATTCATACTCCTTGCGCAGATAAATGCTTTGTTAACCGATTCGGTCAAATTAATTTTAAGTCTAGTGACCGATTTTGAGAAGCCTCTTTTAGTAGGAATCACAAAAAAATTAAAGAATACCGCAGTGAAGCAATACTTCCGCGTGCAATTATGCCGGACGCTGCCTTCTCTTATTTGGAATCTTTATTTTTAGAGTCTTTGTTATTGGGGGCCTTGTTATCGGAGCCTTTGTTTTTAGAATCCTTGTTAATGGAATCTTTGCTTTTAGAATCTTTGTTGTTTCTTGCCGTCTGAATTAAGGAAATGAAATCAATAACGGCTTCCGTAAGCAGCATAATACCTGCCAACATCCATACCGAGAACGCTGCGTCCTGGGGATAGACAACAATGATAAAACCAAGAATAATCGCAAGCAATCCGCTGATAATGCTCACCTTAGATACGAGCAGCTTAGATTTTTTGCTTTGAAAATAATGCTGCAATTTATAAATCCCTGATATTACGAGAATTATGCCGTAAATTACGGCAATTGCCGTAAGCAAATCAATAATCGTCTCCGACAAGAGTACACATACCGTGCCGAAAATCAATGACACAGCGGCAACAATCAGGGAAGGGGAATTGTTTATATTATTTTTCTTTTCGCGCAGAAAACGAACTAAATAGGTTATGCCGAGAAGCAGAAGTACAATTCCGAAAATAATAATTACTGTTCTCGTAAACTCCTCGGGATTCACCAACAACAAAATGCCGACCGCAATCTCAAATACAATTAGCAAAACAGTTTGGAGATTCGCTTTTAAAGATTTCATTTTATGTACCTCCTGAACAGATAATTTTACATTCTTTTCCGAATCAATTGAAAAATTCAGAAAAATATGTTATGTTAATTATATCATACATGTGTTGGTTTTACAACCGACAGTTGTATATTTTTGACGCAAATCCGAATTGCGCTTCCTATGAAATGGATAAATCGAAACCAAAAGTTTGGAGGGAAATAACCGGAATGAAAGCTATAATATTAGACATGTATGGTGTAATAGTAAAACAAACAGGAGATGATTTTGTTCCGTATATTCAGCAAACTTTTCCTAATCTTGAGCTGGAAGAAATACGCAAACCATGGGATAATGCTAATATGGGAGAAGTGTCTTCTCTGGAGATGTGGGCGGCGATAGGATTTCAAGGTGATTTAGAAAAAATTGAAAAGGATTATTTGGATACGATAGAATTAAATGACGGCTTTTTAGAGTTTATTAAAGCTGCCGGAATGAAATATAAGTTAGCTATCATATCAAATGATTCCAGCAGGTGGAGTAAATATTTGCGTGAGAAATTTAATATAAATCAATACTTTGATGTGATTAGTATCAGCGGAGATTTGAAAATTCGAAAACCTGATGAGCGCATTTTCCGGCTTACCATTGAAAAGCTGGCAGTTAATGCAGAGGAATGTTTGTATGTAGATGACAGGAGAGGATATTTGGGAGCTGCCGGGAAGGTAGGAATGAATACAATTTTGTTTAATAGCAGAAACGTACCATATGAAGGAGACGTGGTTAATAATTTTAAAGAACTAGAAGATAGACTGCAACGAATAACGCCCGAAGAATTGAATTTCTGATGACAATGGCATAACAAGCGGTAAGACATTTGATAATCGGTCAAAGGAGGACAAAATGCAGGCGGAAATTAATAAGCAGGTGGAACTTGTACAGGTTTTGCTGTATCTTGCGGATGAGCAGGAACATACCGTTCAGTATCTTGAGAATAAAATATATTCGAAAAGTATATCCGATTGGTTTAAGTCATATAAAGCTCATGCGGCGGTAAAAACCACGAAAAAATTAATAACAGAAAATAACTTTTTTCATATACGTCCTTTAAGGGCGGTTCTGGATATGAAAAATATTTTGCAAGACGATTTGCATGAGTTTAATTTATGGGCAGAAGAAACGGTACGGTTTGCAGAGGAAAGCCGCTTTGACGATTTTTTCGGTACACAGAACAATTATTATGCGGGAATACTCGACTATGTAAATTCCTGCGATTTTGATACATGGATAGCGTACATTGAAAACTATTTCAAAAGCAAGCCTGACGAATTTCATTTGATAATCTGTCCTATTGCGGGAAACTACGGATTCGGTATATTACACGGAGAAAAGAAAATTGCCTATACTGTTCGATGTATGCCCAGATACGATAAAAACGGAAAACCGGACAATAGATTTGATTTTTTTGCTATGGGAATTGCGCACGAATATGCCCATTGCTTTGTAAATCCGATTGTTGAAGGGAATACGGAACTGTTAAAAAATCATGTGCAGTTTTTTGAGAGCCACAAGAATATGCCTAAAAGCTACAATACGGATTATGCCGTAATGAACGAATATTTGGTAAGAGCGTTTCAGATACGTTTTATGGAGGAAAACCGCAGATTATTTCCCGAATTTGATATTTCCGCGGAATATAAACGTCAGCGGGAGAGCTTTATTTTTATTGATAAGTTTATCGCTCTTTTAAAAGAGTTTGAGAAAAGCGAATTGCAGTTCCCGGAATTTTATACGAAAAATATAGAAAGGATTATAGACGGTATAGTAGGAAAGGACGGAAAACAGATTATTGCGCAGATATAGTTGAACTTTGAGACAGTCATATAAAATAAGCACTCCAAAAAACTCGCTTTTTAAGTGAGTTTTTCTCAAAAATTGCGGTATTGTTTCTTTTACGGTTACATGTATAATAATATCAGAAGCAGGGCCCGCTTACTTTTATAAAGGAGAACGACTATGAATTATATAGGAGAGAAAATCAAGGAGCTCAGACGAAAAAACGATATGACGCAGGAAAAACTGGCGGATTATCTTGGGGTTACTTACCAGACTGTTTCAAAGTGGGAAACCGGTATTACAAGTCCTGATTTATCGCTGATTGTTCCTTTGGCGAGGCTGTTTAAAGTCACGACGGATGAACTGTTTTGTTTTAACGAAAACGCGGATTATATCCGGAATGAGGAACTGGAAGCGGAGTATCGGGAAACTTGGAAAAACGGAGATTTGAAAAAAAGATTTGAAACGGCACAGCAGGCGGTAAATGAATATCCCGGAGATATGAAATGGCTTGACAGACTTGCGTGGGCACAGGCGATGCGTTCTTTTGAATATTCCGAGGATGAGGATAAATATGCCGCGGAACAGGAGGGGGCAATTAAACGTTTTGCCGTTGTTATTGAAAACGCTTCCGATGAAAAAATCAGGGCAAGTTCCGTTCAGGGTATCGTGCAGTATTTGTCATTTAGAGGAAGAGAAGATGAAGCAAAGAGATACGCACAGCTTTATCCGGAAAATTATTCGGTAAGCAAGGATGACATACTGTTAAGCTGTCTGCGCGGTGAGGAAAAAATTGTCCATTCTCAAAGGATGTTGGACACGGCGATGCTTAATCTGCTGAATTTGCTCGGGAATGACAGCGACCTTGCCTGTGACGCGCAGGAACAAATTTTAAAAGTATTGATTCCGGACCAAAATTATTTATATTATCACTGCTTTCTTTCGGAACTCTACCGGAAGCGGGCGCTTTTCAGAGTCCGTGACGGAAATTCCGGGGTGGCGGTTCAAATGTTAAAAAAAGCCGTTTATCACGCGGACGAGTACGATAAGATTTTCAGTCACAGCGGAATGTACCGTTTTACAAGTCCGTTTTTTGACCGTGTGGAGTACAATACGGAAGACATATGTAAAAGCGGAAGCACGACGCAGGCTGAGGATTTGTTTGAGACATTAAAAAACAGCGCGTTTGATCCGATTCGGGAACGCGGGAATTTTAAGGATTTATTCAAATCCGGCAGCTGAGCGGGAAAAACGGTTCTCTTTAAGCAGGCAGGCATTCTTTTAATACACGCAGCGCATTTTGATAGAACAGTTTATCCAATTCGCCGGAAGAAAATCCGGCAGCCCGCAGTGCCCGCTCCAGGCGGGAGAGGCAGGTAACGTCCGGTATTGCGGCGTTTGTCGGAATGCCGTCAAAGTCGGTTCCGAGCGCGATACTGTCAATTCCGGCAACGGAAACAATATGTCTGGCATGGCAGACAAGCGCGTCAAGCAATTCTTCGGCGGAGGACGGAGCGGAGACAAGGAAATGTTCGCAGAGATTCAGCCCCGTAACTCCGCCGTGTTCCGCCAGTACGCGAAGCATGTCATCGGAGAGGTTGCGCGGAACATTACAGATATTTCGTGCATTGGAGTGGCTGGCAAGGAACGGTTTTTTACTGTGTGCCGCGACATTATAAAAACCGGCGTCGGACAGGTGTGAGACATCAATCAGAATACCGAGTCGTTCTGCTTCTTCAACAAAGTCAAAGCCGAGCGGTGTCAGGCCGTCGTGAAGATGCCGGACATCTGCAAGGAAGGAAGGGGGCTGCCTGTCCTGCGGTAATGACAGAGTTAAATCGGAAGCGGGATTTCCGAGCAGATTCGGATAGTTCCAAGTCAGTGTAGCCATACGGACTCCCAGGGAATACAGAGTCGGAAGAAGAGAAAGCACTTCTTCGGACAGACAGCTTTCTTCTAAACTGAGCAGGGCAGAAATTTTGCCCTGTTCTTTATTTGTGAGAATGTCGGAGTAAGTACGGACGGGAGCCAAGGTTTCCGGCGCTTCGGACAGAAAAGTACGGAAACAGGAGACCTGCTTTAGCAGATGCGAAACAGGCGTTTCCTCTCCCGGTTCATACAAATCGGTAAAAATGGCAAAGCATTGCAGTAAAACATCGGATGTACAAAGCCCGGAAAGAAAAACATGGGATTGGGCTTTTTCGGGAGGCAGGAAGAACGCGGAAGGTGAGGAAGATAATTTTGACAAAGTATCGCAATGCAAATCAATTATGGGAATCATGAGGGAGGCCTCTTTTTGCTATAATTGTATTAATATAATATGCGGGAAAGCGGCATTTGTCACCCAAAGGCATAAAAGCTGTAAGGAAGAATAGACAAAGCAGGAAAAAAGGAGTATAATGTAAAAAAAGAGTCTAGAATCTTTGGGAGGGTCTATGCGAAATACATTGTATGTCAAGATGATGCCGTATCTTGAAGAAGAAGAGAGGCTGTTAGAGCGGATGGCGGGACATCTCGACTTGTGGGAAGAGTGCGTAAGGATTTTTTCCAAAGAAGAAATTGTCGAAAAGATGGATAAGGCTTTAGAGGAGAAGGATTTTCAGGCGTTTCAGGCGTATGTACACCGTCTGAAAGGAAGCCTGGCCAATTTTGGATTTGAACGTGCGGCCCGGAAAGCAACAGAGATTCTGCGGATGATAGAGGAAAAGGACACGGAGCAGATTCTTTGTCAGTATGGAAACTTGCGGGAAGAATATGTGCAAATTATAGAAAGAATTAAGGAGGCTTAATGAAAAGAAAGAAGATTGGTGTTTTGATTGGGGATGTAATGCAGAATTTTGCAAGCAGAATTTGTCAGGCGGTTAGTGCAAGAGCAGGGGAATACGGGTACGATGTATATTTTTTCACAATGTTCGGCTCTTACGGTGACAATATACTGTATGCCGAAGGGGAAAGCAAGATTCTTTCTCTGCCGGATTATTCCAAGCTGGATGGGGTTATTATAGTGCCGGACAGTTTATATGTTCCGGGAGGTATGGATAATTTATATAAGCGCTTAAATGAAGTATCCTGTCCGATTGTTTCGGTCAGAGATGCTATGGATGGTTTTTACAATATTATAGTAGATGAGACCACTTCAATGGAGCGCATTATCCGGCATTTTATTGATGTGCATAAATTTCGTGATATCTGCTATATGACCGGAAAAATGGAGGCGGAAGATGCGCAGAAGCGGTACAAATGTTATAAACGGGTTATGAGAGAATGCGGAATAGAAGTAACCGAAAATATGGTGTTTTACGGGGATTACTGGAAAAATAAAGGCAAAGAAGCCGTGGATCATTTTCTGGCAAACAGAACGGATTCCTATCCGGAAGCTATTGTCTGTGCAAATGATTATATGGCATTATCCGTCTGTATGGAATTGGAAGAAAGAGGAATCCGGGTACCGGAAGATATCTGTGTGTCCGGTTTTGATGATATGATAGAGGCGCAGCAGGCGGTGCCGTCGCTTACCAGTGTAAGCGTGCCGTTTGAGGAATTGGCACAGCGTGCGGTGGATTTGATTGATGAAGTTGACCGCGGAGAACATCCGCCGATGAAGCAGTATGTTCCTGTGATAGAAAAATACCGCACCAGCTGCGGCTGCAAACGGCACAAGACGAAGAATGAGTGGGCCGGTCTGGTAAAGCAGCTGGAGTCATATAAAAAAATTACGGAACAGGCTATTTTTATGAACGCAGACTTAGAAGGGGTTACTGACGAAAAGACATTATTGAGCATGGTTTATAAGTATAATCAAAATAATAGTGTCAAAAAGATATGGGTCTGCTTATGTGATGAGGAAGAAGAATTAACGGAAGAAGAACAAAATGTCGGCAGTATGCGTATTGAGTATACGCAAAAAATGATTCTGCGTTCCGTAAAGACGCCGCTTGGTTCTATGCGTCTGATGGAAAAAAGGTTTGACCGCAGTGAACTGATACCGGAAGAAGAGCGTAGCGAAATAGAAGCGGGCAGTTTTTATTTTGTACCGCTGCACTATAAAAACCACAATCTGGGTTATGTGGTGTTTTCGTATGAGAATTGCGGTCATTACAGTGATTTTGTACGGCCGTGGATGATGAACTTTGCGGTTGCGCTGGAAAATTACAGACTGCACCAAAATCTGAATGCAATGGCAGATATCCGGAGACTTTATAAAGAAGATGCCCTGACCGGTATTCCGAACCGCCGCGGCTTTGAGGAACAGGCGCGGAAGGTATATGGGGATGCGTCGACTCTGCGGCGGCGCGTGGCGGTAATCAGCATTGATATGGATAATTTAAAGAAAATTAATGATGCATACGGACATCTGGCAGGAGATGAAGCCCTTTGCCGTGTAGCGGCCGCAATGGAAAAGGTATCCGATGAATATACCGCTTATGCGAGAACCGGCGGAGATGAGTTCAGTGTCGTAAAGCGTATTGAAAAACCGGGAGGGGGCGATGACTTTATTATACGGTTGAGGGAGGAATTACAAAAAATTAATGAGCAGAGCGACCAGCCGTATGCCTCGGAGGTAAGCTGCGGTGTATATGAGGTAGAAAACCCTTCCAAGACATCCTTGGTTCAGGCGATGGAAATGGGAGATAAGCATATGTATGAGGATAAAAAGCAGAGAAAAGCCTACAGACAGGATTAAAGATTAAACTGCTGACCGGGCAGCGGCCCGGAATTTATGGAGGTAGTGTATGGGAATATTTGAAATTATTATTACCGTTGTTCTTTTTTTGACAGCAATCGGTTCTTTTGTAATTAGTTTTCTTCAGTTTAAGGAAAGAGGTCTTTTGCTGAACAACGCATATTTTTATGCGTCAAAGGAAGAACGCGCCAAAATGGATAAAAAACCGCATTACAGGCAGTCGGGAATTGTATTTGCCTTTATAGGCACAGGTTTTTTGCTTTATGCCGCTGAAATGATTCTGGGAACCGGCTGGCTGTTTTATGCAGTATTGGCAGTGGCTTTGATTACTATTGTTTATGCGGTTGTATCTTCGGTGATTTCGTCTGTAAAATAACGCAAAGATAACTTTTTCTAAAAACAGGAGCAAGTCGCAAAGCAGCGATTTTGCGAAGGAGGTTCAATACCCAGTAAGCTTTACCGGAGGATATTTATGAGTGATAACGGCTATGAAGAATATAAAAGGGACCTGTACCGCAACGATAAAAGCAAAGAAAACAGCCGAAGAGGAAAATCCTGCTGGTAATCGGAACATGTTTTTTTGTGTATCTTTTGGTTATTCTTCCGTTCCGTGCCGGAGATGTGAGCGGGATACGCGGCGATGAGGTGAAAGCGGGAAGGGAATATTACCCCATACATGCTGCATTCTCCGACAGCACAGACATTTGGTGCATAGCAATTTTATCCATCCAGGACCAGGAACCCATGGCAGTCAATCTCGTCACGGATACCCAAAGGAAGAACTCTCTTTGGATGGAACTTATGCAGGAACTGAGCCGCCGCAACCCTAAGATTCTCTGCGGTCAGGAGCTTGTCTGCGACGGCCGCCACTATATACTGGAACGTGACGGCGCACAGATTCTGCGCTTATATAAGGAGGGACGTCCTCTGGAACTCGCAACATGACAAAAAGGGCATTGCCTTATTATGAAGCGGTAAGTTTTTCCGAAAACTCTGCCGCTTTTTTGTGTCCTGCGGCAGCTAATTCTATAATTCCGGCCCCGTGGCGTATCCCGCTTCCATAGTAAATGCTTCACGAAAACCTGCCTGATAGCAGATGTGCTCCGACGGCCCCGCCCATTGCCAGCATACCGGAAAATTATTTTTTCGGCAGTAATCCGTAACAAAACTTAGCAGTTCGCTTGCGTAGCCGTGTCCACGATATTCTTTTGCGGTTACGATGTAATCAAAGCGTGTGTTTCCGCGTTCTGATTTATGAATGTCGGTATATACGATTGCTTTTTTGTCCAAATAACCGACAAAAAGATAAGTACCTTCTTTTTCAATGCGCTTTTTTGTAACAGCAATTTCCCACGGCTCGCCGCTTGGGATAAGAATATCCGTTGCCACACGCTCATCCCATTCGGCTAAAACGCGAATATCCAGACGTTTTGGAGTAATAATTTGATTTTCTTCCGTCAAAAGCATGACTCTGTGATCTTCCTCCGGCGTGTATGTATAACCGTGTGCTTTCAGAATTTCTTCATTGTGTCTGAAATAATTCTTTTTATATGGATGATATATCGACGCACGGATACCGAGCTTTTTATAGAACTCTTTAATATCGTCCAGAACTTTCCCTAAATCCGTAATTTTGTGCGGATAAATGCAGGCATGATTTCCGTCGTAGGAATCCTTGTTGTTTTTCATATAGAATAAAATGCCGTATTCTTTTTCCACATAGGAAGCAAAGCGTTTGGGAAAGTCTATTTCTTCCTGTTTGATTGATATAGCATATTCGTTCAGCATAAAAATTTTCCTTTCATAACATTTTCCATAGTTTTTCTTTCTGCTCCAAGCCGAACTTCAATATCTTCCAAAGCTTGAGTTTTCGCATTTTTTAGGTTCTTTACGGAATATAAAAAAGTATGCAAAATGCGAAAACTCAAACTTCCAAAGAGAATCAACCGTTTCGTAACCAAAGCTTTGCATATAAGAAATACACATATACACAGCGCCATGCCACAGCAAATCATATTCGATATGCGAAACTCTGCCGATTCCGGTCATATTCGCCGAAATCGGTAAGAGAATTAAAAATCATATCAAATTCAGGTTTAAAGGATTTTTCGGAAAGCCATTCGTAAAATTGTTGTTTATTTATTTTTTAACTGCTCGTACTGCCACATAAGAATTCATATATTTGTCAAATAAACCGTGGCCGTCACAATCCTCGTAAATATCTGTGATTTCAAATCCGGCGTTAATAAGACCTCCTATTTGCTCCGTCAGAGTATGACTAAAAGCCAAGGGCATTTTTGCATTTTGCCTTTCCTTTAATTGTTCTTCCGACAAATCTCTAAGCGGATTAAAAGGCAGAGAATGTCTTGAAATCAAGAAATCTTCATTCTTAAAATCCGGATCAAACAGGAAATGTTCTTCTTTAACAAAAGCCATCATCAGAACTCCGCCTGCTTTAATTACCCTTGCACATTCGCTCCACATTGGCATAATATC